>JBJXHB010000140.1:0-13957 GCA_046160725.1 Aquabacterium sp.
GACGGCCAGGCCAGCGGCGAGCAACCGGCGCAGGAGGTGGTGGCCGCCATCCGCGCTGGCGGCGGCGAGGCCATCGTCGATGGTGGCTCGGTGGCCGACTGGAACGCGGCGCACCGCATGGTGACCAGCGCGGTCGAGACCTTCGGCCGCATCGACATCGTGGTCAACAACGCCGGCATCCTGCGCGACGTGATGTTCCACCGCATGAGCGAGTCCGACTTCGACGCGGTTGTCGCAGTGCACCTGAAGGGCAGCTTCAACGTCAGCCGTGCCGCCGCACCGCACTTCAAGGCGCAGGGCAGTGGCAGCTACGTGCACATGACCAGCACCTCGGGCCTGATCGGCAATTTCGGCCAGGCCAACTACAGCGCCGCCAAGCTGGGCATCGCGGCGCTGTCCAAGAGCATTGCGCTGGACATGGCCAAGTTCGGCGTGCGCAGCAACGCCGTCGCGCCCTTCGCCTGGACCCGCATGATCGACAGCATCCCGGCCCACACGCCCGAGGAGCAACTGCGCGTCGAGCGCATGAAGAAGCTGGTGCCCGAGCGCGTCGCGCCGCTGGTCGTGGCGCTGGGTTCGGACCGGGCCCGGGAGGTTTCGGGCCAGATCTTCGGTGTGCGCAACAACGAGATCTTCCTGTTCAGCCAGCCGCGCCCGGTGCGCAGCGCCCACAACGGCGACGGCTGGACGCCCGAGGGCGTGCTCGACGCCGCGCTGCCGATGCTGAAGTCGCACTTCCACTCGCTGGACCGGTCCAGCGACGTGTTCACCTGGGACCCGATGTAGCCGCCGGCTGCGGCCTCAGATCACCGCCGCGGCGCGCAGGGCGGCGATGTCGGCTTCGCCCAGGCCCAGCAGGCCGCGCAGCACCTCGTCGGTGTGCTGGCCCAGCAGCGGCGGCCCGCGGCGGTAGTCCACCGGCGTCGCCGACAGGCGCATCGGGCTGGCCACCCCGGGCACCTGGCCGGCGGCGGCATGCGGCAGCTCGATGTGCAGGCCGCGGTGGCGCACCTGCGGCTCCTCGAACACCTCGCGCAGGTTGTTGATCGGCCCGCAGGGCACGCTGGCGGCGTCCAGCAGGGCCTGCCAGTCGCGCTTGCTGCGGGTCTTCAGCTCGGCGGTCAAGGCCGCCAGCAGCGGCTCGCGGTGCTGCACGCGTCCGGCGTTGGTGGCATAGCGCGGGTCGCCGCCCAGGTCGGTGCGGCCGGCGGCGCGGCAGAACGAGGCCCATTGGCTGTCGCTGCCGATGCACAGCACCAGGTGGCCGTCGGCCGTCTCGAAGCGCTGGTACGGCACCACCTGCGGATGGGCCGTGCCCCAGCGCCCGGCCACCACACCCGCATGCAGCCAGGACAACGCCGCGTTGGACGCGAAGGCCACCATGGTGTCCATCAGCGCGATGTCGATGTGCTGGCCCTCGCCGGTGCGCTCGCAATGCGTCAGCGCCGCGCTGATGGCCAACGCGGTGTACATGCCGGTCATCATGTCGGCCACCGCGATGCCCACCTTCTGCGGCCCGCCGCCCGGCACGCCGTCGGGCTCGCCGGTGACGCTCATCACCCCCGCCATGGCCTGGAACAGCAGGTCATAGCCGGGCCGCGATGCGTAAGGGCCGTCTTGGCCAAAGCCGGTGATGGAGGCATAGACCAGCCGTGGGTTGACCTGCCGCAGGTCGTCCCAGGCCAGGCCATAGCGGGCCAGGGTGCCGACCTTGTAGTTCTCCACCACCACGTCGCTGACGGCGGCCAGGCGGCGCACGATGTCCTGGCCCTCTGGCGTCGCGATATCGACCTCGATCGACTTCTTGTTGCGGTTGGTGGTCAGGAAGTACACCGCATCCGTCGTCGGCTGACCATCGGCGCCGCGGGTGAAGGGCGGCCCGTAGCCGCGGGTGTCGTCGCCGGCGCCGGGTTTCTCCACCTTGATGATCTCGGCGCCGAGGTCGCCCAGGTTCTGGGTCGCCCAGGGGCCGGCGAGCACGCGGCTCAGGTCGAGGATGCGGATATGCGACAGCGGTGCGGTCATGGTGATGTCGGTAGCTGCGATGATTCTCCCGCCGCCAGCCTACCGCGCCGGGCGCGCCGTCCCCATAACTGTCCTCCCATCACCGACCTCCCATGACCGAGACCGCACTGGACGCTGCGCGACATGAACTGGCTCCGCAGGGCCTGCTGCGGGTGGGCCTGAACCTGTCGAACTTCCTGCTCGTCAGCGCCGCGCCGCCGGACGGCGAGCCGGTGGGCATCGCGCCCGACCTGGGCCGCGAGCTGGCGGCACGGCTGGGTGTTGGCCTGCGTTTCGTGCGCTATGCCAACCCCGGCGCGCTGGCTGCGGCGGCGGCGCAGGACGCCTGGGATGTCGGCCTGATCGGCGCCGACCCGCTGCGTGCGGCCGAGATCGCCTTCACGCCGGCCTACCTGGAGATCGAGGCCAGCTACCTGGTGCCCGCCGGCTCGCCGATCCAGACCATTGCCGACGTCGACCGTCCCGGCGTGCGCATTGCGGTGGGCGACAAGACGGCCTATGACATGTACCTGCGTCGCACGCTGCAGCATGCGACGCTGCACCGCGCGCCGGGGCTGAAGGCGGCGTTCGATCTGTTCGTGGCCGAGCGGCTGGACGTGCTGGCCGGCCTGGTGCCGGCGCTCACCGCCGACGCCCCACTGCTGCCTGGTGCGCGGCTGCTGCCCGGGCGCTTCACCGCCATCCAGCAGGCCATTGGCACGCCCATCGGCAACACCCGGGCTGCGGCCTGGCTGCGCACGGTGGTCGATGACATCCGGGCCGGCTGGGTGGCGCAGGCCATTGCACGGCACGGTGTCCAGGGCGTGGCACCGGCGGCCGCAGTCTCAGCCGTGTAGTCAAACCAGCACCCGGCGCGACACCTACCATCGCGCCATGACCAACCTGTCCACCGACGCCCTGCAATGGGCGCAGCGGCTCATCCGCTTCAACACCATCAGCGACCAGAGCAACCTGCCGCTGATCGAGTGCATTGCCGACCACCTGCGCGCGCTGCGCATCCCGCTGCGCCTGACCTGGGACGACGAGCGCCGCAAGGCCAACCTGTTCGCCACCATCGGCGAGGGGCGGCCGGGCGGCGTGATCCTGTCTGGCCACACCGACACCGTGCCTTGGGCCGGCCAGGCCTGGACGCGCGACCCGCTGGACCCGCTGGTGCACGACGGCCGCCTGTACGGCCGGGGCAGCGCGGACATGAAAGGCTTCATCGGCTGCTGCGTGGCCCAGGCGGCGGCGTTGCAGGCGGCCGACCTGCCGCATGCGGTGCACTTTGCCTTCAGCTATGACGAGGAGGTCGGCGGCTTCGGTGCCCGCGCTCTGGTGGCGGACCTGAAGGAAGCCGGGCTGGCGCCCGCGATGTGCCTGATCGGCGAGCCGACCGGCATGGTGCCGGCACTGGCGCACAAGGGCGTGCACCGCTGGCGCTGCTGCGTCAAGGGCCGGCCGGCGCACTCGTCGCTGGCGCCGCTGGCCGTCAACGCCATCGAGGCCGCGGCGCGCCTGGTCGCGCACATCGCCGACATGGGCGACCGCTGGCGGGTGCAGGGGCCGCACCGCGAGGGCTTCGACGTCACCCACACCACCAGCGCGGTCGGTGTCATCAGTGGCGGCATCGCCGACAACGTGGTGCCCGAGGACTGCCGCTTCCACTATGAGTTCCGCGACCTGCCGGGGCACGACGTGGCCGCGATGCAGGCCGAGGTGGAGCAGCGCGCCCGGGCACTCGAGCCGGCGATGAAGGCGGTACACCCGGACACCGGCATCCGCTTCGAGACGCTGTGCTCGATGCCCGCCTTCGAGGCCGATGCCGACAGTCCGGCCGTGCGCCTGGCGGCACGCCTGGCCGGCACGCGGGAGACGACGCTGGTGGCCTTCGGCACCGAGGCCGGCATCTTCCAGGGCGCGGGCATTCCCAGCGTCATCTGCGGGCCCGGCTACATCGCCCAGGCTCATCAACCCGACGAGTTCGTCAGCCTGGCGCAGTTGGCGCTGGCCGAGCGTTACATCGCGGCGCTGGCGGCCGGCACGGCCTGACCCATACGAGGATAGCCATGGACATCGAGCCATTCGACCTGATCGTCGTCGGCGCCGGCTCGGGCGGCGTGCGCGCATCCCGCATCGCTGCGCAGCGTGGCCTGAAGGTGGCCGTCACCGAGCACAGCCGGGTCGGCGGCACCTGTGTCATCCGGGGCTGCGTGCCCAAGAAGCTGCTGATGTACGCGTCGCAGTTCCACGACCAGTGGCTGGATGCGCGCGGCTTTGGCTGGGCGCTGGGCGAGCTGCCGCGCCACGACTGGCCGGCCCTGGTGGCAGCGGTGGGCGCCGAGGTGACGCGCCTGGAGAAGGTCTACCACGGGCTGCTGGCCGGCGCCGGTGTGACGCTGCTGGAGGGACATGCCACCTTGCAGGCGCGCGACCAGGTGCGCGTGGGCGACCGGGTGCTGGCGGCGCCGCGCATCCTGCTGGCCACCGGCGCGCAGCCGGCGCCGCTGGCCATAGCCGGCGCCGACCTGGCCATCACGTCGGACGACTGCTTCAACCTGCCGCGGATGCCGCAGCGGCTGCTGGTGGTGGGCGGCGGCTTCATTGCGCTGGAGTTCGCCGGCATCTTCAAGCGCCTGGGCAGTGACGTGGTGCTGGCCCACCGCGGCGATCGGCCGTTGCGCGGCTTTGACGAGGACGTCCGCCGGCACCTGGCCGAGGAACTGGCGGCCGGCGGCCTGGACGCCCGCTGGGGCTGGCAGCCGCGCGCCATCGCGTTGCGGCCCGACGGGCGGCGCCGCGTCACGCTTGCATCGGCGACCGGCACGGTGGAGGAAGACTTCGACGCCGTGCTGCTGGCCACCGGCCGCGTGCCGGCCACCGCCGGCCTGGGCCTGGCCGACATCGGCGTGGCGCTGGGCGCTGCAGGCGAGATCGTGGTCGACGAGCGCTCGCGCACCAGCGTGCCCGGCATCTGGGCCGTGGGCGACTGCACCAACCGCATGAACCTGACGCCGGTGGCCCTGCGCGAGGGGCATGCGGTGGCCCATGACCTGACCGATGGGCCCGACCTGCCGATCGACTACCTGACCGTGCCGCAAGCGGTGTTCAGCCAGCCGCCGGTGGCAGCGGTGGGGCATACCGAGGCCAGTGCACGCGCAGCGTTTGCCGCGGTCGACATCTACCGCGCCACCTTCAAGCCGATGCGCGCCACCATCAGCGGCCGCGCCGAGCGAGCCCTGATGAAGCTGATCGTGCGCCGCGACACCCAGCAGGTGGTGGGTGCCCACATGGTCGGCAACGACGCGCCGGAGATCCTGCAGGGCCTGGCCATCGCCGTGAATGCCGGCCTGACCAAGGCACAGTTCGACGCCACCGTCGGCATCCATCCGACCGCGGCGGAGGAGTTCGTCACCATGCGCACGCCGGTGGCGGGGTAGAAGCCGTCGTGCGTCGGCCGTCGCGATCGCGCGCAACCGGGTCCTTACTGGTCTGATGCACCACCCGACCCGGCCGACGAGTTGGCGTCGCCACCCCGCCGTCGCTTCTGCGCACTCCGCGTGTCCAGCTTGGCCCGCCTTTCGGCCTCGCGCGAGCGCCCGACCGCCAGCCACTGTGCATACTCAACCGGTGTCTCCAGGGTGATGCGGCCCCAGGCGCCGGTGCGGAAGTCGTTGATCGCGATCTCAGCGGCCTTCTGCAGGTTGACCTGTCCGCCCGCGCGCAAGCCACCGCGCTTGCGGGCCAGTTCGGCGAGCAGGCCCTCATCGGTGGTGGCCGAGACGTCGCCCAGCTTGTAGCGCTCGCGCAGGCGGTCGGCATAGCGCCCGCGCACGGTGGCCAGCAGGGCCAGCGCCACCTCCTCCTCGTCGTAGGCATTGCGACCGATGCCGCCGCTGGCCGCCAGGTGGTAGCCGCTTTGCTCGACCACGATGCGCGGCCACAGGAGGCCGGGGGTGTCGAAGAGGTCGAAGTCGCTTGCCAGGGCGATGCGCTGCTCGATCTTGGTGATGCCGGGTTCGTCGCCGGTCTTGGCCAGGCGCCGACCGATCAGGGTGTTGATCAAGGTCGACTTGCCGACGTTGGGTATGCCGCAGATCAACACCCGCATCGGCTTGACCAGGCCGCCGCGCAACGGTGCCAGGGCCCGGCAGGCGGCAATCAGCCGGCGGGCCGGCGCGGTGTCGCCGGCATCCAGTGCCAACGCGTTCATGCCGGGCTGCGCCTGGAAGTGCGCCAGCCACAGCGCCGTGCGGTCGGGGTCGGCCAGGTCTTGCTTGTTCAGCACCTTCAATGTCGGCTTGCCGCCCGCCCCGGCTACCAACTCGGCCAGCAGGGGGTTGGCGCTCGAGCCGGGCAGCCGCGCGTCGAGCAACTCGATCACGACGTCGATGTCCGGCAGCCGCTTGGCAATCGCCTTCCGGGTCGCGTGCATATGACCCGGAAACCAGTGGATGGACATCGTGCGTGGCCTTCCTCGCCAAACCCGCAGCGCAGGGGCAGGCCCGATTGTGCCGGGCCGGCCGGGGCCGACATCTGCCGCGCCGCGTTCGAGCCGATGCGCGCCGCCCTGCAGCGGTCGCTTGGGGTGGCCGGCGCGGCCATCACTCGTAGCCCAGTGCGCTTGCCACCGGCAGGCGCGCTGCGCGCAGCGCTGGCCAGCCGCAGGCCACGAGCGAGGTCGCCAGCATCACCAGCAGCCAGCGCAGCGCACCGGCCGGGTCGGGCCACCACGGTGCGGGCACGGGGAACATGATGCGGCCGAAAGCCTCGGCCAATACCACCGCCACCGGCACCGACAGTGGCACTGAGATGAGCCAGGCCAGCCCGGACACCACCAGCCCTTCGGCCTGGACCAGCCAGATGAGCGTGCCGTGCGGCGCGCCGATGGCGCGCATCACGGCCAGCTCGCGCTGGCGCTCCAGCACCGCGATGCCCATGGTCGAGGCCAGGCCCATGCCGCCCACCACCAGCATCACCAGGCCCATCACGCCAAGGAAGTCGACCACCATCACCAGGTGGTCCTCGACCACCCGGCGGCTCTCGGTTTTCAGCTGGCTGCTGGCCACGGGCATGCCGGCGCCATCGAGCGCCGCCCGCAGACGTTGCACCAGGTCGAGCTGTGCCGGGCGTGAGGCGGCGTCCATGGCCACGGTCAGCGTGGTGGCCTGCGTGTCGCCAGCCCATGCGTCGAGCGTGCTCCGTGCCAGGTAGGCGATCGGCTGCGGGCCGCCGTCGACGATGCCGACGATGTGGAGCCGGCGAGGGTGGCCGTCGACCATCAGCGTCAACAGGCTGCCCGGTTTCAGGTCGGGATGGTCCTTGAGCAGGCGGCGGCCAACGACCAACCCGTCGGCATCACCATCCATCAGCCAGCGGCCGGCGAGCAACGGCGGCAGGAGCTGTGCCGAACCCGGTGGCAGGCCCACCAGTGTGAACCGCTCTGCTGACGCGCCGTCCTCCGTCCGCAGGGTCACCCGCTTGCCACGCCAGGCCTCGGCGCGCGTCACGCCATCCACGTCTCGAGCCATTGCTTCCAGCCGCGACGCGGGTTGCGCCGGCGACAGGCGCAGCGTCAGGTCGTAGTGCTGGGCAGCGAAGAGGACTTCGACCGATGCCCGCACCGCCACGCGCAGGTTCTCGGCTCCGAGAAGAACGGCGCCGCCGGATGCCAGAGCCAGAACCGTCAGCGCCATGCGGCGCTGGCGCCGAAACGCATTGCCCAGCGCCAGCAGCAGCGGCCGACCGAGCAGCGCCAGCGCCCGGTCCGGCAGCACACGCCGCAGGGCCAGGCCCTGGCCCGAGCGGCCCGCCGCGGCAATGCCGATGTCGCGCAGGAGCTGCCCGACGGGTGCCGTACAGGCCCGGCGCACCGGCCAGGCCGCAGCCAGCACCGGCAGCAGCAAGCCGACCGCCAGCAGCAGCACCATGGGCCAGGCGGGCATGGCGATGTCGTCGAAAGGGAAGTTGAGCAGATCGGCCTTGTACGCCGCGTAGCTCAGCCCGGCGATCCAGGCCACTGGCAGCGCCACCAGCGACGCCGCCAGGCCCAGCAGCCCGGCGAGCACCGCATACATGGCCACGAGCTGCGGCGCCCTGGCCCCCAACGCCTTCATTACCCCGATCTGCCGTGCCTGACCTGCGAGCACAGCACCAAAGAGGTTGACGATCAACAGCGCGCAGACGAGCAGCGCCAGGATCCCGAAGGCACCTTGCGTGAGCATCAGCGAATCCATCTGCCCGGCGTGGATGTGCTGGCCGGGTTCGGGCACATCGAGCGCCAGCACCCGCAGCCCGGCGGCCTCGAGATCGGCTTGCACGACGGCCGCCATGCGGCGCACTTCGGCTCGGCCAGCGGCCGGGTCGCGCACGCGGAACTGCAGCTCGTTGATGCCGGCCGGCACGCCGAGCCGGGCCAGCGTCGCGGGTGTGGCGTAGAGGTAGACGAGGTTCTCCATCCAGCCCGGGGCCTGGCTCACGTCGCGCAGCACGGCGGTGACCTTGATCGGCTGCGGCTCGCCCGTGCCGACCCGCAGCTGCCCGGCCTCCCCCAACACGAGGCCGGAGTAGTCAAGCGATGAGCGTTCGATCAACAGCTCGCCATCCCGTGGCGGCGCCAGGCCGCCGCCCTGGACCGACAGCCGGCCCAGCTCGGGTGACTGGAAGTCATCCACGGCATACAACACGGCATTGCGCCAGGGTCCCGTCCCTTGCGCCGTTGCCTGCAGCACGCGCCGTGTCCGCCAGGCCGCGATCTCCGGCATGGCGCGCATGCGGTCGAGCAGCAACGGGTCGAGTCGGTCCACCCGTTCAAGGCTGAACGTGGCCGATGCCGGCCGGCTCGCCAGAAAGCCGTCCTGTGTGGCGCGCTGCACCAGCGCCCACGTGGCCAGGACAGTGCCGGCCGCCGCCAGCCCCAGCGCCAGTGCGAGTGCCACAAGGGCGCTGCGTGCGCGATGCTGGCCGAGGTCGCCCAGCACCTTGCGCCAGCGCGGGTCAAGCATCGGCCTGCTCCCGCAGCTGGCCATCGACCAAGTGCAGCGTGCGCGTGGCGTGGCGCATGGCGTCGCGCTCGTGGGTGACCATCATCACCGTCAGCCCGTCGTCGCGCACCAGGCCGGCGAGCAGGTCGAGCAGGGCAGCCGCGTTGTGCGAGTCGAGGTTGCCTGTCGGCTCGTCGGCCAGCACCAGCGGCGGCGCATTGGCCAGCGCCCGGGCGACGGCCACCCTCTGCTGCTGCCCGCCCGAGAGCGCCGCCGGGAACTTCTCGGCCTGGTCGGCAACGCCGAGCTTGTCCAGCAGCTGCCGCGCCCGCTCTGGGCGCTCGTGGCGGGGCCAGCGGTCGGCAAAGTCCATCGGCAGCATCACGTTCTCGGCCGCGGTCAGTGTGGGCAGCAACTGGAAGAACTGGAACACGATGCCCACACCGGTGCCCCGCCACCGCGACAGCGCGCGCTCAGACAGCCCCTGCAGCGCGTGGCCGCCGACCACCACCTCACCCTGCGTTGGCCGGTCGATGCCGGCCAGAACGTTCAGCAGCGTCGACTTGCCGCTGCCCGACGGCCCGACCACGGCGACGAACTCGCCGGCCCGCACCTGCAGGCTGAGGCCTCGCAGAGCCTGCACCTGCCCACCGTGCAGCGGATAGCAGTGGTCAACGCCGCGAAGGCGCACCATCGGCGGCGCCGTGGCGCGGCTTGCAAGGTTCTGGGCGGGCTGCATGGGTTGACTCGGTGGCCGTCGATGAAATCCAGTCTAGGAGGGCCGCCTTCCAGCGCATGGCAGTTCAACGGCCTGGATCGACCGTTCGGCGAATGCCGCATCCGTGCGGCCGACCGTGACGGCATGCTGCGATGTCTCACCACGCTTCGACGAAAGGGCCCGGTCATGGATCGACGCCAGAGCTTCCTCACCATGTGGGCCGCCATGGCGCTGCCCAGTGCGGCGCAGACGCTCACGGCACCACGCGAGGCCAGCCAGTTCGACTTCCTGATCGGGCAATGGGACCTCGACGTCACGCCCAAAGTCGGCGGACTGGCGGCAGCCCTGCACGGCGCACCCAAGGTGGTGGGCACCTGGAAGGGGTGGCGTGCATTTGACGGCTTCGGCGTCGCCGACGAACTGCGCATCGTCGACGGCTCGGGCAACCCGCTGTCGTTCAACCACACCCTGCGTGTCTACGACGCCAAGACAAGGCGCTGGGCGATCGCCAGCCTCGATGTCTACCGTGCGCGCATCAGCAACGCCAGCGCACAGTGGCAGGATGGCGAGATGTTCGCCACCGGCAACGGCACCACCCCCGACGGCAAGCCGACCCTCTCGCGGTCTCGGTTTCACGATATCGGGCCGGACCGCTTCAGGCTGCGGCAGGATCGGTCCGTTGACGGCGGTGCGAGCTGGGACGACGCGGTCCTCGTGATCAGCGCCAGGCGGCGGAAGTGAGTCCACCGCGCCCCTGGGTCTGGGTCCAGCTGTTGATTGGCTGGTTGCCGGCCTGGGCGCTGTTCACGCTGCTGATGGCGTCCGTACATGACATGGGGGTGGTGTCGGCCGCATTGAATGCACTGCGGATGATCATGGCCGCGGCATTGCTGGGCCTGGTGGTCCACCACCTGACACGGCGCTGGCCCTGGCCCTATCCGTTGCGCTGGTCCTTCATATGGCGGCACGTGGTCGCGGCACCGGTCTTCGCGATTGCCTGGATCGCGCTCAACAGCCTTGTGCAGAGCGCGCTCGATGGTCGACTCGTGGTCATCGTCGGCCCGGGGTTCACGGCCTTTCTGGTCACCGGCATCTGGTTCTATGTGATGGTGGCCGGCGTGTCGTATGCACACAGCGCGTCACAGCGCCTGGCGCAGATGCGCGAACTCGAGGCACGCTCGCAGATGGCGGTGCTGCAGGCCCAGCTTCGGCCGCATTTCGTCTTCAACGCGCTGCACACGGTGGTGCAACTGATTCCGCTGGACGCCCGCCAGGCCGTGCACGCCCTGGAGCAGCTGGCCGGCTTGATGCGGGCATCCCTTGCCGAACCTCAGGAGCAGGAGACCCTCTCCGTGCAATGGGGCCTGGTGCGGCGCTATCTGGCGATTGAACAGCTGCGCATGGGTGATCGGTTGATCGTGCGCGAGGACATCGATCCCCGGTTGCTGGCGCAAGAGCTGCCGAGCTTCACCGTCCAGACACTGGTCGAGAACGCGGTCCGCCATGCCGTCGAGCCCTCGACCAACCCGGTCACGCTGCATCTGCGAGCGCAGGTCGACGGCCCGCGCTGGTGGATCGAATTGGAAGACGATGGCGCCAGTGCCGACGGCCGCGCCGTGGCGCAGAGTGCCGGCACCGGCCTGCGCCGCCTGCGTGAGCGACTGGGCTGGCTTCATGGTGCCAGCGCGACCCTTGAGGTGCACTGCGCACCCGGCGCCGGGTTTCGTGTGCGTTTGTACCTGCCGCGGCAGGCCGACCACGATGGCTGAGCCCGATGCGCGCGTGCGCACACTGATCGTCGACGACGAGCCGCTGGCCCGCGCCGGCCTGCGGCGCCTGCTGAACGAGGTGACCTGGGTCGACGTGATCGGCGAGGCCGCCAACGGGCCGGCGGCGCTGCAGGTGATCGAGTCCCAGCGGCCGGAGCTGGTGTTGCTCGACATCCGCATGCCCGGCCTCTCCGGGCTCGACGTGTGGCGCCGCCTGCTGCACCGTCCATGGGTGGTGTTCACGACCGCTTTCGCCGAGCATGCGGTCGACGCGTTCGAACTCGGCGCGCTCGACTACCTGCTCAAGCCGTTCGGCCCTGAGCGCCTGCAGGCGGCACTGGATCGCATCCGCGCCGCGGCGGGCGAGCCCGCACCGGCGCCCTGGGAGCGCCTGGCCGAGACCTTGGGCCAAGGTCCCCTGCAAAGGCTGTTCGTGCGCAGCGGGCGTGCGATACAGCCGCTGTCGGTGCAGCAGGTGATCCGCTTCGAGGCGATGGGCGACTACGTGCTGGCGCACACCGCTGGCGCTGGCATTGCCGCGCATGTGCTGCACCTGGCGCTGAGTCGGCTGGCGTTGCGGCTGGACGCGCAGCGCTTCGTGCGCATCCACCGCGCGCACATCGTCAACCTCGATCACGTCGCGGCATTCCGACGCGATGGCACGCAGATGCAGGCCGAGATGCGCGATGGTGCGACCTTGCCGGTGAGCCGCGGCGTGGCGCGACAACTTCGCGGCGTGGCACGCTGACCTCCAGCGGGGCCGGCCGGCGGAGATCGGCGCCAGGCCCGGTGCGCAGCGCAGAGGCCAGCGTGATCAGTCCAGGGTGTCCTCGGCCGCCGGGCGCCAAAGCCCGGCATGCGACAGCAGCCCCAGCACGCGGGCCAGCACGTCGCGGCGGTACTGGTCCAGGTCGCGGCCCTGGTAGTCGTGGAAGCCGCTGGCGGTCTTCAGGCCCAGCCGGCCTTCGTCGAACATGCGCCCGACGATGCCTGGCGCGGTATAGCGCGCGGCGTCCACGCTGTGCGCCATCTCGCGGCTGGCGTGGTGCAGGATGTCCACGCCGCCGAAGTCGATGAACTCGACCACGCCGATGGCGGCGAAGCGCAGGCCCATGCCATAGCGCGTGGCCTTGTCGATCTCCTCGGCGGTGGCGGCACCTTCCTCGACCATGCGCGCGGCCTCGTTCATCACCAGCGCCTGCAGCCGGGGCACGATGTAGCCCGGCGTCGGGCCGCATACCACCGGCAGCTTGCCGATGGACGTCATCAGCGCCTTGGTGCGGTCCAGCACCGCCGGCGCCAGCGCCGGGTGCGTGGACAGCTCGACCACCGGGATGATCCAGGCCGGGTTCAGCCAATGCATGTTCAGAAACCGCTCGGGGCGGCGCACCAGCGCGGCCAGCTGCGTCACCAGGATGCTGCTGGTGGTGGACGTGATGATGGCGTCGTCGCTGCAGTGCCGGTTCAGGACATCGAAGGTCTCGCGCTTGGCCTGCAGCGTCTCCGGCACACCCTCGAACAGCAGCTCGGCGCCGGCCAGGGCGGCGGGCGCCTCGTCAGCGGGCACCCATTGGATGCGCGCGGCCACGGCATCGACCTGGTCGGCGCGCAGCGTGCCCAGCCGCGCCAGGCCGTCCAGCGCGGCGCGGACATCGGCCCCGGCCTCGGCCTGCAGCCGGGCCGCGTCCTGCGCAGAGCGCTGGCGCAGGTCGACCAGCGCGATGCGGTGGCCGGCGTAGGCAAAGGCGATGGCGATGCCACGGCCCATGCGGCCGGCACCCACTGCCGCAAAGCGAGGGGTCGTCATACGCCGTCTTGCAATAAGCGCTGCAGTTGAGCGGGCGTCAGGCCCGCCAGGCCGAGTGATTCCAGTGTGCGCGGCCCTTGCCGCAAGTCGCGCCCGAGGAAGGCGCCCACGATGGCCAGCAGGCCCTGGGCGACCGGCGCGTCCACGACGGCCCACTGTGCGACCGAGGCCAGGAAGGCCAGGCCCAGCTCGGTGTCCTCGGTGATGTAGCGGTGATGGTGCAGGTCGATGTGCTCGCGCCAGTCGCCGCTCTTCTGCAGCCGCTTGTGGGCGTCGCCGTACATCCAGCGGTCGTTGTGGTAGTGGTCGGCCAGCGGATAGTGCGGCGCGCCATACCCCAGCGCTGCGCGCACCGCGATGCGCTCGGCGTCCAGCCGGTCGGTCACCGCGCGCACCGCCGGCTGCGTGCCTTCGGTGTGGATGTCCCACTTCTCGAAATGCTGCAGCGGTGCGGCGTTGAGCACCATCAGAGGCGGGTGGATGATGGGCCCGGCGTTCATCAGCGCGCCGGACAGCGCATCGCCACAGCCATGCACCGCGGGGTAGGCCTGGCGGATGATGCCGAGCGCCCGTGCGGCATCGCGCGCCGGATAGACGCCGGTGGGCAGGCGGATGGCACGGATGGTCACGTTGACCTCGCGCACCCCATGCTTGCGCGCCAGATAGGGCAGGGTGC
>JBJXHB010000141.1:0-12616 GCA_046160725.1 Aquabacterium sp.
CCACAGCACCGCCAGGGCTGTCGCCAGGAGTGACAGGCGCAGCGGCCACGACAGCGTCATGGCGCTGTCCTTGCGGAGCCGTCGCGCGCCAGCATCAGCAGCCGCATGTCGAGCTGCCAGCGGTCGACGAACTCGCTCTCGCGCTGCAGGCGCAGGCCGGCCGGGGCCGAGAAACGGTCCACCTGCTCCCAGGCGCGCAAGGTGCGGCGGATCGCTGCGTGGCTGCCCTCCGCGGACAGGGCCACGAGGTCCCAGCGCAACACCCCCTCCGGTCCGGCAAGGTCAGCGCCAGCCGCCTCGTTGCCAGCGCCGATCTCGGCGCGTCGCACCCGCAGACCCTGCTGTTGCGCCACCTGGAGCATGGCGCCCAGCCGCTCCTGGCGTCGCTGGGTGGCCGGCACCGCGTCCAGATAGGCCTGGGCGCCATCGGATACCGCCGGCGCCGCGCCGCGCCGGGCGCGGCTGCGCTGGTCCAGCTCGGCCTCCAACGCCTGCACGTCGCCCTTCAGCGCCGGCAGCATGACGCCGGCCATCCATCCACTGCCCAGGAGCAACAGCCCGCCCACGACCGCCGGCCACCGCACCCGCCACGCTGCGAGGTTCTGCGGGCTCACGGGGATACCTTCGTGCCACGCACGGCGGTGTTCACCCTTGGGGCCGCGACGCGTACGGCCTCTTCCAGGACGACTTCGAAGCGCCAGGCGGCGTCCACCGCTTCCAGGCGCGTCAGGCGTGTGCCGCTCCCGGCCCCGGCCTGGCGCAGTGCCTCCACCATCGCCAGGGCTGCGTCGGGCGATGGGGCATGCCCCTCCAGGCGCCAGGGTGCCGTGCGCTCAGCCTGCAGCCGCAGCCAGCGCACACCGCCCGGCTCCGGCTGGTCCAGCAGCGCCCAGCGTTGCGGCCACGGATAGGCCAGCACCTGCTCGGCACGCCAGGCCGCGACACGGCTGCGCTCCAGGTCTGCCGGCGACAGCCTCATGGACGGGGATGCCGGTCCAGCGCGCGGGGCCGACGGTGCTGCCTCGGTTCCGGTATCCCGGGCCTGTGGGAGCCGCAGCGCCTGCTGCACCGCGACCTGGCGTTGCCAAAGGGCTGCGGCATCGGCCGCCGTCCAGCTGGCCACCAGCATGCCGGCGGCCAGCAGCCACCAGCCCAGGCGTGCAGCCTGGTCGGTAGGCGGGACGAAATCCAGGCGGGGCAGACCCCGGCGCTTCAACAGCCCGGCCAGTGTGTCCGTCATGCGAGCCATGCCGTCTCCGGTGTCGCGTCGGCGGGCCTGGCGTTCAGTCCCTTCAGACCGGGCGGCCAGCGCGTGTCGCGCATGCCGAAGGCGACGACATGCGGCAGGCCGGGGTCGGCATGCCCCTCGGCGCGCCGCATCTCGCAAAGTTCCAGCAGCGCGGCCAGGGTCGGTTGCGCCAGTCGGCGTTGCTCCAGCGCGTTCGGACGGCCGCGCAGGCAGCTCAGCCAGGTCACCCACTCGCCTTCCGCCGCCACCAATGCGGTGCCGGGACGGGTCGTCCAGTCCGGATCGTGGCGGCGGGCCTGCGCCAGGGCCTGGGGCCACCAGGGGCGCAGGCGGCGCACCTGGACCCGATGCCGCACGGCCAGCTGCTGCAGCGCGCCCAGGTCGATGCCGTGCAAGGCACTGGCGGCAAAGCAGGGCGCATGGCCCCAGGACGTAACCGGCCATGTGCTCGCGGCCGCTCCATGGACATGGAGGAACTGCGCGCGGGCCCAGTCCTGGACCTCCCGGGGGCGCCGCAGCGGCAGGCGGTCGTCGGTGCACAGCAGCGAGTACTGGTACCCGGCTCCCACGGTCAGCTCGACGCGGGAGCCCGGATGCGCACTGCACCAGTCCGCAAACCGGGCCAGGGGCGCCGGGTCGCCGGCGGCCAGGTACAGCTGGTGCGGTGCAGCCCACGGCCAGCGCCGGGGCGTCAGGCCGGGTCCTGCCGGGCGCGACATCGGCTCAGGCGTCCCGCGTGACACGGTCGATCTCCGCCTGCGTGGTGAGGCCCTGCCGCACCAGGTCCTGCGCGCAGGTGCGCAGCGACACCATGCCCTGCGCCGCCGCTGCGGCACGCAGCTGCGACAGAGGTGCGCGCGCGGCGATCAGCTCGCGCAGTTCGTCGTTCAGCACCAGAAGCTCGGACACCGCCTGCCGGCCGCGGTAGCCGGTGTGCCGGCAGTGCGGGCATCCCACGGCCATGCGGGGCCCGCCTTCGGATGTCGATGCGCCCGGCAAGGGCACGGCGCAGTGCGCGCACAGCCGGCGCACCAGGCGTTGCGCCAGCACCGCGTTCAGTGCCGCGACGACGTTGTGCAGGTCCAGCCCCATGTGCATGAATCGCCCCACGACATCGAAGGCGCCGTTGGCATGGACGGTGCTGAACACCATGTGGCCCGTGAGCGCCGCCTGCACCGCGATCTGCGCGGTCTCGGTGTCGCGGATCTCGCCGACCATGACCCGGTCGGGGTCGTGCCGAAGGATGGACCGCAGGCCCCGCGCGAAGGTCAGGCCCTTGCGCTCGTTGACGGGAATCTGCACCACGCCCGCCAGCTGGTACTCGACCGGATCCTCGATGGTGACGATCTTGTCGTCGCCACGGTGGATCTGCCCGATCACCGCATACAGCGTGGTGGTCTTGCCGCTGCCCGTGGGCCCGGTCACCAGCAGCAGGCCATGCGGCTGGCTGGCCAGGGCCAGCAGTCGCTCGCGCAGGGCGGGGTCGAACCCCAGCGCAGCCAGGGTCATGCCGGCGCCCGGCGTCTCGCCGGCGAGGCCGGCGCGGTCAAGCACGCGCACCACCGCGTCCTCGCCGAACACACTGGGCATGACCGACAGCCTGAAGTCGATCACGCGGCCGCCCATCTGGAGCTTGAACCGGCCGTCCTGGGGCAGGCGCCGCTCGCCGATGTCCAGCTCCGCCATGATCTTCAGGCGCGAGATCAGCTGCTCGGCCACGTCCAGGCCGGGCACTTCGCGCACGGTCTGCATCACGCCGTCCAGGCGGCAGCGGATCAGCACCCCGGTGGCGCTGCATTCAAAGTGCACGTCACTGGCGCCGTCGTGCAGGGCGTCGTAGATCGTGGCGTCGAGCAGGCGCACGACGGGGCTGGCGGCACCGGCCAGTGCCTGGGCCGACAGCTCCCGCGTCGCGTCGCGGCGGTCGCCGCCCAGCGGCGCGGTATCGAGGTCGGCCACTGCACGGTAGGCGGCGGCGCCGGCGGCCAGCAGGGCATCGATGGCGGCGGGGGCGCAGACCCGGCAGCGCACCGGCGCGGCAACCAGGCCCTCCAGCCGGCTGCGCAGCAGCGGCACGATCGCAGCGGCGGTGTCGCACAGGGCCAGGATGGCGCCCTGCGCGTCACGGGCCAGCACCACGCGCCAGCGCTGCGCATCGGCCGGGCCCCAGAGATCGAAGGCGGCGAAGGCGACCTGATGCGGGCCGGCACGGCCGTCGCCCAGGCACAGCGCCAATGCCTCGGCGACCGCAGCGTCGCGCAAGCCGATCGGGGGAAGCGGCGCGTTCACGACACCTGCTCCGCGAGCTGGAAGATCGGCATGTAGAGCAGCACCACGACGCCGCCGATCAGCGACCCCATGACCAGCATCAGCAGCGGATTGACCAGGCGCGTCAGGCGGTCGGTCATGCGCACCAGCTCTTCGTCGTGGAAGTCGGCTGCCCGCTGGAGCATGCCGGCGAGGTCGCCACTGCGCTCGCCCACCCGGACCATGCGCAGGGCCACCGGCGTGGTCAGGCCGGCCTGGGCCAGTGCATCGGACAGGCGCACACCCTGGTCCACGGCGGCGCGCATGCGCGCCAGCGCCGGCTGCAGCGTGGCGCCGGCCACGCCGCTGGCCAGGCCCAGTGCCGGCATCGCCGGCAACCCCGACTGCAGCAGCATGGCCAGCGTGCGGTAGAGCCGGGCCAGGGCCAGCAGCCGGAACTGCGCACCCAGCACCGGCAGCCGCTCTGCCAGCGACGAGAGGGCCGCACGGCCCGGACCGGAGCGCCATGCCAGCACCGGCAGCACCAGCACCGCCAGGGCTGCGGCAACCGCCAGCCCGGGTTGGGCCGCGGCGGCGAGGCCGGCCTGCATCAGCCAGCGGCTGGCCGCCGGCAGCTGGTCCAGGTTGTCCAGCACCGCGGCGAAGCGCGGCACGACGACCAGCAGCAGGAACAACAGTACGCCCACGCTGGCCACCACCAGCAATGCCGGATACAGCGCCGCGCCCGTTAATGCGGCGCGCAGGCGCTCGGACCAGGCCATGTGGGCCGCATGCGAGGCCAGCGCTCGGGCGACCTGCCCGCTGCGCTCGGCCGCACTGACCATGGCCACCAGCAGCGGGTCGAAGGCATCGCTGCGGCGTGACAGTGCGCGCGACAGGGGCTGGCCGGCCATCAGCTCGGCTGACACGTCGGCCAGCACTTTCGCATCGGCCGGCGAGGACTCCTTCTCCTGCAGCGTCTGGAAGGCCTCCAGCAAGGGTATCCCGGCATCCAGCAGCACCGACAGCTCCTGCACCACCAGCCGAGAGCGGCGCGGACGCGCCACGGGCAACCACGGCCTGCCGTCCGTGCCGGCGCCGGCCTTCGGCCCGCGCCCGGCCGACACGGGGCCGGCCAGCGGCGTCACCGACAGCACCTGCGCAGAAGCCAGGTTCAGCTGCCAGATGGCCTCGGCGGCATCGACGGCCGTGACGCGTGTCTCGCGGACGCCGTCAGCACCGACATGTCGGACCAGGAAGCCGTTCATGGGGGTCGGCCCGTGTCACCAGCTGGTGAGGTCGGCGTCCTCGCCTTGGCCGCCCGGGCTGCCGTCGCGCCCATGCGACCAGAGGTCGAAGTCACCATGCTGGCCAGGGTTGCGGTACTGGAACTCGCGGCCCCAGGCATCCTTCGGCACCGCCTTGGTCAGGTAGGGCCCGCTCCAGCGCGGCTCGGCCGCCGGGCGCTGCACCAGCGCGGCCAGGCCCTGCTCGGTGGCCGGATAACGCCCGACGTCCAGCCGGAACTGGTCCAGGGCCTTCTGGAGCGCGTCGATCTGCGCCCGTGTGACCTTGACCTCCGACTTGCCGATCTGGCCGAACAGGCGCGGCCCGACATAGCCGGCCAACGCGCCGATGATGACCAGCACGACCAGGAGTTCCAACAGCGTGAAGCCACGCCAGAAAGAGGACCGCATGCGCATGAGACTCGAATCGATGTACCCCGGCCGCGCGCCATGGGGACGCGACGCGGCTTGCCGGGCACGGTGGCCCGGTCACCCGGACGGGCCCGGTCGGGTGAAGCTCGAGACTACGCAGCCTGTGTGACCTCCCGGTGAAGCGGACCCTCGGCTGGACCTGCGGCCATGAGCCGAAAGGCCTAACCATGGCCGTCGATCCAACGCGGATCTGTCACATGGCGGCGCGCGCCGCGATCGATCAGTCCTCGATGCTTGAAAGGCGGGTGCGCCAGTAGGTGCGCACGCCCAGGATGAGACAGGCCACACCGACCATCAGGACGGCGGGCGGCTCGGGTATCGGCGTCGAGACCTGCAGGCTGTCCACCGCGACCGCTGCTGCGCTGACCTCGAAGCGCGCAATGTCGGCCTGGTCCCGCCCGATGCCGACGAACTGCGACGCCCCCACCGCCCCGGGCGTGCGGATCATCAGCTCGTGGCTCTCGAGCAGCTGCCCGTCGGCGGCATAGGCGGCCAGGTACAGCGGCAGCGGCAGCGAAGGGCCCCACAGGATGTCCGGGTTGAAGTTCACCTGAACCGCGATCTGTCGGGCCAGCCGGCCGCCGAGGTCGAAAAGGAGCCCGGTGTAGAGGCCGCGATCGGGGTCGGTGACGCCGTCCACCGTGACGAATCCGAGGGTGGCCGGCCAGATGCCGTTGCTCCCCAGCGACCGCTCGCCCGCCAGCGGAAAGGCCAGCAGCCCGTCCAGCGCGCGGACACTGAGGTCCAGGCCCAGGTCGCCACCGATGTCCGCCTGGTTGTTGGCGATGATGTAGCGCCCCGGGTCGTTGAACGGCACCAGGTGGGCAACGGCATCGAAGTCCTGCGGATTTGCGAGCAGCGCGGCCTGGGTCGCCATCGGACACAGCAGGACAGCGGCGGAAAGGCCGGCCATCCGGCTGCGCCAGAAGTGCGGGAGGCGGTGCATGCCAGGATGTTGGGCCGGACGCATGTCGCGGTGATTCCGCTCCGGGCCCCGGCGATGGTCCGCTTGGTTCATGCCCGCGGTGCCGGCCCCGCGCCGGCCGGGCGCGGCCGTGGCCGCAGTGCCAGCACCGCCAGAGCCGCCAGGGCTGCGGCCACCACCCGGCGACCGCCGCCCTGCAGCAGGTCGGTGACTCGGGACATCGGGCTTGGCGCATGGGGCGCCAGCGTGTCCTGCACGATCTTCCAGATGCCGCCGGTGGTCTCGATGGCGGCCACCACGGGCACCGCCGCCATGGCCATCGTGGCGGCCAACGCCGCGCGCCGCAGGCGCAGCGCGGCGCGCGGCGCCGCCACCCGATCGGATTCCGGCGGGGGCCAGCCGGCCGCCAGCAAGGCGGACACCAGCGGCATCAGCAGGACGGGCCGCACCGGGATGTCGGATGTGGCACGCCCGCGTGGATCGGGCTGCACCACCTGGCCACGCCAGTGCAGCGGTGCGGCCAGCGTCACCACCAGGCGCAGCCGCAGCAGTCCGGCGTGCGGCACCACGTCCAGGTCGACGACGCGGAACTCCGCGGCTGCGACCGACAGGGCGGCGCGCAGCAGCGGCCGCATGACCTGAAGGGCTGCTCCCGGCGCCGCGGTCGCTGCCAGTGCCATCACCACGACCAGGGCAGCAACGGTGTTGAGCAGGCCGCCGCGGATGGCCAGCCGCGGATGCCTCGCGAGTCCGGGGCCGTCCCGACCCGGGCGTCGGCGCTCAGCGGTCGCGCGCCGCATGGGGGCCGCCGCGATGGCTCCAGTACAGGGTGAACGCGGCCGCGCCGGCCACCAGCAGCAGCGGCGTGACCGTGCCATGCAGGATGTCAAAGGTCTCGCGGCTCCAGCGCGCCGCCAGGAACAGCGCCGACACCCGCGCCACGTTCAACGCGAAGATCATGCCGGTGGCCAACAAAAGGCCCAGCAGCCGGTCGCCCATCGGCCGCCCGATCACCAGCATGGCGCTCCAGGTCATCAGGAGGACGTCGATGCCGTCACAGCCGTTGATCACCTGTATGCCGCCATGTGGCGACTGCAGGCGTGCGCCGACGGCGGTGACCAGGAGCGTCGGGTCGAGGCGATTGAGCAACCACGTGGCGGTCGGCACGGTGGTCAGGTCCACGGCCCAGCGCCGTACCGCGGTGTCCTGGGCAGCCTGCCAGGACAGGTGCAGCGCGATGAAGATGGCGGCAAAGGCCAGCACGCGAGCCGGACCCTGCCAAGGCCGCGGGTCGGATTGCGACGACATGCGTGGCGTCAGCCGCCCGGAGGCAGGGTTCAGCCGCGGCGCCGCAGAAGCGGCGCCAGCAACGCACCACCCAGCAGCAGCAGTGCCCAGGCCGGCAACGGCACGTCCAGATCGGCCGGGACCGTGGCCATCACCACCAACACCGGGCGCGACGTCACGGAGCCGTTTTCACGGCTGGCGAAGCGCTTTGCGTTCTGCTCGCCGGTCTCCTTGCCGATCAGCAGCCAGCCGTGATGGGTCGCGGGCTGGTTCAGCCACAGCTGGACGTCGGCCACCATCTGCGCGGTCGAGGGCCATGTGTAGGTGGCCGGGGCACCGGCGACCAGCACGGAGCCGCTGGCCGTGGGCACGTAGTCCGTGCCCCGCACGGCCCATGTCTGGTCCGGCCAGGACCGGTGTGTCCAGGTCACGTCGCCGGCGCTGGCCAACGCACCGACGCCGGCGTCGCCGCCATCCGCCGGCCCTTCCGTCCATGGGCCCAGCAGCCGATGGAGCGCGACGGGGTGATCCTCTCGCGAGCGGATCTGGTGAATCGACAGTTGCACCGACTGCACGACGGCCCCCGGCGGCAGCGGCGAAAGGTCGAACTTGACCAAGGCGCGCCGGACGACGCCGCCCGCCGTCACCGAGGTCCAGAGGCTGCCGCCCCGTCCATCGGCCACCTGGTCGTAGTCCGTGCCCCCGCCTTGCGCCGTGAAGACCGTGGCATCCGCCAGCGGCGAAAGCCGGAACTCCTTCAGAGACTGGGCATGTGCGGCCAGGACCGGCAGCAGCACCATGGCTGCGCCGGCCAGGGCGGCCTGCCAGGACCTCGGGCCGCCCCTATCGCGTGAGGTCGTCGACATGGGACAGCCCTGGTCGGTGCGGCGTCGCCGCGATCAGGCGCGCCGGCGCAGGCTGGCACCCAGCATGCCAATGCCGGCGAGCATCAGGGCCCAGGTGCCGGGTTCCGGCACGGGGCTGCCGATCACCAGATCGTCCACCACCACGCCGTTGCCCTTGAACGACAGGGACCGGATGTCGGCGGCGTCGCGGACGATGCCGGTGAAGAGCCCCTCGTTCAGGCTGTCGAACGCCGTGTCGACCATCAGGGTGTGCGTCTCGATGATCTGGTTGTTGTCACCGTACGCGGAGACGACGATGGAGAAGGGCAGGCCCGGTATCGCGAAGTGGTTGACCAGGGCGCCGGCGGCGGACTGAAGGACATCGAAGGTGAAGCGCAGTTCGCCGACGAAGCTGGTGGCGGCGAAGTGGTTGCCAGCGCCCCAGATGCCGTTCTCGCCGAGCTCGGCGATGAAGGCGCCCAGCATGGATCCGGTGTCACCCGTGAAGGTGATGCCCGGGGCGACGACCTCCGGCCCCGTCGTCTCAAGGCCGTCGAAGCCCTCGAAGTCGGCGAGGCCCGATACGACCACCATGCCGGCGTCGTGGGTCAGGGCGGCATGGCCGGGCAGCGCCCAGCTGAGGGTCAGCGCGGCGACAGCCCGCGCAATCTTGTTGCGGATCATGAAGTGGTTTCCTTGTAGGAGGGATGCGCGGAATGGGCGTCGGCGGTGGCGGGTCAGGTGCCGATGACGCCGCCGTCAAGCTTGGTGACCACGACCACCGACGACCGCGGCTTGACCACCGTGGCCTGCGTCGTGGCGCCGTTCACGCCGGAGTCGGGCCAGGTGCTTCTCGACGTGAAGGTGCCCGTCCAGTCTTCGCCCGGGTGCTGGATGCCCACGAACATGGTCTTTCCATCGGGGGTGGAGACCACACCCGTGACCTCGCAGTTCTTCGGCGAGGTCAGGAAGCGGGTCACCCGGCGGGTCTGCGGGTCGGCGCAGGACATCACGTTGCCGCCGATGTTGAGCCAGTCGCCCAGTCCGTCACCTTGCTGGTCGGTCTGGATCCACAGCCGCCCGTCCTTGTCGAACCACAGCCCGTCAGGGGCGCCGAGGTCGTCGCCCAGGATGTTGCCCTTGTGGTGGGCGTCGGTGTCCAGTCGGTCGCCGCACTCGATGAAGATGTCCCACAGGAAGCCGGTGGCGCCCATCTGGCCGCCGTTCTCAGTCCAGCGGATGATGTGGCCGTAGCGGTTGTCGCGCCGCGGGTTGGGGGCGTCGACCGCGGGACGGGCGCCGCCGGCGGTGGTGCTGCCGTCCGGGTTGTTCGAGGAAGGCGGGTTGGTGCCGCGCCGGTTGTTGTTGGTCAGGGCCAGGTAGGCCTCGCGCGTGGTCGGGTGCACCGCCACCCACTCCGGCCGGTCCATCATCGTGGCGCCGAGCCGGTCGGCGGCCTGGCGGGCCCGGATCAGCACATCGGCCTGGCTGCTGAAGCCGTTGGCCGGCGTCAGCGGGCCGACGCCGAACACCAGCGGCAGCCACTCGCCGCTGCCATCGGCAGCAAAGCGCGCGACGTACAGCACGCCGCTGTCCAGGAGGTCGCGATTGGCGCCACGGTTGGCGGGGTTGTACTTCTTCTCGCACACGAACTTGTACAGATAGTCGTTGCGCTCGTCGTCACCCAGGTAGACGGCGACGGTGTTGTCAGCGCCGACGACTGGGGTCGCGCCCTCGTGCTTGAAGCGGCCGAGCGCGGTCCGCTTGACCGGCGTTGAACCGGGGTTCCAGGGGTCGATCTCGACCACCCAGCCGAAGCGGTTCGGCTCGTTGGGATTGGTGCGGAAGTTGAACCGCGGGTCGGCCTCGTGCCAGCGGTAGCCGAAACCGCCCTGCGCCATGCCGTAGCGTCTCTCGAGCGCGGTGAGCGGCTGCGCGGCCAGCTCGGCGGCCGTGGCGCCGAAGTAGCCGTTGAAGTTCTCCTCGCAGGTGAGGTAGGTGCCCCAGGGCGTGAAGCCGTGCGCGCAGTTGTTGAGCGTGCCGAGCACGACGGTGCCGGTCGGGTCCGCCGCGGTGCGAAGCAACGGATGGCCCGCTGCCGGTCCGGTCACGCGGCACGGGGTGGCGCCGGTGATACGGCGGGCAAACGGCGACGGCCGCACCACCTTGAACTCACCTGCTGACTTGCGGATCTCGACGATGCCGACGCCATGCCCGGCCAGCTGGGCCTTGACCATGTCGATGCTGATCGGGTCGGTACCGTAGCTGGTGGTGTTATGGAACAGGCCGGGGTCGACATACTCATTGTTGGCCACCAGCAGCCCACGGTCGCTGGAGACGCCGGCGGCGCCGCTGGCCGGGAAGGGAAAGAGATGCATGCCGTCGTTGTGCGCGCCCCAGGTGGTCAGCTGGCGCGCCTCGCCCATCGGTTGGCTGGCGTCCCAATGCGTCAGGGCATCCGGGCCCGGCTTGCCGATGGCGTCGCCCCAGGAGACCAGCACCTTGGCGCTGTAGCCGGCCGGCACCGTGATGGCATCGACATAGGTCGCGGCCAGGTTGGCCGGGATGCCTGTAAACGTGATGCCACCGCCGCCGGGTGAGGGGCTGCCCGAATAGGCCGATGCCGTGGTGGCGAAGCCGCCCAGGCCCGCCAGCACAGCGGAACCCAGTGTGCCCTTCATGAAGTTGCGGCGCCCCTGGAACTGGGCCATGACGTCGCGGATGGACGGGTTGTCGGACGGGTTGATGGTCTGGTCGTTGTCGGGATGAAGGGGGCTGGTCATTCAGGACTCCGTGGTTGGTTGGCGCTGCGACCGATTTGTCGATGCGTCAGGGATTCAGCGGCGACGGGGCGCCGGCAACTGCTGCTGCACGGTAGGTCTGACAGATGACGAGCCTGTGAACCATTCGCGACGCCGGTTGCGCCGAACGCATGGCCCGGGGGCCCGGCCGGGCTCAGGACGAAGTGGGCGGTCTGCCCCTCCAAGCCCAGGCGACCAGTGACCGACCCGTACGGGCAAACGCCCCGGCGCGGGGCGCTCGTGCGGGGTCGACAGCGCGCGACAGTGGAATTGATCCGAGCAATACCGCCCGCAGGCAGAAGACGATGCCGATGGCCAGGCAGGTCGCCCGTGCCGCCGCAAGGCCGTGGCGCTTGGCCAGCAAGGTCCAGTAGGACCGTGCCGTGCGTTCCAGTCCGAGCGCGCCCGGCCACGTCGCACCACTGTGGCCGACATGCAGCACGCTGGGCGCCGGCAGCCAGCGCACATGCAGGCCGAGCCGGCGAACCCGGTAGCCGTAGTCCTCGTCCTCGCAGTACATGAACATGTCCTCGTCCAGGCCTTTCAAGGCCCGCCAGACCTCGGCGCGTGTGGCCAGGCAGGCGCCACTGACCCAGTCCACTGAAGGCTGCGCGAGGCGGTAGCGGGCAGCCCGCCGTTCGGTCCGCCGAACGAATGCGGGCGTCCAGGACAGCCGGTCCAGCCCGGTCCAGGACAGCACCAGCCGCAACGGCCGGTGCTCCAGTCCGATGGACGGCTGCATTTGTCCGGCGCGATTGACCAGCGCACAGCCCACGGCCCCCGTGTCGGCCGCCAGTGCAGCGTCGACCAGGTCGTCCAGGGGCTGCAGGCACTCGCTGTCCGGATTCAACAGCAGCAGCACCTGACCACATGCCAGCTTGGCGCCCAGGTTGCAGCCGGCGGCGAAGCCCAGGTTAGCCGGACTGAGGTGAAGGCGGATCCCCTGCTGCCGGGCCAGCCAGTGGCGGCTGTCATCGGTCGACGCGTTGTCGACGACGATCAGCTCATGGCTGTGGCGCACAAAGGCCTGCCGCAGCGAGGACACCAGCGCCGGCAGGAACGCCATGGAGTTCCAGCTGACCACGATCACCGAGACATGTGCCATCCGCCGCTGACTGTGGTCCATACGGTTGACGTGGCGGTGACGGTCCTGTGACAGGCCCGGGTGACGCCACGCCGCCCGGAGCGTCGCGTCCGTACCGGTGCGGCCGCGAGCCGGTGGTCCGCGTGTCCATGATCCATTCGGCTCATGCGCGACGGCCACAAGAGCCGTCATGGCGGCTTCCTAGACTGATCCTGTCTCTGTTCCATGAGGTCGATCGCCACCGGCGCGGCCACTGCCGATGCGCCGGTTTCTCCGTCTTCTGCCTGCCGCCGGCGCCGCGTGCCTGATCGCCTGCAGCGACGGCGGCCAGGGGCGCTCGACACAGGTGGTGGCCCAGGTCGACGACAGCGAGATCTCCGTGCACCAGATCAACCACCTCCTGCGCCGCCAACCCGGGCTCGATGCATCCAGCGCCGAGACGGCGGCGCGTGGCGCGCTG
>JBJXHB010000142.1:0-7862 GCA_046160725.1 Aquabacterium sp.
AGGGCGTCCACCTCGCCGGCCGGCAAGGCCGCACGCAATGCCGGCAGGCCCTGCAGCGTCTCGCGCAGGCCGGCCAGCTCGCGCGGGCGCACCTGGCGCAGGGCCAGCCGCGCCGCGATGCGCTCGACATCGCTGACGCCCCGAAGCGCCGCGCGCAGCGCGTCCACGCCATGGGCCACCAGTCCCTCGATGCCGGCGTGGCGCCGTATCGCGTCATGCCGGTCGCGCCGGGGATGGGTCATCCAGTGGCGCAGGGCGCGGCTGCCCATGCCGGTGCGGCAGGTGTCCAGCAGCGACAGCAGGGTCGGCGCTCGCTCGCCACGCAGGGTCTGGGTCAGCTCCAGGTTGCGCAGCGTGGCCGGCGGCAGGTCGATCAGCTCGCCGGCACGGCTGACCTCCAGCGTGGTCACATGGGCCAACGCACGGCCCTGGGTGTGCTCGGCAAAGGCGAGCAGGGCGCCGGCAGCGGCATGCGCGGCGGTCAGCGACTCGGCGCCATAGCCCTGCAGTGTCGCGACGCCCAGCACGGTGCACAGCCGGCGCGCGCCGCCTTCGGGCTCGAACTGCCAGGCCGGCCGGCGCGTGCAGGTCGCACCCGACGCCGGTACCGCCGGGGCGTCGCGGTCGTCCGCATGCAAGATCTCGGCCGCATTCAGGCGCGCCAGTTCGGCGCCCAGGTCATCGTCGGTGCATTCGCCGATGCCCAGCCGGCCACCGGACAGGCCAAGCCAGGCCAGGCCCCATCGGCCACGCTCCCGGTGCAGGGCCACCAGCAACGCGTCGGCGCGGTCGTCCAGCAACTCGGTGTCGGTCAGCGTGCCCGGCGTCACCACGCGCACCACCTGGCGCTCGACCGGGCCCTTGGCGGTGGCGACGTCCCCGACCTGCTCGGCGATGGCCACCGACTCGCCCAGCCGCACCAGGCGCGCCAGGTAGTTCTCCAGGGCCTGAGCGGGCACGCCCGCCATGACCACCGGCTCGCCGGCGCTCTGGCCGCGGCTGGTCAGCGTGATGTCCAGCAAGCGATGGGCACGCCGCGCGTCGTCGTAGAACAGCTCGTAGAAGTCGCCCATGCGGAACAGCACCAGCGTGTCCGGGTGCTGTGCCTTGATGCGCAGGTACTGCTGCATCAGCGGCGTATGGGCCGCCAGGTCCGGGACGGTCATGCGGTACGGGTCAGGCGCCGGGGTTCAGGCTTCGCGCGGCTTGCGCAGGCGGATTGGCTTGCGCGCGGTCGGCTCGCCTGGCGCGGCCAAGCTGGCCGCCAGGGCCTGCTCTGGCGTCGCCGCATCGTCCGGCGTCGAGGCCGGCGGCGCGGTCGCAGCATCCGCGGCCGCTTTCTCGATCACGCGGGAATAGGGCTGCAGCAGCTTGACCAGCTGGCCGTAGATCTTGGGGTTGCCCGCCACGATCTCGCGCTGGTACAGGTAGTCGCTGTCGCCGGTGAAATTGCCGATCAGGCCACCGGCTTCGGTCACGATCAGCGAGCCAGCCGCAACATCCCAGGGGCTCAGGCCGACCTCGAAGAAGCCGTCGTACCAGCCGGCGGCGACATAGCAGAGGTCCAGCGCCGCGGCGCCGGGCCGCCGCATGCCGGCGCAGTGCTGCATCACCGTCTCCAGCATCTGCACATAGCGCTGGAAGTTGTCGCCGCGGCGAAACGGGAAGCCGGTGCCGATCAAGGTGTCGGCCAGCCGGGTGCGCTTGCTGACGCGGATGCGGCGGTCGTTGAGGAACGCGCCGCGGCCCTTGGAGGCGAAGAACATGTCGTTGCGCGCCGGGTCGTAGACCACCGCCTGCAGCACCTGGTCCCGGTGCGCCAGGGCGATGGACACCGCGTAGATCGGCAGGCCATGCAGGAAATTGGTGGTGCCGTCCAGCGGGTCGATGATCCAGGTGTACTCGCTGTCCTGGGCGCCACGGGTGCGGCCGGACTCCTCGGCCAGGATGCCATGGCTGGGAAAGGCGGTCAGCAGGATGTCGATGATCGCGTTCTCGGCCGCATGGTCGACCTCGCTGACGAAGTCGTTCGGCCCCTTGCTGCTGACCTGCAGGCGCTCGATGTCCAGCGCCGCGCGGTTGATGATCGCCCCGGCTGCGCGAGCAGCCTTGATGGCGATGTTGAGCATGGGATGGAGCGAGGCGGACATGAGGGATGGCACGCCGGAGGGACGCGCAGGCAGCAGCAGGGACTGGGAAAGAGCGGCCGGCGACAATGGCCGGGAGCGATGAGCGCCGATTTTATCGCCCCACCCCCCGGTACCGGACCGGCCCGGCATGAGCAGGGCCGCTTCGGGCTGATGCACACCTCCCACGCCGGCAACGTCGGTGCGGCGGCACGTGCCATGAAGGTCATGGGCTTCGCCGACCTGGTGCTGGTGCGCCCGCGATTCGCCGATGTGCTGGAGCGTGACGAGGCGCTGGCCTTTGCCAGCGGCGCCCAGGACGTGCTGGCGTCGGCCCGGGTGGTGGACACGCTGGCGCAGGCACTGGACGATGTTTCCGTCGTCTGCGCGACCGCCATGACACCGCGGGACTTCGGCCCGCCCACAGCGCCGCCACGCGCGCTGCTGCCTGGCCTGGCGGCTGAGGGGCAGACGGTCGCCTTTGTGTTCGGCGGCGAGCGCTTCGGCCTGGCCAGCGAGGATGTCTGGCGCTGCCACCACTGCATCAGCATCCCCACCGCGCCGGGCTACGGCTCGCTTAACCTGGCCCAGGCGGTGCAGATCGTGGCCTACGAGTGGCGCCAGGCCCTGGGCGCCTACCCGGTGCGGGGCCGTACCGCCGAGCCGGAGCCGGCCGATGCGGCTGCGGTGCAGGCCTTGCTGGCGCATTGGCAGGACACGCTGGAGCGCATCGGCTTCCTGGACCCCGCCGCACCTCGCAAGCTGATGCCGCGCCTGAATCAACTGCTCAACCGGGCACAGCCGACGCGCCAGGAGGTGGACATCCTGCGCGGCATCGCCCGTGCCGCGGCCAAGCCGCGCGACGCGTCTTGACCGCACGCGTGGTGCGGGGAATCCCTGCGCCTCGTAAACTCTCCTGCCGATTGCGGTCCATCGAGTTCAACCGATCATGTTCAGCCGTCTGCGCGAGAGCATTGCCTGCATCCGCGAGCGCGACCCAGCCGCGCGTTCGAACTGGGAGGTGCTGACCTGTTATCCGGGCCTGCACGCGCTGATGTGGCACCGGTTGGCTCATGCCGCCTGGCGCAGTGGCTTCCTTTGGCTCGGCCGCTTCGTCTCGCACCTGGGCCGGATGCTGACCGGCATCGAGATCCACCCCGCGGCCACGATCGGCCGTCGGGTCTTCATCGACCACGGCATGGGCGTGGTGATCGGCGAGACCGCGGTGGTGGGCGACGACTGCACCATCTACCAGGGCGTGACGCTGGGCGGCACCTCGTTGTCGCGGGGCGCCAAGCGGCACCCGACGCTCGAGGCCGGCGTGATCGTGGGCGCCAATGCGCAGGTGCTGGGCGGGTTCACGGTCGGCGAGGGCGCACGCGTGGGCGGCGGCGCGATCGTGCTCAAGCCGGTACCGCCAGGGGCAACGGCCGTCGGCAACCCGGCCCGCATCATCCTGGCCCAGGCCGACTCAGACCGTGAGGCGGTGGCGGCCCGCATGGGCTTCTCGGCCTACGGACTGACTCAGGGGGACGATCCATTGGCGCAGGCCATGAAGGGCCTGATCGACAACGCGGCCGGCCAGGAGCATCAGATCGCACTGCTGTGGCAGGCCATCGAGAAGCTGTCGCTCGGCGCGCGCGAACTGCCGGCTGAGCCCTGCGTGCCGCAGGACGCCCATACCCATGAGCAGTTCGACGCTGAGCGTCTGAACCAGTTGATGAAGTAGCGCCGCATCGCGGCAGCGCCCAGGCTGGCTCAGGCCGGCTCAGGCCGGACGCGCCGGGCGCACGGCGCTCTTGGGGCGGAACGCCTGGCACACCGTCGGGTCGGTCTCGATGAAGGGCCCGCCGATCAGGTCGACGCAGTACGGCACGGCAGCGAAGATCCCGTGCACGCCGGCGTCCGGCAGGCCGGCCAGGGTCTCGGCGATGGACTTCGGCTGCCCCGGCAGGTTGATGATCAGGGCGCGGCCGCGGATCACCGCCACCTGCCGCGACAGGATGGCCGTGGGCACGAACCGCAGGCTGATCTGGCGCATCTGCTCACCGAAGCCCGGCATCTCCCGGTCGGCCACGTCCAGCGTGGCCTCGGGCGTGACGTCCCGCGGCGCAGGGCCGGTGCCGCCGGTGGTCAGCACCAGATCGCAGGCTTCGTCGTCGACCAGTTCACGCAGCGTTGCGCTGATGGCGGCGCGCTCGTCCGGAACAAGCCGCGCCACCCAGGTGACCGGGTTGAGCAGCGCTCGGCTCAGCCAGTCTTGCAGGCCGGGTATGCCCTTGTCCTCGTACACACCACTGGAGGCGCGGTCGCTGGTGGATACCAGCCCGATGCGGACCGGGTCGAAGTCGCTCATGGTGTCTCGTCCGTCAGCCAGGGCTTGATGTAGCGGAACAGGTCGCGCCAGGCACGGCCGTGGCGTTGCTCGGGCGCGGCGATGTCCTGGCGCGCGGCGCGGACCAGGCTGCGCAGCTGCTGCAGGTCGCTGTCCGGATGGCGCGACGCCCAGCGCGTGACCGCGTCATCCGAGGACAGCAACTGGGCACGCCAGGCTTCGGCCTGATGCAGCAGCAGTGCGTCCCGGGCCGAGCCCAGCCTGGCGGCGGCCACCGCCTCTCGCAGGGGCTGCGGGTCGGCTGCGCGCATCTGCTTGCCGATGAACTGCAGCTGGCGCCGGCGCCCCTCATGCGACCGGGTGCGGTGCAGGGCCTCGATCGCATCACGCAACGCGTCGGGCATGTCGATAGCCGCCAGACGGTCTGGCGACAGGTCCGCCAGCTGGGCGCCCAGCACCTGCAGATCGGTCATGTCGCGCTTGCGCTGCGACTTGCTGGGCCGCACATCGGCAGCGGCCTGGTCATCGGGAGCGTCGGCGACGCGGCGTCGGTGAGGGCGGGCGGGCGGGGTCATCGCCCTATCATTGTCGCCCCTCGATCCGCCCGGCAGCCTTGATGACCGCAGCGTCCACGCATTCCATCTTCGCGTTCTCGCGCCCGCAGTTCCAGCAGATCGTGGAGGACGTGCTGCGTCTGGCCCGAGACGCCGGTGCCAGCGACGCGGCCGCCGAGGTCTCGGAGGGCTGCGGTTTGTCGGTCTCGGTGCGGCGGGGCGAGCTGGAGAACGTCGAGCGCAACCGCGACAAGTCGGTCGGCGTCACCGTTTTCCTCGGGCAGCGGCGCGGCAATGCGAGCAGCTCGGACTTCTCGGAGGATTCGCTGCGGCGCATGGTGCAGGCGGCCTATGACATCGCCCGCTTCACGGCCGAGGACCCGGCCGCCGGGCTGCCCGATGCGCAGGACCTGTGCACGCCGCAGGAGGCGGCGCTGGACCTGAACCTGTACCACCCGTGGACGGTGGACGCCAGCCATGCGGCCGAACTGTCCCGGCGCTGCGAGGCGGCGGCCTTTGGCGTCCACAAGCGCATCACCAACTCCGAGGGCGCCGGGGTGTCGGCGCAGCAGTCGCATTTCTGGGCCGGCAACAGCCGCGGCTTTCGCGGCGGCTATGCCAGTTCACGCCATTCGCTGTCTGTGGCGCCGATTGCGGGCCGTGGCGCCGGTATGCAGCGCGACGCCTGGTATACCTCGATGCGCGACGCCGACGAGATGGCGTCGCCCGAGGTCGTGGGGCAGTACGCTGCCCAGCGGACGCTGGCCCGTTTGGGCTCGCGCAAGATTGCCACCTGCGAGGTGCCGGTGCTGTTCGAGGCGCCGGTGGCGGCCGGCCTGTTGGGTGCGCTGGTGCAGGCCACCAGTGGCGGCGCGCTGTACCGGGGCACGACCTTTTTGCCGGACAGCGCCGGCAAGCGGGTGCTGCCGCGCCATGTGGACGTGGTCGAGGACCCGCTGCAGCCCAAGGGCAAGGCCAGCTCCGCCTTCGACGACGAGGGCGTGCGCACGGTGGCACGGCGGGTCGTGGACCGCGGCATCCTGCAGGGCTACTTTCTATCCACCTACTCGGCGCGCAAGCTCGGACTGCGCACGACCGGCCATGCCGGAGGGTCGCACAACTTGCGCCTGACCAGCCGGCGCACCACCGCCGCCGACGACCTGCCCGGGATGTTGCGGCGCCTGGGCCGCGGGCTGTTCGTGACCGAGTTGATGGGACAGGGCGTTAACATGGTCACCGGCGACTACTCCCGCGGTGCCGCCGGCTTCTGGGTGGAGGGCGGCGAGATTGCCTATCCGGTCCATGAGGTGACCATTGCCGGCAACCTCAAGGCGATGCTGCTGGGCATCGATGCCGTGGGTCGCGATGAGTACGTTCTGGGCGGCAAGACCGTGGGCTCGATGCTGGTCGACCGCATGACCGTTGCCGGTACTTGAACCGCCCTTGCAGCGCCATCGCAAGCGAGGATGGCGGGGGAAAACACCCAGCAGACCCCCAAGGGGTATCCCTAGAATTTCGGCGTCTCCCGGCCCGAAGGGCCATCGACCTGTCCTTTCCTCATCCTAGGAGTTCTCCATGGAACGTCGTTCCTTTGTAGGCGGTGCCGGCATTGCCGGGGTTTTGGCCGCGGGCGTTGCGCCGGCTGTTCATGCCCAGGCGACCATTCGCTGGCGCCTGACCTCCAGTTTCCCGAAGTCGCTCGACACCTTGTTTGGCGTGAACGATGTGTTCGCCAAAGCCATGAAGGACATGAGTGGCGGCAAGTTCATCGTCACCACGCACCCGCCCGGCGAGCTGGTGCCGCCGTTCGGCACCATCGATGCGGTGCAGAACGGGACCGTCGAGATGGCCAACACGGCGCCGTACTACTACTTCGGCAAGGACGAGACGTTTGCCCTGGCTTGCGCCATCCCGTTCGGCCTGAATGCGCGGCAGATGGCCGCCTGGTACTACGAGGGCAATGGACTCAAGCTGATGCGGGACTTCTACCGCAACTACAACATCGTCAATTTCCCGATGGGCAACACCGGCGCCCAGATGGGCGGCTGGTTCCGCAAGGAGATCAAGTCGCTGGCGGACTTCAAGGGCACGAAGTTCCGGGTTGGCGGCTTTGGCGGCAAGGTGGTCGAGCGCATCGGTGGTGTGCCGCAGAACATCCCCGGCGGCGAGATCTATCAGGCGCTGGAGAAGGGCACGATCGATGCGGCCGAGTGGGTCGGCCCGTACGATGACCAGAAGCTGGGCTTCTACAAGGTGGCGCCGTTCTACGCCTATCCGGGCTGGTGGGAGGGCGGCCCTGGCCTGGAACTGCACGTCAATTCCAAGGCCTACGACGGGCTGCCTGCCGAGTACAAGGCGATGATCGAGACGGCCTGCGCCTACTGCCACATGGACATGGTCGGCAAATACGACGGCAAGAATGCAGCGGCGTTGAAGCAGCTGGTGGGTCTGGGCGCCAAGCTGTTCCCGTTCCCCAAGGACTTGATGGACGCCGCCTTCAAGGAGGCCATGGCGATGTACAGCGAGATCAGCGCCAAGAACCCCGCCTGGAAGAAGGTCTACGACGACTACTCGGCGTTCCGCCGCGACGCAAACCTGTGGTTCCGCTTCACCGAGGCGACCTTCGACAACTTCATGCAGGCCCAGCGCCTGTAGGCTGGCGACGGCGGGGCCTCAAGGCTCCGATCGAGCCACTGGATGCAAGAGGGCCCCGCATGCGGGGCCCTTTGTCATTGAGGGCCGCGCATGCGGGGCCCTTTGTCATTGCAGGGGCTGCTCTGCGCAGCCCCGTTGGCCTTCAAGGCTTCTTGCCGTCCGCCTGGTCCTTCTTCAGGGCGTCCAGGACCG
>JBJXHB010000143.1:0-37647 GCA_046160725.1 Aquabacterium sp.
CCACCGGCAGGTTGCGGAACACAAAGCACAGCACGATGATCAGCGCGGTGCCGGTCAATTCGAACGGAGGCACGTTGAAGGCCAGCACATAGCTCACGCCCAGCACCGTGCCGGGGATCGCAAAGGCCAGCAGCACCGCGAACTCGAACACCCGCTGGCCCTTGAACTGGGTGCGGGCCAGCAGCCAGGCAATCAGTAGTCCGAGGCCGGCGCAGACCGGCGCCGCTATGGACGCCAGCTTGAGTGTCGTGAACAGCGAATTCCAGGCCGTGCCGGCCCACACCAGGCCATGCGTACCCCACTGCAGATCGAAGGCGGTGACCAGATGCCGCAGCGTCGGCGTGTAGTCGCGGCCCCATGTCTGTACAAACCCGCCGACAAACGCGAACAGGTACACCACCGCCGTGAAGGCCAGCCATGGCCCGGCGCCAGCGCGGCACAGCCGGCGCACGCCGTCGGGCAGGGGCAGGGGCAGGCCGCCGTCGCCTTTGCCCGACACCGTGGTGAAACTGCGCCCGTGCAGCAGCCGCTGCTGGACCAGGAAGACGATCAGCGCGAAGCCGGTGAGGATCAGCGCCAGGGTGGCCGCGCGCCCCTGGTCGTACTGCGCGCCGACGATGGCGAAGAAGATGTCGGTCGACAGCACCGCATAAGAGCCGCCGACGATGATGGGGTTGCCGAAGTCCGCGATGCTCTCGATGAAGCCGACCAGGAAGGCGTTGGCCAGACCGGGCTTGAGCAAGGGCAGGGTCACCGTGCGGAAGGTCACCGCCCGCGACGCACGCAGGGTCTGGGCCGCCTCCTCCAGCGACGGGCTGATGCCCTGCACCACGCCGCGCATGATCATGAAGGCGATCGGCGTGAAGGCGAACATCTGCGCAAGCCAGATGCCGAACAGACCATAGAACCAGCGCGTCGGCTCGATACCGAAGGCGGCCTCCAGCAGCTGGTTGACCAACCCGGCGCGGCCGAGCAGCAGGATCAGGCCGAGGCCGACCACAAACGGCGGCGTGATGATGGGCAGCAATGCCAGCAGGTTCAGCAGCCGCGACGACGCCGCGGCTGCGCGGCCAGGACCCGCGTTGCCCAGGCCGCGCTCGGCCCACAGCGCGATCAGCGTGCCCATCACGGTGGTGCCGGCGGCCGTCAGCAGCGCCAGCCACAGGGTGTTCCAGGCCGTTCCGCAGCGCACACCGCCGGCCAGGCAGCCCAGACCCCAGATGCGGTCATGGGCCAGCCGCGCCCACAGCGCCTCGGGCGCCCAGGCGCCGGCGTCGTCCTGCAAGGCGCTGCTGAAGCTGCCCAGCACCGGCATGGCCACGAACAGCAGCAGCAAGGCGCTGCACACCACCACCAGCGACGCCACGAAGCGGTCGCCTTTCAGGGCGCCCAGCCGCGCCAGCCCCATGCCCAGCAGCACCAGCAGCGCCAGCAGGGCCAGCGCAGCACCCAGGCCGATGCCGGGTTGTCCCTTGGGCAGTGGCCCGAGCGCCGCCGTCCAGGCCTCAAAGGCCCAGCCCTGCACGCCGATGGTGAAGCCGCCGCCCAGCAGCGCCAACAGGCCCAGCAGGCTGCTGCCGACCCACCACCGCCCCTGTCGTCGCGCCCCGCAGGCGCGCGTGGCGACCAGGGCCAGCGCCAGCGCGATGCCGACCGCCCACAGCCAAGGCCGGCCGTGCCAGGCGGCCTGGAACGCGCCGGGTGCGGTCACATCGGCAGCCGGCCGGGCCAGCGCCTGCCACATCGCCGTCCAGAAGCCGACGTCCTGCGGCAAGTACCAGGGCAGCAGCAACCAGGCCGCCAGCCCCAGGCCGGCGACCCACACCACTGGGTCAGGCGCGCGGCGTGCCGACCTCAATGCAGCGGCGCGCATGGGGATGGGCGACATGTCGCCACTGCTCAAGGCAGGCGCCGTGCCGCCGAACGACGCTGGCGCTTCACTTCGGCAGGGCGTTGACGTCCTTCTCCCAGCGTGCGATCAGGCGCCGGCGCTCGGCGGAGGCGCCGTACTTCGCATAGTCGTAGTTGATGAACTTGATCTTCTTGAAGTCCGGCACGCGCGGGTCGACCTTGGCCGACAGGGCCGACGGCAGCTGGAACTGCCGGGCCGCCGCGCCCAGCTCCTGCGCCGAGCCGGTCAGTGCCCAGTCGTAGAAGCGGCGTGCCGGTTCCAGGTTGCGGGCGCCCTTGATGATCGACATCGACCCGATTTCCGCACCCGTGCCTTCGCCCGGCGTGACGGTCTCCACCGGGAAGCCCTGCATCTTCTCGCCCGGGCCGTCGTGCACGAAGCTGATCGACACACTGGTCTCGCCGCGCGCCACCGCCTTGATCGGGCCGGTGCCGGAGCGGGTGTACTGGCTGATGTTGGGGTGCAGCGCGCGCATGTAGTCGAACGCCTTGTCCTCGCCCATCATCTGCACCAGTGTGGCCACCATGGTGTAGGCGGTGCCGCTGGAGGCCGGGTTGGCGACCTGGATCTCGCCCTTGTAGCCCGGCTTCAGCAGGTCGGCCCAGGACTTGGGCACCGCCAGCTTCTTCTTGGCCAGCAGCTCCGGGTTGTAGCCAAAGCCGAGCGGCCCCGAATAGATGCCCACCGTCCGGTAGCCCGACTGCTGCGCCTGCTGCTGGGCCCAGGCATGCAACTGGCCCAGCTGGGCGGACTTGTACTCCTGCGTCAGGCCCTGCTCGGCGGCCTGCAGGTGCGGGTCGCCAGTACCGCCGAACCAGATGTCGGTGCGCGGGTTTGCGCGCTCGGCGATCAACTGGGCCAGGGCCTCGCCGCTGCCCTTGAGCGACATGTTGACTTTGATGCCGGTGGTGCGGGCGTACACGGTCTGGATCAGGTTGCACCACTCGGCCTGGACGGAGCAGATCACGTTGATCTGCCCGGCCTCCTGGGCGCCGGCACCGGCTGCCATGCCGGCCAGGGCAGCGGTGATCAACAACAGGCGATGTCTCATGGGTTCGCTCCTGATCTGGGAGCCCGATGCTGTACCGGGCGGCTGCGGCCGATGCTAGCGACAGCAGGGCGCCATGCCCGTCCATGTTCGCCCGTATGCGCGCTGCGCCACGACAGCCCAACGCGCGTTGACCGGCCGGAGAAACTCGGGCAACATCGAACATGTAACTCAATTACATTGATCGACGCCGTCGGTCCTGTGACATGGCCTTTGACCTCGTGCTGTTCGGCGGCACCGGCGACCTCACCTGGCGCAAGCTGATGCCGGCGCTGTTCCAGGCCTGGCGCCACGGCAAGCTGCCGTCCGGCGGCCGCATCCTGGCGGTCGCCCGTGACGAGCGCAGCGACGACGACTACCGCGCCCTGATCCGCCAGCGCTTTGCAGAGGTCGAGCCGGCCAAGCAGCCGTCAGAGGAGGAGTTCGGCCGCTTCGCGCAGCTGCTGCACTACCGGCGCATGGACCTGGCGCAGCCGGCCCACTATGCCGGCCTGAAGGCCTGGCTGGACGAGCGCGGGGCCGACACGGTGGTTCTGTTCCTGGCCACCAGCCCGCACCTCTTCGTGCCGATCTGCCAGCAGCTCGGCGCCGCCGGCCTGAACGCACCGCACATGCGCGTGGTGCTGGAGAAGCCGCTCGGCCACGACCTGGCCAGTGCACAGGAAATCAACCACACCGTTCGGGCTGCGTTCACCGAGTCGCAGGCGCTGCGCATCGACCACTATCTGGGCAAGCCGGCGGTGCAGAACCTGATGGCGCTGCGCTTCGGCAATGCGCTGTTCGAGCCGCTGTGGCGCCGCGAGAGCATCTCCCACATCCAGATCACGCTGGCCGAGAGCATTGGCGTCGGCAGCCGCGGCGACTTCTATGACCGTACCGGCGCGCTGCGGGACATGGTGCAGAACCATGCCCTGCAGCTGCTGACCATGATCGCGATGGAGCCGCCATCCAGCCGCGACGCCGATGCGATCCGCGACGAGAAGCTGAAAGTGTTGCGCTCGCTGAGGCCCTTCACCACCGAGTTGGTGGCGCGCGACGTGGTGCGCGGCCAGTACCGCGCCGGCATGGTCGACGGCCGCCCCACGGCCGCGTACCTGGACGAGGTCAAGGTGCCGGCCCACAGCCGCACCGAGACCTTCGTGGCCCTGCGCACCGAGGTGCAGAACTGGCGCTGGGCCGGTGTGCCCTTCTACCTACGCACCGGCAAGCGGCTGGCCACGCGCGATGCCCAGATCGTGGTCAATTTCCGGCCGGTGCCGCATCCCATCTTCCCCGGCGAAAACCGGGCCAACAAGCTGGTGATCAAGCTGCAGCCGGAGGATGGCCTTGAGCTGCATCTGCTGGCGGCCAAGGGCGCCGGTATCAGCGAGCGTCTGGCACCGGTGTTCCTGGACCTGGACTTCGACAAGGCGTTTCCCGCTGACCGCGTCGGCGCCTATGAGCGGTTGCTGCTGGATGCAATCGCCGGTCGCTTGAACCTGTTCGTGCGCAGCGACGAGCAGGAGCAGGCCTGGCGCTGGGTCGAGCCCGTGCTGCAGGCCTGGGCCAGCGACGGCGAAGGCCCGCGGCCCTATGCCGCTGGTGGCTGGGGTCCGCCCGCGGCCAGCGCTCTGGTGGCACGCGACGGCTTTGCCTGGGACGAAGAGCAGTGAGCGATTCCGTCATGGTCTTCAGGGCGGCACTCCGGCGCTGAATATGCTGGAGCGCATCAAGGCTTCGATACCCGCGTTGCCGCCGGCCGAGCAGCGCGTGGCCCGCGTCCTGGTGGCTGACCCGCGCCTGTTCGCGTCCCAGCCGGTCGGCGAGCTGGCGCTGCGGGCCCGAGTCAGCAAGCCTACCGTGGTGCGCTTCTGTCGCAGCGTGGGCTACGACGGGCTCACCGACCTGAAGCTCAAGCTGGCCGGCAGCGTCAACGAGGGCGTGCCCTACGTGCATCGCGCGGTCGACGAGGACGACAAGGCGTCCGACCTGACGGTCAAGGTGGTCGACAACGCGGTCGCCGCGATGCTGCGGTTTCGCGGCGCGCTGCCGACAGCGGCCGTCGAGCAGGCCATCGAGGCCCTGGCCGAAGCCGGCCGCAATGGCCGGCGCATCGAGTTCTATGGTGTCGGCAACTCCGGCATCGTGGCCCAGGATGCGCAGCACAAGTTCTTCCGCCTGGGCGTCAACGCTGTCGCCTGCTCGGACGGGCATGTGCAGGTGATGAGCGCCACCATGCTCAAGCCCGGTGACTGCGCCGTGGTGTTCTCGAACTCAGGCCGCAGCCGCGACTTGCTGGACGCCGCCGACATCGCACACCGCAAGGGCGCCCGGCTGATCATCATCACCGCCAGCGGGTCGCCGCTGGCCCGCATGGCGCAGACCCAGCATGAGATCCTGCTGGCGGTGGACCATCCGGAGGACTATGACCGCTACAGCCCGATGGTGTCGCGCCTGCTTCACCTGCTGCTGGTGGACGTCCTGACCACTGGCGTGGCGTTGCGGCTGGGGCCCGGCCTGCGGCCGATGCTGGCCGAGATCAAGCGCAACCTGCGCATCAAGCGCTGGGCGCCAGCAGGCTAGGCGCCGTTCTCCAGGTCCAGCAGCTCGGCCACGCCGTACAGACGAGCCAGCTCCACCAGCTTGGGCGGCGCACCCTGGACCTGAAGGCGCTGCCCCGCAGCCGAGGCGGCGCGCCGGCATTGCAGCAGGACGGCCAGGGCCGCGCTGTCCAGCGCGGTCAGCGCGCCGGCCAGCAGCACCGGGTCCGTGGCAATGGCGGCCGACAACTCGGCCGCAGCCACGCGGGCGTTCTCAATCGTCAGTTGTGCAGGCAGTGCAGGCATGGGCCGTGTCGGATACGCAGGGTGGTGGTGGCTCAGCTCTTGGGGGCCGCCATGGCCGCCTTGTTCTTCTCGGCCAGGCGGGCAATCAAGCCGTCGACGCCACCGACACTGAGGTCCTTCTGGAACTGACCCTTGTATGCCTCCACCAGCCAGAAGCCGCCGACGTTGACGTCATAGATCTTCCAGGCTTCGCCGGCCTTCTCCAACCGGTAGTCGAGCTGGATGGGCTCGCCACGACCCTTGATCTCGGTGCGCACCACCAGCTCGGTGTCGGTCGGCTGGGCGCGCAGCGGCCTTAGCTGCACGGTCTGGTCCTTCACTTGCGTCAGCGCGCCGCTGTAGGTGTTGACCAGCATGATCTTGAACTCCTCCATCAACCGCTTGCGCTGCTCCTCGGAGGCGCTACGCCACTGCGGGCCGACGGCCGAGCTGGTCATGCGGGGAAAGTTCACCAGCGGCATTACCTTGGCATCGACCAGGGCGCGGATGCGGCCGACGTCGCCGGCCTGGATCGCTTTGTCGCCCTTGACCGCGTCCATGACTTCGGTGGACAGCTTCTGCACGAAGGCGTCGGGCGCCTCCGCAGCAGCGGCCGGGCCCATGGAGAGGGCTCCGAGCAAGCCCAGGGTGGCGCAAAGCAGGTGGCGGCGGTTCAGCATGGAGGTTTTCTCTTCGGGTTCGGTGTCGATGCAGCTTGAACGTCCGAGCCTGTGGCCCGGTTCACAGCCGCCGGGCCAGCAGGGCAATAGACATCACTTCTCGTCGGGCGGGTCGCCGTCGTAGACCTGGTTGCGCCGCCGGGACAGGTATCCGTCGCGCACCAGGACGTACTTGTCCAATGCCACGTCATCCAGCAATCGGGTCGTGCCCAGCAGGTTGGCGCGAAGATTCAGGACGGACAGCAATGTCACGCCGTAACGGTCGGGCTCCTCGTGCCAGATCCGCCCGGTCAGGCCGCCACGGGCGTCGACTGGCGCCGCAAAAGTGTCACGCAGCGTGGATGGCCCGAGCAGCGGCAACACCAGGTAGGGGCCGGGGCCGATGCCCCACCAGCCCAAGGTCTGTCCGAAGTCCTCGCGCTGCCGCTCGATGCCGGCTTCGCTGGCGATGTCGAGCAGGCCGCCCAGCCCCAGCGACGAGTTCACGGCGAAACGCAGGCCGTGGTCCAGCGCCCGGGCCGGCTTGGCCTGCAGCAGATGGTTGACCCCAGACCACAGGTCGCCGAGGTTGCCGAAGAAGTTGTCGACGCCGGTCCGGGCCCAGCTGGGCATGACGGCGGTGTAGGCCTGGGCCGCCGGCTTCAGCACGGCCACGTCAATGGCATCGTTGATCGCGAACATCACGCGGTTGATGCCCTCCAGCGGGTCCTTGCTGGAGGCTTCCTGGGCCCGCGCTGGGTTTACGGCCCATATGGCGCCGAGCAGCAGCGCGGCGGCAACTCGGGCGTGATGGATGATCACTTCTTGCCTCCCGAATCGGCGCCGGCCTCAGCGGCCTTGCCGAACAGGAACTGCGCGATCAGGTTCTCCAGCACCACGGCGGACTGGGTCTGGCTGACCATGTCCCCGGCCGCCAGGTTCTTGTCGGCGCCACCGGGCTCGATGCCGATGTACTGGTCGCCCAGCAGGCCGGCGGTCAGGATCTTGGCCGAGCTGTCCTTCGGAAACTGGTACTGGCGTTCGATCTCCAGCGTCACCACGCCCTGGAAGGTCTTGGGATCCAGGCCGATGCGCACCACACGCCCGACCGTGACCCCGGCGCTGCGCACCGAAGCCCGTGACTTGAGGCCGCCGATGTTGTCGAAGCGGGCCGACACGCGGTAGTGATCGCCCTTGCCGAAACTGGCCAGGTTGGCCGCCTTCAACGCCACAAACAGCAGCGCCACCAGGCCCAGCAGCACGAAGCCGCCGACCAGGATCTCGATGCGTCTCTTGCCCATCATCTCCACTCTCCCCTCACCGACCCGGCGTCGAGAACATCAACGCCGTGAGGATGAAATCCATGAACAGCACGCTCAGCGACGAGAACACCACCGTGCGCGTGGTGGCATAGGCCACACCCTCGGGCGTGGCCTTGGCCTCATGCCCCTGGTGCAGCGCGACAAAGGTGCAGATCACCCCCGAACACCGTGCTCTTGATGATGCCGTTGCCGATGTCGCGCCAGATGTCGACGCGGTCCTGCTGGATGGCCCAGAAGTTGCCCGCGTCGATGCCGATCAACCCGACCCCGACCACCCAGCTGCCCAGGATGCCGACGGTCGAGAACAGGATGGCCAGGATCGGCATGGCGACGATGCCGCCGATGAAGCGCGGCGCCAGCACGCGTGCCCGCGGGTCGATGGCCATCAGTTCCATCGCGGCCAGCTGCTCGCCGGCCTTCATCAGGCCGATCTCGGCAGTCAACGAGGTGCCGGCACGCCCGGCGAAGAGCAATGCGGTGACCACCGGGCCGAGCTCGCGCACCAGCGCCAGGTTGACCACAAGGCCCAGCGACTCGGCGGCGCCGAACACCACCAGCGAGTAGTACATCTGCAGCGCCAGCACGAAGCCGACCGCCAGGCCGGAGGCCAGGATGATGACCAGGGACAGGTTGCCGATGGCATGGATCTGGCGCGTCACCAGCGTGAAGCGCGACAACGCCGCCGGCAGGAATCGCAGCAGGTCGACCAGAAACAGCGCCGCTCGTCCGAGCGCACGCAGCGTCTCCAGCACATGGGCGCCCAGCCGTTGCAGCAGGTCGCTCACGACACCTGCCCCAGGTCCTCGGCCAGCGGACGGGCCGGGTAGTGGAAGCGCACGGGCCCGTCGGGCTCGCCGCGTATGAACTGACGCACCTCGGGGTGGTCGGAGGCCATCAGCTCCTGCGGACGGCCATGCGCCACGACTCGGCCGGACGACGAAAGCAGGTACACGTCATCAGCAATGGCAAAGCACTCCTTGACATCGTGCGACACCACCAGCGAGGTGGCACCGGTGGTGTCGTTGAGCTTGCGGATCAGATTGGCGGCCACGCCCATGGAGATCGGGTCCAGGCCGGAAAAGGCTCGTCGTACATGATGAGCTCCGGGTCGAGCGCGATGGCCCGGGCCAGCGCGATACGGCGCGCCATGCCGCCCGACACCTCAGCGATGCGCAGACCGGCCGCACCCCGCAGCCCGACGGCATTGAGCTTCATCAGCACGATGTCGCGGATCATGTCCGGCGGCAGGTCGGAGTGCTCGCGCAGCGGGAAAGCCACGTTCTCGAACACGGTCAGGTCGGTGAACAACGCACCGAACTGAAACAGCATGCCCATGCGACGGCGCAGGCTGAACAACCCCGCCCGGTCCCGGGTGTTGATCTCGGTTCCGTCGAACACGATGCGTCCCGCATTGGCGCGATGGACGCCACCGATCAGGCGCAGCAGGGTGGTCTTGCCGCAACCGGACCCGCCCATGATGGCCGTGACCTTGCCGCGCATGAAGCGCAGGCTCACGTCGTTCAGGATTGTGCGGCTCGCGTCGTAGCCGAACGTGACGTGGTCGATCTCGACAAACGGGGCAGTGGAATCCAAGGGGGGACAGGCAGATCGGTCAATTCTTTTCGCACCCGGAAGGTGCCTGGATGCCGCTGCGTCAAGACAGGATGCGCGAGATTGTGGCATGCACCCCCGGGCTAACCCGGGGTGCGGGGACATCCGACCTGCAAAGATGTGTTGCGCCGGCGCCTCGGTCCGGTGCCGGCCCGGTCAGCGCGGCAGCGTGCTGCGGCCCATCAGGCTCTCGTCAACGGCCCTGGCGGCCTGGCGCCCTTCGCGGATGGCCCACACCACCAGGCTTTGGCCGCGCCGCATGTCGCCAGCGGCGAACACACGGTCCACATTCGTGCGGTAGGCGCCCGCGGCGTCGGTACCGGCGCGCGCATTGCCGCGGCCGTCGCGCTCGACGCCGAAGGCCTCCAGCACCGATGCCACCGGCCCGGTGAAGCCCATGGCCAGCAACACCAGGTCCGCCTTCCAGTCGCGCTCGGTGCCGGCGACCTCGACCATCCTGCCGCCACTCCATTGCACCTCGACCGTCCGCAGGCCGGCCACCCGGTGCTTGTCCTTGCCGGTGCCGGGCAGGCAGGCCTTGGTGGCGATGGCGAACTCGCGCCCGCAGCCCTCCTCATGGCTGGAGCTGGTGCGCAGCTTGACCGGCCAGTATGGCCAGACCAGCGGCTTGTCCTCGGCCTGAGGCGGCATCGGCATCAGCTCGAACTGGGTCACGCTGGCCGCACCGTGGCGGTTGCTGGTGCCGACGCAGTCGCTGCCGGTATCGCCGCCGCCGATCACGATCACATGCTTGCCGTCGGCACGAAGCTGGCCCTTGACCTTGTCGCCGGCCACCACCTTGTTTTGCTGCGGCAAAAACTCCATCGCGAAGTGCACGCCATCGAGTTCGCGCCCGGGCACGGGCAGGTCGCGGCTGATCTCGGCGCCCCCTGTCAGCAGCACCGCGTCAAACTGGGCCAGCAGCTGGTCCGCGGGAATGGTGTCCTGCGCGTCGTTGGTGACGCGGTTGTCCGCAGGCATTGCGCCGACCAGCACGCCGTTGCGAAACACCACGCCCTCGGCCGACATCTGTTCGACCCGGCGGTCGATATGGCTCTTCTCCATCTTGAAGTCCGGGATGCCGTATCGCAGCAGCCCGCCGAGACGGCTGTTCTTCTCGAAAACCGTGACGGCGTGCCCGGCACGCGCCAACTGCTGTGCGGCGGCCAGCCCTGCCGGGCCGCTGCCGACCACGGCCACCATCTTGCCTGTGCGACGCGCCGGCGGCTGCGGCTGCACCCAGCCCTCGGCCCAGGCGCGGTCGATGATCGCGTGCTCGATCGACTTGATGCCGACGGCGTCGTCGTTGAAGTTCAGCGTGCAGGCCGCCTCGCACGGCGCCGGACACACACGGCCGGTGAACTCCGGGAAGTTGTTGGTCTGGTGCAGCACGTCGATGGCGGCACGCCAGTCGCCACGGAACACCAGGTCGTTGAAGTCCGGGATGATGTTGTTGACCGGGCAACCGCTGTTGCAGAACGGCGTGCCGCAGTCCATGCAGCGCGCGCCTTGCTTGCGCGACTGCTCCTCGGTCAGGCCGATGACGAACTCGCGCCAGTGGCGGACCCGCTCGACGACCGGCGCGTAGCCCTCGTCGATGCGGGCGTGCTCCATGAATCCCGTGACCTTGCCCATGATGCTGCCTTCGATCAATCCGTTGTGATGTTCCGTCGCGCGCCTGCGTGGCAACTAGGACCCGACAACCGCTGCGGCCTCGGCTTGCGACGCCTGACGCGCGGCATCGGCCGCCGCGCGTGCGGCCCGCTCGCCGAGCGCGCGTCGATACTCCAGCGGCATCACCTTGACGAAACGGCCGCGCGACACCACCCAGTTGTCCAGGATCTCCCGCGCGCGCAGTGACCCGGTCCAACGGTGGTGGTCCTCGATCAGCTTCTTCAACAGCAGCTCATCGGCGGTCTCGCGGTGCCAGGCCGCGCTGGCCCCGGATTGCTCCTCGGCCGCCACCACCTTCTCCAGGGCCACCATGGCGGTGTTGCAGCGGCGGGCAAACTGACCGTCGTCGTCGTAGACATAGGCCACGCCGCCGCTCATGCCAGCGGCAAAGTTGCGGCCGGTCCGACCGAGTACCGCCACGGTGCCGCCCGTCATGTACTCGCAGCCGTGGTCGCCGGTGCCCTCGACGACCGCGCTGGCACCCGACAGGCGTACGGCAAAGCGCTCGCCGGCAACCCCGCGGAAGAAGGCCTCGCCGCTGGTGGCGCCATACAGCGCCACATTGCCGACCACGATGTTGCGCGTGGCATCGCCGCGGAAGTCGATGCTGGGTCGGATGGCGATGCGCCCGCCGGACAGGCCCTTGCCGGTGTAGTCGTTGGCATCGCCGATGAGGTACATCGTGATGCCCTTGGCCAGGAAGGCGCCGAAGCTCTGCCCACCGGCACCTTCCATCTGCATGAAGATGGTGTGGTCCGGCAGGCCCTCCGGTCGGCGACGGATCAGCTCACCGGACAGCATCGCACCAACCGAACGGTTGACGTTGCGGGTGTCCTCCATGAACTGCACGCGCTCGCCGCGCTCCAGTGCCGGCAGGCACCGCTCGATCAGCTTGTTGTCCAGCGCGCGGTCCAGGCCGTGGTCCTGCGTCTCGCACTGGAAGCGCGCCACCCCGGCTGGCACCTGAGGCAGGTGGAAGACGCGGCTGAAGTCCAGCCCGCGCGCCTTCCAGTGGGCAATGCCAGGGCGCATGTCCAGCAGGTCGGCACGGCCGATCAGGTCCTGCATGCTGCGGATGCCCAGCTGCGCCATCAGCAGCCGGGCCTCCTCGGCCACGAAGAAGAAGTAGTTGATGACATGCTCGGGCTTGCCGGCAAACCGCTGCCGCAGCACCGGGTCCTGCGTCGCCACACCGACCGGGCAGGTGTTCAGGTGGCACTTGCGCATCATCAGGCAGCCTTCGGCCACCAGCGGTGCCGTCGCGAAGCCGAATTCGTCGGCTCCGAGCAAGGCGCCGATGATCACGTCCCGGCCCGTCTTGAGCTGACCGTCCACCTGAACCCGTATACGGCTGCGCAGGCGGTTGAGCACCAGGGTCTGCTGGGTCTCGGCCAGGCCCAGCTCCCAGGGCGTGCCGGCATGCTTGATTGACGACCAAGGGCTGGCGCCGGTGCCGCCGTCATGGCCCGAGATCGTGACATGGTCGGCCTTGCACTTGGCCACACCGGCCGCCACGGTACCGACGCCGACCTCGCTGACCAGCTTGACGCTGATCGAAGCCCGCGGGTTCGCATTCTTGAGGTCGTGGATCAGCTGCGCCAGGTCCTCGATGGAATAGATGTCGTGGTGGGGCGGCGGACTGATCAGCCCCACGCCCGGCACCGAATAGCGCAGGAAGCCGATGTACTCGCTGACCTTGCCACCGGGCAGCTGGCCGCCCTCGCCGGGCTTGGCCCCTTGCGCCATCTTGATCTGGATCTGATCGGCGCTGACCAGGTACTCGGTGGTCACACCGAAGCGGCCCGACGCGACCTGCTTGATCTTGCTGCGCAGGCTGTCGCCGGCCTGCAGCACGGTGTCGGCCGCGATCACCTTGCTGCCGATCACGTCCGACACCTTGGTGCCTGCCGTGATGGCGATGCCCTTGAGCTCGTTGCGGTAACGCGCCGGGTCTTCCCCGCCCTCGCCGGTGTTGCTCTTGCCGCCGATGCGGTTCATCGCAATGGCCAGCGTGGTGTGGGCCTCGGTCGAGATCGAGCCCAGACTCATGGCACCGGTGACAAAGCGCTTGACGATCTCGGTGGCAGGCTCGACCTGTTCGACCGGAATGGCCCGCGCCGGGTCGAGCCGGAATTCGAACAAGCCCCGCAGCGTGAGGTGGCGCCGGCTCTGGTCGTTGATGAGCTGCGCATACTCCTTGTAGGTGTCAAATCGCCCTGCCCGTACGCTGTGCTGCAGCTTGGCAATGGCGTCCGGTGTCCACAGGTGCTCCTCGCCGCGCACGCGCCAGGCGTACTCGCCACCGGTGTCCAGCATCGACGCCAGCGTCGGGTCGTCGCCGAACGCGGCCTCGTGCAGCCGCAGGGCCTCGTCGGCCACCTCGAACACACCGATGCCCTCGACCTGCGTGGCCGTGCCGCGAAAGTACTTGTCGATGAAGTCCCGCTTCAGGCCGATGGCCTCGAAGATCTGCGCTCCGCAGTACGACATGTAGGTAGAGATGCCCATCTTGGACATCACCTTGGACAACCCCTTGCCGATGGCCTTGATGTAGTTGGCCATTGCCTTGTCGGCGGACAGGTTGCCCTGCATGGCGACCTGCAGCTCGCCGATGGTCTCCAGCGCCAGGTACGGGTGCACCGCTTCGGCACCGTAGCCGGCCAGCACGGCGAAATGGTGGACCTCGCGCGCCGACGCCGTCTCGACCACCAGGCCCACGGTGGTCCGCAGGCCCTCGCGCACCAGATGGTGGTGAACGGCGGACAGGGCCAGCAGGGCCGGGATCGCGACCTGGTCGCGATCCATCCGGCGGTCGGTGATGATGATGATGTTGTGCCCACCGTTCAGCGCATCGACGCACTCGGCGGCCAGTGACGCGAGTTTGGCCTCGATGCCCTCGCGGCCCCAGGCGACCGGGTAGCAGATGTCCAGCTCATAGCTGCGGAACTTGCCACCCGTGTACTGCGCGATGGTGCGCAGCCGCGCCATGTCGTCGAAGTCCAGAATGGGCTGCTGCACCTCCAGCCGCATCGGCGGGTTGACGGCATTGATGTCCAGCAGGTTGGGGCGCGGACCGATGAAGCTGTTGAGGCTCATCACGATGGCCTCGCGGATCGGGTCGATCGGCGGGTTGGTGACCTGGGCGAACAGCTGCTTGAAATAGTGGAACAAGGGCTTGCTGCGGTCCGACAGCACGGCCAACGGCGAGTCGTTGCCCATCGAGCCGATGGCCTCCTCGCCGTTCTCGGCCATGGGCGCCATCAGGAACTTGAGGTCCTCCTGCGTGTAGCCAAAGGCCTGCTGGCGGTCGAGCAAGGTCTCCCGGCAGTCCTCGGGCAGGCCGGTGCCATTGATCGAGTCCAGACGGATACGCACGTTCTCGATCCACTGCCGGTACGGGCGCGCACTGGCGAACTGGTTCTTCAGCTCCTCGTCGTCGACGATACGGCCCTGTTCGATGTCGATCAGGAACATGCGCCCGGGCTGCAGGCGCCACTTGCGGGTGATCCGGCTCTCAGGGATCGGCAGGACACCCGACTCGGAAGCCATGACCACGATGTCGTCGTCGGTCACGATGTAACGCGCCGGGCGCAGGCCGTTGCGGTCCAGCGTGGCCCCGATCTGCTTGCCGTCGGTGAAGACCATGGCGGCGGGGCCGTCCCAGGGCTCCATCATCGCGGCGTTGTACTCGTAGAAGGCGCGGCGGCGCGCATCCATCAGCTCGTGGTTCTCCCACGCCTCCGGGATCATCATCATGGCGGCATGCGCCAGCGGATAACCCGCCATGACCAGCAGTTCGAGCGCGTTGTCGAAGATCGCGGTATCGCTCTGTCCCTCGAAGCTGATCGGATACAGCTTCTTCAGGTCGTCGCCGAGTACCGGGGACTTCATCACGCCCTCGCGGGCGCGCATCCAGTTGAAGTTGCCCTTGACCGTGTTGATCTCGCCGTTGTGGGCCACCAGCCGGTATGGGTGCGCGAGCGGCCACTCCGGGAAGGTATTGGTCGAGAAGCGTTGGTGCACCAGGGCCATGGCGGACGTGACGCGGGGGTCCGCGAGGTCACGGTAGTACTGGCCCACCTGGTCGGCCAGCAGCAGCCCCTTGTAGATGACTGTGCGGCAGCTCATGCTGGGCACGTAGTACTCGCGGCTGTGGGTGAGCTTGAGCCGCTGAATGGCGGCCGAGGCCGTCTTGCGGATGACATAGAGCTTTCGCTCCAGTGCGTCCGGCACGATGATGTCCGGCCCGCGGCCAATGAAGATCTGCCGGATCACCGGCTCCTTCGCGCGGACCGCCGGGCTCATCGGCATGTCGCGGTCGACCGGCACGTCGCGCCAGCCCAGCAGCAACTGTCCCTCTGCCTTGACCGCACGGGCCAGTTCCTGCTCGCATGCCAGGCGCGAAGCGTGCTCCTTGGGCAGGAAGATCATGCCGACGCCATATTCGCCGGGCGGCGGCAGCAGGACGCCCAGGGTCGCCATCTCGGCGCGGTAGAACTCGTCCGGCAACTGGATCAGGATGCCGGCGCCATCGCCCATCAGCTTGTCGGCGCCAACGGCACCACGGTGGTCCAGGTTCTCGAGAATCTTCAGGCCCTGGCGCACGATGTCGTGGCTGCGCTGGCCCTTGATGTGTGCAACGAATCCGACCCCACAGGCGTCATGTTCTCGACCTGGGTCGTACAAGCCATGGTCCACCAGGGACTGAACCTCGGCGGCGGTTGGGGTCGCGACTTGGGACTCGTCAGTGGCGGGGCTGGTGACGCGATGCTCGGCCATGGGCGGCTCCAGGCAGTTTCGGAAACGGGCGCGAGGTTACTGCAGCGCAGCATTCCAATCAATTCTTAATAATGGGGTCAGATCATATTTAATTGCAGCGTCTGGTGTCGGCATGAATAAATGGGGACATAGCATTTGAGTGTCGGCCTGTTGAGGCGTCGACCAATGGCCGCCCACGCCTTACTCACCGAGGCTGGCTGCCAGCCCGCTGGATGGGCCGGCAACCGGCCGCCAGGCCGTCCGCTGAACCCTGCGTTCAGCGCAGCCGCGGCCGCCCGCGTGGCCGCGCCACCAGAGGTCGATCTGCCCGCCGGGCGCAGTCCTCGATGAAGCCGGCATCTCCAACCGGCCGACCGGCGCGCAGCGCGCGGCCGAGCACCGCCCGCCACGATGCGCCGGGCTCACCTCGGGCAACCGCCTCGGCATAGGCCTGCTCACGCTCGAAGGGTGTATTGCCCAGCGCCCAGTAGGCTGGCAATGGTGTCAGCCAGGTCTCCCGCCGTCGGCCCAGATGATGGCCAAGGCTGGTCCACAGCTGACCGGTTGTGTCCTCGGCGGCCGTTGCCGGACATTCCACGGCCAGCATCGCGAAAAGCGCATCCTGCCCAGGCGCCACCACCGCCGACCGGAAACGGCCTGCAAACAGGGTGCCGTGTCGTCCGTGACGACGATTGTGGTCACCGACATATCGACGGCCGAAGCCCTGCACAGAGCGGGACAGGGCCTGGGACCCTGCAGGCGTGCACAGCCAGCGTAGGCCATCGGCTGCCAGGCCGTAGCCATGCACCGGCACCTCGGCGTCGGCAGTCGAGCGGCGCAGAGCGTCCAGCGCAAGACCACGGTCGACATCATCAGCACACCAGGGACTCGACGGAAGGGCCAGCAGCTCCACGACATGGGCGGCCCCCGGAAGGGCCAGGCGCGGTGATCGGGCCATGGCGATCCTCAGCGTTTGCGGCCGGGCTGCTCACGCAAAGGCATGGACCCCGGTCAGCCGGCGGTATTCACGCAAGGCCATTCGGTCGGTCATGCCCGCCACGTAGTCGGCGACCGCTCGATGCCGGTCCGCGCGTGCTGCGAAGGCCGGGGGCATCGCGCCGGGCTTGTTGAGATAGGCATCGAAAAGCAACCGCACCACGCCTGCGGCGACCCGCATCGTCTGCGTCAGCGTTGGGTGGCGATACAGCTGCGCGAACAGCAGGCGCTTCAATGCCGACGATGACTCGCGCATCTCCGCCGAGAAGCCGATCAGGGCACCCCCGTGTCGCGCCGCGCCAGGATCACCGGGCTGGGCGCGTGCCAATGCGGCTCGGCTGGTCTGTACCAGGTCGTCGAGCAGCAACAGCCGCAGCCGGCGCAACGTGTCGGCCAGCTGGCGACGCGGCAGTGCGGCGGCCAGGCCCGGGTGCGCCGACAGCGACTGTTGCCGGGTGGCGGCGACCAGAGGCACCGCCATCAGGTCGTCCAGTGTCAGCAGACCGGCCCGAACACCGTCGTCGATGTCGTGCACGTCGTAGGCGATCTCGTCGGCATGGTTGGCGACCTGGGCCTCCAGGCTGGGCTGTGTCTCCCTGCCGGGCAGGAACCGCGTGGCCACGCCACCCGGCTCGTCGTGCTCCAGAGCTGCGGCATCTTCAGGCGAGCATCGCTTGAGCAGGCCCTCGCGCGTCTCAAAGCAGAGATTGAGGCCGTCGAAGGATGGAAATCGGCGCTCCAGGTGATCGACCACCCGCAAGGTCTGCAGGTTGTGCTCGAAGCCCCCATGCCCGGCCAGGCAATCCGACAACGCATCCTGTCCGGCATGCCCGAAGGGCGTGTGCCCCAGGTCATGCGCCAACGCCAGGCACTCCACCAATGTGGCGTTCAATCCCAGCGCGCCGGCCAGCAGCCGCCCGCATTGCGCGACCTCGAGCGAGTGCGTCAATCGGGTTCGGAAAAGGTCACCCTCGTGGTTGGCGAAGACCTGCGTCTTGTAGACCAGCCGTCGGAACGCACTGCTGTGGACGATGCGGTCGCGATCCTCGTCGTACGCGTCGCCGAAGACCGGCGGTGGCTCCGGATAGCGCCGCCCTCGGCTGCGCGTTGGGTCGCTGGAATAGACGGCGGGGGCCATGCCTGGCCGGTCAGGCACTCGCGACATGGGCGGCGATGACATCGGCGACGAGGTCGTCATCGGCTGCCGTCATGCGGGCTTGTCCCAATCCGTCGAGAACAACAAAGCGGATGGCACCGGCCTGAGCCTTCTTGTCCATCCGCATCAGGGCCAGCCAACGGTCGCGGCCCAGGTCCGGGCCGACGACCGGCAGCCCGCAACGCTGCAACAAGGCGCTCAGCCGACCGACGAAGCCGCCTTCGACCAGACCAAGCCGTGCCGACAGGTCGGCCGCCATCACCATGCCGCAAGCCACGGCCTCACCGTGCAACCACGCGCCATACCCCAGGCCGGCCTCGATGGCATGACCAAAGGTATGGCCGAAGTTCAGGATCGCCCGCAGGCCGGACTCGCGTTCATCCTGGCCTACGACCTCGGCCTTGATCTCGCAGCTGCGCCGCACCGCGTGCGTGAGCGCAGCATCGTCGCGCGCCAGCAATTCATCGACGTGTTCCTCGATCCAGACAAGGAAAGCCGGGTCTGAAACCAGCCCGTACTTGATGACCTCCGCCAGGCCGCTGCGGTACTCGCGGGCCGGCAGCGTCTGCAACAGGTCCAAGTCACACAGCACCCGCAGCGGCTGGTAGAAAGCGCCGATCATGTTCTTGGCCAGCGGATGGTTGATCGCCGTCTTGCCCCCGACCGACGAGTCCACTTGTGCCAGCAAAGTGGTCGGTATCTGGACGAAGGGCACCCCCCTCATGTAGCAGGCCGCCGCGAACCCCGCCATGTCGCCGACGACGCCGCCTCCGAGCGCATAGACCATGGTGTTTCGGTCGCAGCCAGCGGTGAGCATCGCATCGAAGATGCGGTTCAGGCTTGGCCAGTCCTTGTGCGCTTCGCCGTCGGGCAGCTCCACCGTCAACACCTGGGCATGACGCCGGCGCAGGGCCAGCTCGAGCCTAGGCGCGTGCAGCGGGCCCACCACGTCGTTGGTCACGACGACCGCAACCGCTGGGGTCGGCAACCCATCAAAACCCTCGGCCGTGTCCAGCAGGCCGCGCCGAATCAGGATGTCGTAGCTGCGCGCTTCCAGCGCGATCGGGACACGTGTGGCGGGGCTGCTGTGCATGGGTGCCCAGTGTAGGTCTGGGCAGATGGCGGCCGGCTTCGGGGCGGTCGCGGTGACGCTCAACGCGCCGACGGCTCGATGCTTGATGGGACCAGCGCCGGGTCGATCACACCGGCCAGTTCCAGCTGCATCAACACCATGTTGACCAGCATGCGGACACTCGGGCGGCCGGTCTCGATCACGAAGCGTGCCGTGCTGCGATACAGCGGGTCGCGATCACGATACAGCTCACGCAGGCGGTTCAACGGATCGCCAACCTGCAGCAAGGGACGGTGGGTGTCGTGGCGCAGGCGGCGGAACAACTCCTCAGGGCTCGATCGCAGGTATATCGCGTGGGTGCGGGCGCCCAGCCGCTTTCGGTTGGGTTCGCGCAGGACCGCACCGCCTCCGGTTGCCAGCACTTGCCCTTGCGGCGCATCGGTCAGGTCGGCGATGACCTGTTGTTCCAGGTCCCGGAACGCCGGTTCGCCATGCTGCTCGAAGTAGGCCCGCACCGAGCAGCCGCAGCGGCGCTCGATCTCGTGATCACTGTCGATGAACCGGACGCCCAGGCGCCGCGCCAGTTGTCGCCCGACCGTGGACTTGCCACAGCCGGGCATGCCGACCAAAGACAGACTGGTTGACGTCAGTTCGGGTTCGTGCACAAGACGTGCACCTTGCTCGAACTCGGCATCGAGACGGCGATGGTGCCGCTGGCCTGGACGCCGTATGGACTCAAGACAAACGGGGGGGTCGCCTTGATGTCGGCCAGCACGGCTGCCGGCACCGGCAGCAGGCCACTGAAGTTGGACCGGCCCTCCGAGCCCGCCACACCCGAGGCCGCCACTGTCAGGTTGAATCGATCCCAGGAGCCGACATCCTGCGGATACTGCAACTGCACCACCACACGGCCAGTCTCGTCGGTCGAGCCGCTGCCAACGAACGACCATGCCACGTCGCCCTTGCGTGGTTCCAACGCAGCGCGACCATTGACCAGGTTGAAGCTGTTGTTGGCATCTTCGACGACGCCGTTGCTGAAGATCTCGTTCTGCCCGTTGCGGTTCAGGTCTTCGTTGTCACAGGTTGCCATGGTCACCTTGACCCAGCTGTCGCCCTGTATCTCGTAGAAGCCCTTTTCATACTGCAGCAGGTCCAGCGACGGACTGATCTGCACGTCTTTCAGGGCCCGCCCGGACGAGTCCACCACCTGGACGACATAGCGCTTGATGTACAGCAGGCCGGACGAGTCCGATGTGATGGCCGCGTTGGTACCGATGGAGACCGACAGCGCGTCCGAGATGACGGTCAGGTTGTTGCGGACTTCGTTCGGGCATGCGCCCGCGTTGAAGTCGTTGTAGTCCCAGCAGGCGCGGATCACCACGCCGTCGGTCGGGCTGAACCGCGACCCTGGCACATAAGCCGTGGTGGCCACCCCATTCGCGTCTGAATAGACCTGACTGCCGTCCGACGTGAACGTCCCGCCGATGGAGTTGGGGTCCCCGGCGAGATCGAAGCGGACGCGAATGTTGCGGACGGGCGCGTTGTTCGCTGCCAGGAAGATCGCGCGTATCTCAGACCGGTTGTTCGTACCCGCGGTGTTGATCGGCACGACGCTGGGGTTGGCCGAGACCGATGCCGACTGCACGGCCGTCACGACCGGTGGAATGGCGCCTTGCCCGGCCTGGACGATCACCGACTGCAGGTTTTCGACACCGCCTGCCGCGGCACGAATATCGTATGTGCCCGCCGTCGCCGGGGCTGTGTAGCTGAACTCATAGTCACCATTGGCGCCGGTCGAGGTGATGACCTGCTGGCCGGTTGGCCCGGTCACGGTGAGGTCCACACCGACCATCGGATTACTGTTGATGTCCAGCAGCCGGTATTGCACCTTGCCGGCGCTGCCGGGCGGCAGCACGGCAGGAATGAGTGTGGACGTGAGCCGCGTGCCCACCACCTGGATCGTCAGTGTCTTCGTCAGCGACCCACTGGTCGCCGTCACTTTGAGGGACCGATTGATCTTGATGGCACCTATGCCCACGGTCCCGGTGACCACACCGGAGGCACTCGACTTGGTGCCGCTGACCTGTATGGTGCCGCCATTGTCAACCGCGAGCGTGATGGTGACGCCCTCGACGGTGTTGCGGTTGGCATCGACTGCCGTGACCGTGGCGGTGACCGTCTCGCTGCCGGAGTTGTTGACCGTCGGTGAACTCAAGGTCAGCGAAATGTCCGCTGCAGTCTTGGACGAATCACCGCCACCAAAGACCGAGTCGCCGCCACCGCCACCGCCACCGCAGGCGGCCAGCAGGCCCAGGCCGAGCAGAGCCAGCCATCGCATCCGTTGCATCATCGGTTTCGCTCCCACGGCGTCGTCGTTGCCAGCTCTTGCGCGGCGCGTCGTCATCAGCGCGCAGCCGACCGGTCGGTGACGATCTTCGGGGTGATGAAGATCAGCAATTCGGTCTTGTTGGCCACGCGGGCGGTGTTCTTGAACAGATGGCCCACCACAGGCACATCGCCCAGCAGCGGCACCTTGTTCTCTTCGGTTCGCTCGGTCTGCGTGAAGATGCCGCCGATCACCACCGTGCCGCCGTTTTCGACCAGCACCTGGGTCTTGGCATGCTTGGTGTCGATGGCGAATCCCGCGGAGGTTGACCGACCGACGCTGTCCTTGTTGACATCAACGTCCATGATCACGTTGCCTTCCGGGGTGATCTGCGGAGTCACCTCAAGGCGCAGGTTCGCCTTGCGGAACTGGATGGACGTCGCGCCACTGGAGGTGGCCACCTGGTAGGGCAATTCTTCGCCTTGCTCGATGATGGCCTTGACCTGGTCGGCGGTGATGACCCGTGGACTGGAGATGATCTTGCCCTTGCCATCAGCCTCCAAGGCGGAGAGTTCCAGGTTCAGGAACCGGTTGGCCGACGGACTGAACAACGACAGCGCGAAGGTGGCAGCAGCCGAGCCTAGGCTGGTGGTGTTGGCCGGCAGATTGACGAACTGCGTGTTGTTGAAGTCCACCCGGGGTGACTGGTTCGTCTGGTAGCCAATGGCGCTGTAGTTCCCACCGACAGCAACATAGTTGTTGCCACCAATGCCCCAGCCCGGGACACCGCCTTGCAAACCCCGGACGTCCGACGCGCCAAGTTTCACGCCCAGCGAGCGCCCGAACTTGTCGTCCGCCTCGACGATGCGGGCCTCGATCAGCACTTGCCGTACCGGTATGTCGATCTTGGCGATCATCGACTGGATCTCTTCCAGCTTCGACGGGATATCGGTGACGAAGAGTTGGTTGGTGCGTGTCTCGTAGATCACGCTGCCACGCGGACTGAGGATCCGCGCGGCCTGTGCTGAACCACCCGCGCCGCCGCCCTGGCTTGCGTTTTGCCCGGACAGCCCCTTTGCGACTTCCTCGGCCTTCGTGTAGTTCAACTGAAAGGCCTGGGTACGCGTCGGCTCCAGGTCGGCGATCTTCTTGCGCGACTCCAGGTCCACCTGCTCCTTGGCCGCCAACTCGTCCTTGGGCGCGATCCACAGCACGTTGCCGGACTTGCGAACACCCAGGCCCTTGCTTTGCATGATGATGTCCAGCGCCTGGTCCCAGGGCACATCCTTGAGCCGAAGGGTCACGCTGCCGGTCACCGTGTCACTGGTCACCACGTTGAAGTTCGTGAAGTCGGCAATCACCTGCAGCAAGGCGCGCACTTCGATGTTCTGGAAATTGAGCGACAGTTTCTCGCCGCTGTAGCCCGGGCCCTGCGTCAGCTTGTTCGGGTCGACCTTCAACGGCCGGACCTCGAGCACGAACTGGTTGTCGCTCTGGTACGCCGAGTGCTCCCAGGAGCCACGGGGCTCCACCACCAGTCGAACCCGATCGCCACTCTGGAAGGCGGAGACTGCCTGAACCGGCGTGCCGAAGTCGGTCACGTCGAGCCGGCGCCGCAGGCTCTCAGGCAGAACCGACCGCAGGAACTCGACCACCAGGGACTGGCCCTGCTGGCGAATATCCACACCAACCTGAGTGCTGGCCAGGTTGACGATCACTCGCCCGGATCCGTCCGGCCCGCGGCGAAAGTCGATGTCCTTCAGCGCCAATGGATCACGGTTGGCCGGAGCCGCGAACTGCGTCGAAGCAACCGGCGCCGACGCGGCCGACACGGCAACCGCAGGCGCCCCACCGGACTCGAGCACGACCAGCAGCGCATTGCCCTGAAGCTCGACGCGATAGTTCGAGGCCTGACGGAGGTTGAAGACCAGCCGGGTTCGCTCACCGGCGGCGGCGATGTTCACTGAGCGCAGATTGCCCTGGTTGATCTCGATGGTGTTCTTCCCGGCCGCGTTCGAGACGCCAGGCAGGTCCAGCGCCACCCGCGGCGGCGTCTGTATGGCGAACCCGGTCGGAACCGCCTGCAGAGGCTGCGCCATCTCGATGCGCACGACCTCGGCACCCGCTTGCTGGGTGCTGGTGATCGACTGGATCGCGTTCTGGGCCCATGCCAGGCCCGGCAGCAGGATCATCACAGCGGCGGCAAGGCGGACGCGCCAGTTCGGCATGTTGCGGCTCTCCTGATTTCGGGTCATCGCGCCTTCTCCTGCAGCTGGAGCGAACCCGAGCGTTCGATCCACTCGCCTGCCGCGTCCTGTATGACCTCACGCAGCGCGATCTCGGTCTCGTTGATCTTCACGATCTTTCCGTAATTCTGGCCAAGATAGTCGCCCACCTTGACCTGATACAGCAGGTTGTCCACGCGCAGCAGCGCGAAAGGCAGACCGCCTCGCGTCACGCTGCCGACCATGGCCATCGCGTCCAGCGGATAGGCCTCCAAGGGCTCCTTGCGCCGGTTCAGCTCTGCCGCCAAAACGGAGTTCGGTTGTCGAGCCTCCTGCTTCAACGCCACCGACAACTTCTGATTGCTGAAGGGGTCCACTCCCTTGCCGGCCGCGTATGGTGCCGGGTCGAACTTCTTGGGCGGCGTCAAAGGCTCGACACTGGGTTTGACCTCCTTTCGCTGCTGCTCCATCCAGCCTTGCAACTCCTCGATCTCGGCGCCACAACCAGCCAAGGCCAAGCACATCATGGGCGTGACCAATGCGATGCGGATGCGTCCAGGCAGGCGGGCGGTCACTTCTTGGCTCCCGCGGCCTTGGCCTTTGCCGCCTGCTCGATCTTGCGGCGCTCGGCCACCTCGTTGGCATCCAGGTAACGATAGGTCCGGGCGGTGGCGTCCATCGCCAGCAGCGCGTTGGGGTCCTTGGCGCTGCCCAGGATGGTCAGGTTGTGCAAGGTCACGATGCGGGAGAGGTTGGCCACATCCGCTGCGAACGCGCCGATGTCGTGATAACGGCCGCTGATCTTGATGGCGATCGGAAGCTCGGCGTAGTAGTCCTTGACCTCGACATTTCCGGGGCGGAAGAGCTCGAACTGCAGACCGCGCCCCAGGCCCGCCTGGTTGATATCCGACAGCAGCGCATCCATTTCCGCCTTTCCAGGCAGTTGCTTCTCCAGCTGCGTAACGTACTCCTGCACCTGTTGCTTCTGCTTGCGCAGTTCGGTCAGGTTGATGGCCTGGCCCAGACGTGAGCGGTAATCGTTCTTCAGCCCGGGCTCCTTGGCACGCTCTGAAGTCAAGCGATCGTCCTCGCCACTGAGCAGAAAGACCCAACCAGCGCCCACGGCCACCGCGACCGCCAGCACCATGGCCGCAGCCTTCGGCAACAGCGGCCACTGGCCGGGCTCCTGGATGTTCAGACCCTTGAACTGGGATGTCGCCTTGTCCAGCGAGGTGCTGAGGTCGACATTGAAGGTACTGGGACGGGTGGGGGTGGCCATCCGTTGCTCCTCAGGCAGCCTTGCGCGGCGCCGCCGGCGCAGATGCCGCACCGGCCGGCGTACCAGGCTGGCGCAAGGTCACGCGCATGCTGAATTCGAACAGCCGTCGCTGGTCCTTGGTACCGGAGGCCAGTGTGATGGCCTTGATCTCAACCAGCTCGGGTCGCTCCAGCCACTCGGCATTGTGAAGCGTGTTGCGCAACAGCTCGGACACTCTCTCATTGGTCTGCGCGACGCCGTTGACCGTGACGACACGGCCGCTCTGGCGGATTGCCGTCAGATAGACACCCTCCGGCGTGTGCTTGACCAGCTCGTCCAGCAGATGCACGGGGATGTTCCGGTTGGTCTGAAGATCTTCCACCGCCCGCTGGCGCGCCTTCAGGCTTTCGATTTCAGACTTCAGGTTCGCAATGTCCTTGATCTGCCCATCCAGCCGCTTGATTTCCGCAGAAAGCAGCTCATTGCGCTGCTGTTGGGATGCCACCATGTTCTGCAGGAACAGAAACCAGGCGCCGACGACAGCGGCACCGACCAGAGCCGCCACGCCCAACCCGACAAAGAAGGATTGCTTGCGTTGGCGCCGCTTCTCCTCGCGGTGAGGCAGCAGGTTGATCAGGATCACTGCATGAACCTCCGCATCGCCAGGCCGCAGGCGGTCAAGTAGGCCGGCGCGTCACGCCTGACCTTCGACTCGCGAACCGTCGCGCCCAACTTCATGCGATCGAACGGATTGACAACGCTGGAGGCAAATCCGGTCAGCTCGGTGACCCGCTCCTTGAGACCGGGCAAGGTGGCCGTGCCGCCTGCCAGCATCACGTAGTGCACCTTGTGGTGAGGCGTACTGGTGAAGAAGTACTGCAAGGCCCGCCCAATCTCCTGCGACAGGCTGTCGACGAAGGGGTTCAGGATCGTCGCGTCATAGTCGTCCGGCAGGTCGCTGGACAGCTTTTTCGTCTCGGCCTCTTCGAAGGAGAAACCGTATTGCCTCGAGATCAGCTGGGTCAGCTGAGACCCACCGAAAGCCTGATCGCGGTCGTAAAGGAGTTCATCGTCACGCAACACCTTCAGGCTGGTGGTGTCAGCACCGATCTCGAACAGGGCGACCAGCGCATCCTGCCCCTGGTTCGGCAACGCTGACACGATGCGACTCATCGCCAGCCGGGACGCATGGGACTCGATGTCCAGCACCGCTGGCTTCAGGCCGGCAGCCTCGGCCAAACCCTGCCGATCCTGCACCCTGTCCTTCCGCGATGCAGCGATCAGGACCTCGACATCACCCACTGAAGTCGCGCTGGGGCCGATCACGCAGAAGTCGAGGCTGACCTCATCGAGGGAGAAAGGAATGTACTGATTGGCCTCGGACTCGACCTGCAACTCGAGTTCTTCGTCCCGCAGGCCCGCCGGCAGCATGATCTTCTTGGTGATGACCGCAGATTGGGGCATTGCCATTACCACCAGCTTGGTGCGGGTGCCACTCTTCTGGACCAGCCGCCGCACGGCCTGCGACACCTCATCGAACTTCTCGATCTGTCCGTCGGTGATCCAGCCCTTTTCGAACGGCTCGGATGCCATGCGCTCCAGCACGTATTCACCGTTCGCGGCCTGCCCCAGCTCGACCAGCTTGGCGCTGGAGGAGCTGATGTCCAAGCCGATCATGGCCGCATGTTTGCGGCCGAGCAACAGATCGATGAAGCTCACGGCAGCGGGGGCTCCCAACTGGAGATGGAGACAGCGAATCTTAAGAAGTTACTTCAATGCTAGCAGTAAAGCCTTTGTGCACCAAAGGAATTCACCGCCCGGCAGTTGTACCTTCGTTGCGATTCTCCGACGCCTGGAAGTAGGTCTGAAACAAGGCGCAAATCGGCTGGCGTTGCCCTCACCTTCATGCTTCCAGGACAGCGTCCCTTCTTCCGGTAACCTTGGCGACCATGGCCACTCCGCAAGAAACCACATCCGACGAGCCGGCAGCTCGTCGCCCGCCAAGAGCCTGGCAACAGTCCATGATCCGCGGACTCGTCTGGCTCTGCGGTGCAGCAGTAGCCGCAGGGGCCGCTGGACTGATGGTGGTGGGAATCGCCCTGGCGGTGGCTTACCCCAACCTGCCCGAGCTGAGCGGCTTGACCGACTACCGACCAAAGCTTCCCTTGCGGGTGCTGTCGGCCGATGGGCAGCTGCTGGGAGAGTTTGGCGAGGAGCGCCGGCAGTTTGTGCCGATTGCCGAGGTGCCCAAGGTCATGCGCGACGCCGTTCTGGCCATCGAGGACGCGCGCTTCTACGACCACGGCGGCGTCGACTACAAGGGCATTGCCCGGGCGGCGATAGCCCAGTTCGGCGGATTGGGGAGCCAGGGCGCATCCACCATCACGATGCAGGTTGCGCGCAACTTCTACCTGTCGACTGAGAAAACGATCACCCGCAAGATTTACGAGATCCTGCTGGCCTTCAAGATCGAAAGCCAGCTCGGTAAGGATCAGATCCTGGAGCTCTACCTCAACCAGATATTCCTTGGACAGCGGGCATACGGATTCGCCGCCGCCAGCGAGATCTATTTCGGCAAGAAGCTGGCCGACATAACGGTCGCTGAGGCGGCCATGCTGGCCGGCCTGCCGCAGGCACCCTCGGTCTACAACCCGATCGTCAATCCCCGGCGCGCGACAGCGCGCCAGCAACACATCATCGATCGAATGGCGCATCACAGCTACATCACGCCGACCCAGGCCGAGGCGGCGCGACGCCAAGTGCTGCGCTACCGGACCCCGGCCGATGTCGCGTTGCACGGCGAGTACGTGGCAGAGGCGGCGCGCCAACTGGTACATGCGCAGTACGGAGCGGAGACCTACACACGAGGACTGCAGGTCCATGTCTCGGTGCTCGCCGCAGACCAGGGTGTGGCCTATCGTGCGCTGCGCCGCGGGCTGCTGGAGTACGAGCGCCGGCAGGTCTACCGCGGCCCGGAGAGTTTCGTGACCTTGCCGTCGGACGACAAGCTCGTCGATGCGCGGGTGGCCGAGGCCTTGATAGACCATCCGGACAACGACGAGCTGAAAGCGGCCGTTGTCCTCGAGGCCAGTCCGCGCAAGGTGGTGGCCCTGTTGCGCAATGGCGAGGCCATCACGGTAACTGGCGATGGCCTGCGGCCGGTCACATCAGGTCTTGCCGAACGCGCAGGGCCCAAGGTGCAGATCCGCCGGGGTGCGGTGGTGCGTGCAACGAAGGGGCCGAAAAGCGACTGGACGCTGACCCAGCAGCCAGAGGTCGAGGGCGGCCTGATTGCACTCGACCCCGGAACCGGCGCCATTCGCGCCATGGTGGGCGGCTTCGACTTCGGCAAGAGCAAGTTCAATCACGTCACCCAGGCCTGGCGTCAGCCGGGGTCGAGCTTCAAGCCCTTCATCTATTCGGCAGCGCTGGAGCGCGGGTTCACGGCCCAGACGGTGATCAACGACGCGCCGCTGTTCTTCAGCGCCGAGGCAACTGGCAGCCAGCCCTGGGAACACAAGAACTACGACGGCAAGTTCGAGGGGCCCATGCCTCTCAAGACAGGCCTGGCCAAGTCCAAGAACATGGTCTCCATCCGCATCCTGCAGTCAATCGGAACCCAGTATGCGCAGGATTGGGTCAGCCGCTTCGGGTTTGACGCCGAAAAGCACCCGCCCTACCTCACGATGGCGCTGGGCGCGGGCAGCGTGACGCCGCTGCAGATGGCCGGGGCTTATGCCGTTTTTGCCAATGGCGGCATGCGCGTGGCGCCGCAGCTCATCACCCGCGTGACCGACAACCGCGGCCGGCTGTTGCTGGAGTCCAAACCGGCACTGCCGGACGAGTCGGCAAGGGTGATCGATGCTCGCAACGCGTTCGTCATGTCAAATCTGCTCGGCGAGGTCACGCGCTCGGGCACAGCGGCCCAAGCCCAGAAGCTGCTCAAGCGCAACGACATCTATGGCAAGACCGGCACCACCAATGACTCGCTGGATGCCTGGTTTGCCGGCTACCACCCCTCACTGGTTTCGGTGGTCTGGATCGGCTACGACACGCCACGCAAGCTGGGCGACCGCGAAACCGGTGGCGGGCTGGCGTTGCCGGTCTGGATCGAGTACATGACCCACGCGCTGAAGTCCACGCCGATAGCCGAGCCCGCCGTGCCCGAGGGCGTGCAGCGCTCCGGAGAGGATTGGCTGTTTGACGAATTCAACCGGGGCCTCGGGGTGCGCAGCCTGGGCCTGGAGGACAAGCTCCCGGCCGCACCGAGCGACGACGAACGTCGCGGTATCCTGGACCTGTTTCGCCGCTGACGACCTTGCTGTCCCGGAGAGCGCGTCAGGCGATCGGAGCGTGGAAGCGCAGCGCCCGGCCGGCCTGTGTCGTGGCATGCCTTGACAGCGTCTCGAAGAACTCGCTGCCATCGCGCGTGTCCAACCAACGGCCTTCAACCCAGCGATAGTGGTGTCCGCCGGCGCGCGCGGCAAGCCACAACTCCTGCAACGGCGGCTGCATGTTCACGATCAGGCTGCTGCCGCCCGGCAGCGCCATTTCCAGCATGCCGCCTGTGCGGCGACCATCGATGTCGATCACATCGTCCTGCAGCCAGTTGTCGAGCTGGCGCTCGATGGCCGCCAGGACCGCATCGGCCTGCCGCTGGTATTGCGCGTCCGTCATCGGCGTCGCCGCATCGGTCATCGAGGGTCCCTAGAATCGTCGGATGACGTCTGGTCCGAGTTTATCGATGCGCACAGGCATGCGCGCCACAACCCTGGCCGCGGTGCTGGCATGGAGTTTCGCAGCGGCCGGGTGTGGCCAAAAGGGCCCACTGCTGCTGCCGCCGCCCGCTACCGCCGCCAGTGTCGGGCCGCTTCGATGACGGCCGCCTTGCCGGGTGCACCCTACCTGCGTCGCGACCTGGGCACCTTGTGCCTGGACGGTGTTGCGCTTGACGACCTGGCCGGCCATTACGGCACACCGCTGTACGTGTATTCACGTGGGGCCATGAAGGCCGCCGTGGCGGCCTACCAGCAGGCACTGGGCTCGCGACGCCACCTGCTGTGCTATGCCTTGAAGGCCAACTCCAACCTGGCCGTGCTGCGGTTGTTCGCCGATGCCGGATGCGGCTTCGACATCGTCTCGGCAGGCGAGCTGGCACGCGTCATGGCCATCGGCGTTCCGGGCCATCGCGTGGTGTTCTCTGGTGTCGGCAAGACCGCCCGCGAGATGGAGGCCGCACTGGAAGCGAGGGTGCGCTGCTTCAATGTCGAAAGCACCGCCGAGCTTGAGCGGCTGGCCCAGGTTGCACAGGCCCATGGCTCGACCGCCACTGTCAGCCTGCGCGTCAACCCGGATGTGGACGCCCGCACCCACCCATACATCTCGACGGGGTTGCGCGGCAACAAGTTCGGCATTGCGCATGACGCGGCGCTGGATGCCTACCGGCGCGCCGCCGACTTGCCGGGCCTGCGCGTGGCCGGCATCGATTGCCATATCGGGTCCCAGATCATGCAGGTCGAGCCGTTTATCGACGCGCTGGATCGCCTGCTCGACCTGGTCGAGCAGGTCGAGACCGCGGGTATTGCGATCGAGCATATCGATGTCGGCGGCGGACTGGGCATCGCCTATGCGGATGAGCAGCCACCGGATGCCGGCGCCATGGTCACCGCCATGCTGGGCCGACTGGACGCGCGCGGCCACGGACACCGCGAGGTCGTGCTGGAGCCGGGCCGCTCGCTGGTCGGCAACGCGGGCGTCCTGTTGACCGAGGTGCAGTACCTCAAGCCCGGTGCCGAGCGGAATTTCTGCGTCGTCGATGCCGCAATGAACGATCTGGTTCGCCCGGCCATGTACGACGCCTGGATGGCGATCGAGCCGTGCCAAGTGCGCAACGACGAACCCGAACGCACCTGGGACGTGGTCGGGCCAGTCTGCGAGTCGGGCGACTGGCTTTGCCGCGACCGGCCGCTGGCTGTGCGGGCCGGAGACCGGCTGGCCATCCTGTCGGCCGGTGCCTATGGCATGGTCATGTCCAGCAACTACAACACCCGGCCACGTGCCGCCGAGGTGATGGTGGAGAACGGCCGCGCGGCGCTGGTGCGTGAGCGGGAGTCGGTCCAGGCCCTGCTGCAAGGTGAACGCGACTGGGTCTGAAGGGGCCACCACCGGGCGGCCCGTGCGGGCCGCCTAGATCCGACCTTCCTCCACCGCGTGGCAGGCCACGCGGATGCCCTTGAATACCTGAAACGCAGGCCGCTCGGCCTTGCATCGCGGCTGCACATGCGGACAGCGCGGGTGGAAGGTGCAGCCCGAAGGCGGCGACAGCGGGTTCGGCACCTCGCCCTGCACCGGCGTGCGGGAGCGGCCGCTCATGTGGATGTCGGGGATCGCATCCAGCAGCATGCGGGTGTACGGATGCCGCGGCGTCTCAAACAGCGAGCGCCGGTCCGCGAGTTCAACCAGCCGCCCCAGGTACATCACACCGACCTGGTCGCTGACATGGCGCACCACGGCCAGGTTGTGCGAGATGAACAGATAGGTCAGGCCCTGCTGGCGCTGCAGATCCTTCATGATATTGAGCACCTGGGCCTGCACAGAGACATCCAGTGCCGAGGTCGGCTCGTCGCAGACCAGGAACTCCGGCTGGGTGGCCAATGCGCGCGCGATCGAGATGCGCTGCCGCTGGCCGCCCGAAAACTGGTGCGGGAACTTCTGCGCGTCCGCGGCCGCCATGCCGACGGACCCCAGCAACCGCGCGACGCGTTCGTTCAGTTCATCGTCCTGCTTGACCAGCCCGTGCTCGCGCAGTGGCTCGCCGACGATGTCCCTGACCTTCCAGCGCGGGTTCAGGCTGGCATAAGGATCCTGGAAGATCATCTGCATGCGGCGCCGGATGGCCCGCATCTCGGTCCCGGTCATGGCATCAGCCGTGTCGCGGCCATCGAAACGGACCTTGCCGCGTGTGGGTGCATACAGCCCGACCAGCAGGCGCGCGACGGTGCTCTTGCCGCATCCGGACTCGCCGACGAGCGCCAGCGTGGTGCCGCGGGCAATGGCAAAGCTGACGCCGTCCACTGCATGCACATATTGCCGCGGTTTGGACTCCAGCACCCGGTTCAGCCAGGGCGGGGACACATCGAAAACCTTGGCCAGGTCTTCAACCTCGACCAGCGTGGGCGCAACAGACGAGCGCGTACCGGTCGTATCGAGCTCGGCGACGCGGTCGTCGCCCGCCTGTCCCGATGGGCTCATGCCGTACCTCCCGCCTGGTGCAGCCAGCAGGCGGCGCGCGTGGCGCCAGCCACCAGCAGATCAGGCCGTTCACGTCGGCAGCGGTCGGCAGACTTCGGGCAACGCGGGTTGTAGGCGCAGCCCGAGGGAATCGCGTTCAGCCGGGGCATCGAACCGTCGATCTGCATCAGGCGCTCGCGCTCTTCGTCCATGGCGGGAATCGACCCCATCAGGCCGACGCTGTAGGGGTGCGCCGGCTGGTGGATCACCGATTGCACCGGCCCGATCTCGGCAACCCGCCCCGCGTACATCACCGCCACGCGGTCGCAGGCTTCGGCGATCACACCCATGTCGTGCGTGATCAGCATCACCGCCGCACCGTGTTGTTTCGTCAGGCGCTTGAGCAAGCTGATGATCTGGGCCTGAATGGAGACATCCAGCGCCGTCGTCGGTTCATCGGCCACGATCAGCTCGGGCTGCGCCGCCAGCGCGAGCGCGATGACCACGCGCTGCCGCATGCCGCCCGAGAACTGGTGCGGATAGTGGTCGACCCGCTGCTCGGCCGCCGGGATTCCTGTTTCCTGCAGCAGCTCAATGGCACGGGCCCGGGCTTGTGCAGCGCTCAGGTCCAGATGTGTCTGGATGGTCTCCACCAGCTGTCGCCCAACGGTGTACAGCGGGTTCAACGAGGTCAGGGGATCCTGGAAGATCGCGCCGATGCGCCGTCCGCGGATACGGCGCATGGCCTCGGCCGGCAGGTTGTCAATGCGCTGTCCGCCGAGACGGATCTCGCCGCCAGCGATGCGCCCCGGTGGCTCCAGCAGGCCGATGATGGATGCCCCGGTGAGCGACTTGCCGGCGCCGGACTCACCGACCACGCCCAGGATCTCGCCCGGCGCGATGTCGAAGGACACGTCGTCCAGGGCCAGCAACGTCCCATGCCGGGTCGGAAACTCCACCCTCAGGTTTCGGACTTCAAGAAGCGGATCGGCCAAGCGGATGCCCAGGTGAAATCAGGTTGCGTCGCCGCTCTACTGCAGGCGGGGATTGAGCGCGTCGCGCAGCCAGTCGCCGAGCAGGTTCACCGACAGCGCGATGGTGATCAGCATGATGCCGGGGAAGATCGTGATCCACCATTCGCCGGCGAACAGGAAGTCCTGGCCGATGCGGATCAAGGTACCCAGCGACGGCGACGTGGGCGGCACGCCGACGCCGAGGAACGACAGCGTCGCCTCGGTGATGATGGCCGCGGCGATCTGGATCGTGGCCAGCACCAGCACCGGCCCCAGGACATTGGGCAGCACATGCCGCAACATGATGCGATGCGGCGCCACGCCCACGACCCGCGCCGCCTGGACATATTCCTTCTGCCGCTCCACCAGGGTGGAGCCGCGGACGGTGCGGGCGTACTGCACCCAGCCGGTGAGGGAGATCGCCAGGATCAGGACCGTGAAGGCCAGCGTCTCATGGGCATTGGGGAACATGGCGCGGCCGATGCCGTCGATCAGCAGGGCCACCAGGATCGAAGGGAACGACAGCATCACGTCGCAAACGCGCATGATGAAGCTGTCGATCCGGCCGCCGACAAAGCCCGACAGCAGGCCCAGGCCAACGCCGACCACCACCGACAGCACCACCGACGCCAGGCCCACCAGCAGCGAGATCCGTGAGCCGTAGAACAGGGCCGACAGGATGTCCCGCCCCTGGTCGTCGGTGCCGAGCAGGTACTTGGCCTTGCCGTCCGGCATCCAGGCCGGCGGCAGTCGCGAGTCGCTGAGGTCGAGCGTCGCGAGATCGAACGGGTTGTGCGGTGCCACCCAGGGTGCGAACAAGGCCGTCAGGATGCACAACGCGGCAACGACGGCGGCACCGATCGCAACTGGCGAGCGCTTGAAGCTGTACCAGAGGTCGCTGTCCAGAAACCGGGTCCAGGCACCTGGGGCGGCCGGTACGGCGTTCATGATCGGTCCGGCGGAATCAGCCATCTCAATGTCCCGCAGTCGAGCGCTCGATGCGCAGGCGCGGGTCAACCGCAAAGTAAAGCAGATCCACCGCGAGGTTGATGATCACGAAGATCAGTGCGATCAGGCACAAGTAGGCCGCCATCACCGGTATGTCCGCGAACTGCACCGCCTGGATGAACAGCAGTCCCATGCCGGGCCACTGAAAGACCGTTTCGGTCACGATGGCAAAGGCAATCACCGACCCCAACTGCAGCCCGGTGATGGTGATGACCGGCACCAGCGTGTTCTTCAGCGCATGCCCGAAGTAGACCGCGCGATCCGGCAGGCCGCGCGCCCGCGCGAACTTGATGAAGTCGGTGCGCAGCACCTCCAGCATCTCGGCCCGGACCAGGCGCAGCACCAGTGTCATGGGGAACAGCGACAGCGTGACCGCGGGCAGGATCAGGTGTCGGATGCCGTCGGCTGTCAGAAGCCCCGTGCTGAGTGCGCCCAGGGTCACGACGTCACCGCGTCCAAAACTCGGGAGCCATTTCAGCGTGACGGCAAAAAACAGGATGAACAGGATGCCAATCAGGAAGTTGGGCAGCGAGACGCCGAGCAACGACCCTGCCATCACCAGCTGCGAGCCGACCGTCCCACGACGCAATGCCGAATAGACGCCCAGCGGAATGCCCGCTGCCAAACCGATCACGGACGCGACCGCCGCCAGCTCCAGCGTCGCGGGGAAGCGCTCCGCGATCAGCGTCGACACCTTGCGACCCTGGCGCAGGCTGAGACCGAACTCGCCCTGGATGGCATTGCCGGCGAAATGCCAGAACTGCACCGGCCATGGTTGATCCAGCCCGAGGTCAGCCCTCAGCGCCTGCCGTTGCTCGGGCGTGGCGTCCTGGCCGAGCAGGTTGTTCACCGGGTCGCCGACGAACTGGAACAGCATGAAGGCGATGAAGGCCACCGTGACCATGACGATCATGGCCTGCAACAGGCGGCGGATGACGAAGGCGAGCATGCGGGGCAGCGGCGGGCGGAGCCGCATCATCGGCAAGATGCGGCCTGCCACCTAGAGGGGAAAACCGGGTGGCGCAGCGCTGCAGCAGCCACGAGAGCCCAGGGCGTACGGACCCTGCGCCCAATTGAAACAGGGCGCCCTGGAGCGCCCTGTTATCCGAACCAGGCCCGTCGAAGGGCCCTCAGCGCGGGAAATTACTTCTTGGCGCCGCCGGCCTCGCCCTTGCCGGTCTCGCCAGCCTTGTTGGCGGCGGCGGCTTCCTTCTTGACGTCGGCACGGGCCTTCTCGGACTTGGCTTCGGTGGCCTTGACCGCCTCACCCTTGCCGGTGTCGCCGGCCTTGGTGGCGGCGGCGCCTTCCTTCTTGACGTCGGCGCGGGCCTTGGTCGACTTGGCTTCGGTCTGGGCAGTGGCCTCGCCCTTGCCAACCTTGCCGTCCTTCACTGCGGAGGCAGCGTCGGCCTTGCGCTCGGCACGGGTGGTGCCACCAGCAGCGGCGTGGGAGGCGGCGAAGGCCGAAACAACCAGCAGCTGGCTGACGGCGGCGGCGATGATGAGCTTCTTGAACATGTGGTTTCTCCTACCAGGAAAGGTTGAAAGTGCACCTCGTGAGTGGTGATGCGCGTCGCACCCCTCAGACGAGTCTGCCGGCGCACATGGTTGCCATAACGCGGCAACCATTGGATACGCTGACACGCGGGACCTTCAGCAACGGAAAAGCCGCCGTGAAGGCGGCTTTCCCTGCTTCATGACCCGGGAACCGGGAATCAGAAGTTGTGCTTGATGCCCACGTCGTAGGCGGTCTTCTGGGTGGCCAGCTTGCTGTTGCGGGCGTAGTCGGCGTACAGCGTGGTGCGCTTGGACAGAGCGTAGTGGTAGCCCAGGCCCAGGCCGCTGATCGTCGTGGCGCTGCCGTTCTTGCGCTTGCCGAAGGCCGCGCGCAGTTCGCCCTGGCCCATGGTCATCGTGGCAGACACGAACGTCGACTTGACCTTGACGTTGGCATTGGTCGTGCCATTGCCGATCAGGCCGGTCAGCTTGATCGCGCCAATCGTGAAGCCGCCGTTGACCGTGGTCCACTTGTCGTTGGCGCCGCCCGGGTTCTCAAGGCCCAGACCGATGCTGAACGGACCACCTGCGTAGCCCAGGAACAACGACGTCGGCTTGTCGACGGTGTTGTTGAACTGGTCGGTCGCCTCACCGATCTGCGCGCCGAAGCTGATGCCGCTGGCGGAAATGCGATAGGTGATCGAGCTGTCGGTACGAACCGGAGCGATGCCGCCGCCGGTCACGCCAACCGTGAAGGTCGAGGCAGCCACGGTATCCCAGCCCCACGGGTCGGCAGCCAGCTGCGAGCCCAGGAACGCCGGGGTGTAGTCGCGGCCCAGCAGGACCTGACCGAAGCCACCTTCCAGGCCCACGACCGAACGGCCGTGCCAGAAGCGGCCACCGGCATTGCTGTCAGCGCCGGTGTCGGCGTTGAAGCGATGCTCCAGCTGGAAGCGGGCCTTCAGGCCGCCACCCAGGTCTTCAACACCCATCACGCCGAAGCGGCTGCCGGAGCCGTTCTGCATGACCTTGTTGCCAGAACCAGCATTCTTGCCGATCGAGGTGTCCAGACGGCCATACAGCGTGACGCTGGACTGGGCAGAAGCCACGCCCGCAAAAGCGGTAAGCGCGGCCAGAGCGAGCAAAGATTTCTTCATTGCGTTGATCTCCAAGGTTGAACAAGAGGTCCCGATCCCTTAGGAAACCCACCGCTGTTGCGCGGGTCGATCAGGCCAACCTCCTCAGCGGAAGCTGGCGCTATTGCACCATCGCACAGCGGACCTTGCAAAGCCAATGCCCAAAAAAGGCCTGGGCATGTTGTCTGCCAACAACGTGGTGTGTTTCCGGCCCGACCCGGCGTCAAGCCTGTCCGGCGCTATGCTGGGGCCATGCTTTCCTTAGACACCGTGTTGAGCCAGCTGGACGAGGGCCTGCGCACCATCAGCGCGGCCTCCATGGCAGGCCGCCCCATGCCCACCCCGGACGGCCCGACCGACCTCGATGCTGCCGAGCGACGCCTGTCCGGGGCGCTGATGCGCGTCAACCATGTCGGCGAGGTCTGCGCCCAGGCGCTGTATCAGGCCCAGGCCCTGGTCGCCCGGAGCCAGGACCAGCGCGCGTGGATGCAGCAAGCCGCCAGTGAAGAGACCGACCATCTGGCCTGGACGGCACAGCGGCTGCGCGACCTGGGGGACCGGCCCAGCCTGCTCAACCCGCTTTGGTATGCCGGGGCGTTCACGGTCGGCTTGTTGGCCGGCCGTGCCGGCGACGCCTGGAGCCTGGGCTTCGTGGTCGAGACCGAACGCCAGGTCGAGCAACACCTGGCCGGACACCTGCAGCGTCTGCCGGTGTCGGACGCGGCCTCCCGCGCGGTCGTGCAACAGATGCAGCAGGACGAGGCCCGGCATGCGGACACGGCACGGGCCGCCGGCGCCAGGCCCCTGCCCTCGCCCGTGGCCGCCTTGATGCGCGCCACGGCCAAAGTGATGACGACGACCGCGCACTGGGTCTAGGTCCACCCGCCGGCCACGACCCAGCCCTTACGCCGGATCGGACACCAGCTCGAAGCTGGTGCTGAT
>JBJXHB010000144.1:0-10234 GCA_046160725.1 Aquabacterium sp.
GGCATCGAGCCCTTGGCCAAGGCCTCTATGCCCCCCTTGGCCGAAGGCGCTCAAACGGATGGGGGTCTGGGGCCTCAGGCCCCAGCGGGTCGAGGGCAGAGCCCTCGCCTTACTTCAGTTGCCAAACCTGGTCCCGCCGAGACGAAGGAGGCCGTCCGGGACCAGGCTGAGCCCCTGGACGGTCTTCTGCGTGCCGACGATGTTCTTGGTGGCGTAGAGGTAGATCAGCGGCAGGTCTGCGCGCTGGAGCTCCCACACCTTGGCATAGATCGCGCGGCGGTCGGCCACAGCGGTCGCGACACGGGCTTCGTCGAGCAGGGCGTCCATGGCGGGGTTGAGGTGCTTGCCGTAGTTGAAGGCGCCTCGGGAGTGCATTTGCGGCCACATGTTGCCGTCAGCGTCCGAGCGGCCGGACCAGCCGATCATGTAGGCCTGGAACTCGCCCTTGTAGCCCGCCTGCAGCGAGGAGGCGAACTCCATGACCTTCGGCTTGACGTCGAAGCCGGCCTCGGCGGCCATGGACTGGATGACTTCGGCGGCCTGCTGGGCTTCCGGCGCATTGGTGACGGTTAGCTCGACCGGGATCCGGCCGGAGATGCCGGCTCGGGCGAGCAGGGCCTTTGCCTTGGCGATGTCGCGGGCCGGCGGCTGGATGGCTGGGACGTAGAACGGCGAGGTCGGCGGGTTAGCCTGGGCGGTGGGCGTCAGCATGCCGGCGAAGACGACGTCGCTGATGATCTGGCGATCGATCGAGAGTTCAAAGGCTTGGCGGACGAGGGCGTTCTTGCCGGTGATGGTGTCGGCGGCCGGTCCGTTGGCGACGTTGAAATTGATGCCGGTATAGCCCAGCGCGTCCCACACGGTGAGGTTCAGCTTGGGGTCCTTCTTGACCGTGGGAACGTCGGTGGGGGCGACGAAGGCGATGTCGAGCGTGCCCGATTGCATGTTGGCCAGGCGGACCGAGGAGTTGGGGATCGGCAGGTAGGTGACGCGGTCGAAGTGGAAGTTCTGGGCGTTGTAGTGGCCCGGGAAGCGCTTGAGGACGATGCGATCCTGCGGCACGCGGCTGTCGAAGGCATAGCCGCCGGCGCAGACCGGGTTCAGGCCGAACTTGTCGCCAGCGGCCTCAGCGGCCTTGGGCGAGATCATGATGCCCGAGCGGTCGGTGAGCTGGGCGAGGAGCTGGGAGGCTGGCTGCTTGAGATTCAGGCGGATGGTGAGCGGGTCGACGATGTCGATCGAAGCGATGGCGTTGATCTCGCCGGCGCGCATGCTGCCCTTCAGCGTGAGGTCGCGGGTGAGCTTGTACTTGGCGGCCTCGGCGTCCAGCTTTTCGCCGTCGTGGAAGGTCACACCGGGGCGCAGTGTGATGATCAGGCTGGTGGGGCTTTCGTAGCGGTGGCCGGTGGCGAGCTGGGGGATGATGTTCAGCTTGTCGTCGAGGTCGAACAGCTTGTCGCACATGGCGGCATAGACGATTCGGCCGACGAAGCTGGAGCCAAGGGTCGGGTCAAGCAGGTCGGGGTCCTCGGCAAGGCCAATACGCAAGTGGGACGCAGCGGGCTGGGCCAGGGCAAGCGGTGCGCCAAGGGCCATGGTCGCACCCAGGGCAAACGCAGAATTAAGTATGAATTGCCGCATGTTGGTCCTCGTTGCTAAGAAATTGAGTCAGGTGAGCGGGCGGCCGTCGCGAGCGATGGCGGCTTCGATCACCGTGCGGTCGCTTTCGCCCCACTGGCTGTCACGCCCGGGCAGGAAGCGGCGGAAGACGGCATAGCGTTCGAGGCTGATCCGGTGCAGGCGGCGCAGATCGGCCAGCGGGTCCGGATGGTCATCGGAGCGGATGTCCAGGTCCGGATACGGGTCGCTGGTGCAGATCTTGAGACCAGCCGACTGCTTGCCGCGCTTGTCGCCGCCGACGGCCTCGCCGGCTTCCATGGCGGATAGGAGGCGCTCGGCCATGCTGCCGGTGGCGCGCAGATAGCCTTCCAGTGTCGCCTGGACCACCGGCTGGGCGGCCAGCATGTTGCCGGCCACTGAAATGTCCTGGTTCTGCACGTGGCCGGCCCACGTCACGCAATCACGGCCGCTGTGCTGGGCGATGCGGCCGGAGGCATCGAGGATGTGGAACTGGCGCTGGTCGCGCATTGGGTCCGGGTCCACCAGGCTGCGCAGCACCTCCGGGGCGGCCTCGCCGGCGCGCAGACGGGGCATGGCGTGGACGGCGTACATCGGATTGACCAGGGCCTGTGTGGCCAGCGCGGCGACACCGCCCTCGACATGGATGCACAGGCCACCAACGGCGAAGAAGCGCGAGGCGACAGCAGCGCCGAGGGCACCGGTTGCGGGGTCGCGGACGAGAATGGACCAGGTCATGCCCGCAGTTTCACGCGGGCAGCGGCGTCGCGCAAGGCGCTTTGGCGGGCGGTCAGCCGGCGGCGAAGTTCCGCTCGAACATCTCGGTCTGGGTCATCCCGTGCATCATTGAGGCAACACTGGGCGGGGCGGCAGCCAATGCGCCGGCCTTGACGACGGCCTGGAGCCGATTGCGGGCGCCAAGCTGGCGGTATACCGCGGCCAGATGGGTCTTGACCGTGGGGACCGCCAAGCCGAGGCGGCGGGCGATGTCCTTTGTTGTCCGGCCCTCGGCCAGCAGTGTCAGCACGTCGGACTGCCGCGCGGTGAGCGGGTGGGCGGGGCTCTCTGCTTCGCGCAGCGGTATGCTCGACGCCTGGATCGGTTCGACCATCAGGGCGGTGCGGGCCGGTTCGCTGCTGCCGGTGGAGATGAACAGGTCCGGTGTGGCGATGACCTTCAGCGTGCGGATCAGGTTGATGCCGCTGCAACTGCGGGAGATGTAGCCACCGAGCCCTTCTTCGAAGCAGCGGATAATGGTGGTACCGTCGTTGGTATCGCCGAGCCCGATGATCTTGGCGTGCGGGTACTCGGCCCTCAGCGCACCGCGGTCGACGTGGGCCTGGAGCCCAGGAAGTAGAAGATCGAGGAAAACGACATCGAAGCGTGAACCGTTCATCTTCGCCCTGAACTCGCCCACGTCGGCGGTCTCGACGATCTGCCACGATGGGTGGCAGTGCGTTATCAGTTCGACAAATTCGGCGCGAAAGCCCCGATTCTTTTCTGCAATGAGTATCCGCATTCTGCGCATCCCGGTTGGCGCCTAAAAAGTAACATCAGTTTACGTGAAAGAGAAGCCCTTTTGCGTTAATATTTCGGTAATTCCTTGTTTTCTATTGTGAAGTGGTTAGGAATTCCGAGTTGAATCGTGCTCGAGTCAAGGTTGAATCAGGCCTGTTCTTTTAGAATCGTGAAACCTTGAGTCAGGGAAACGATCGCTCTTTCAAGAATCACGTCGGGAGGTTCTTAGCAAGAATGCTCTATTGAGATTTGCTTTTGGCGCAAGGTCTCCTGGTGAGACGCAGATTAACGATAATATACTTTCTGTGCGCGAATCTGTACCTTGGGCCGATAGTCAAGCAAGACTCTGCGCGGCCGCCTTCGCCATCAATAATTTTGCTGCCTGCCATGCAAGCGTAGCGCGTGCGGGTAACTGTCACGTTTCACAGCAAATGTCGCCAGCGTGAATTGCAAATTGCGAAAATCACCGGCGGTCCCGTCAGGCGCCTCTCGATGTGATGCGCTGGCCAGATTGAGGCCGGGAAATGCTGCTCGAACAGGCGACGTCGGCTGTTGCGCCGGCGATAGCGCGGTACGTCATTGGACGAAGTTTCACGTTCACGTTGCGCTTGTGACAGCTTCCGTTGCCGGTCCCGGTCAGCTGAAGGCGGCGACCAGGCGCAGACCAGCCGGGCCAGCCACGACGATGAAGATCGTCGGTAGGATGAAGGCGACCATCGGCAGGGTCAGCAGCACCGGCAGGCGGGCAGCCTTCTCCTCGAACCGGATCAGTGTCTCGGTGCGCATCTCGCTGCCCAGGGTGCGCAGCGCCTCGCCCAGCGGCGTGCCATACTGCATGGTCTGGATCAGCGTCGTCGTCAGGCGCTTGAGGCTCTCAAGCCCGGTGCGTTCGCCCAGATTGGTCAGGACCTTGCGCATGTCCGAAGTCATGTGCATTTCGGTGACGGTCTGCTCGAACTCCCAGCCAATCTGTGGGTGGGCGACCCGGATCTCCTCGGCTACCCGGCCCAACGCGGGTTCCAGCGGCAGGCCGGCCTGGGTGCAGATCAACAGCATATCCAGTGCATCCGGCATCGCCGCCTCGACCTTGCTGACGTATGTGTTGCGCAGCTTGCGCACCACCATGTCGGGCCCGACCAACCCCACCACCGCAGCGGCGGCCGGCAGCAGGTTGGACAAGGTGCTATCCATTTGAATGTGCTGGGTTACAACGAACGCGATGAGCGGCAGGCCAACCAGGAGCAGGATCTTGCAGCCGATGAACACGCCGAGCGCGCTGCGCCCAGACATGCCGGCCACCGCAAGCGCCTTTTCCAGTTCATCGACCGTCTTGCGCGACAGCACGCCACTGCTGGCGATGCGCCCACCGATGGCCGCCACCACGCGCGCCAGCGCAGCACCTGCCTGTGGCCCGGCGCTCGCCTGTGCGGCATTTGCCACATAAGTGCCATTGGCCATGCGGAGCCGGTCGCGCAGCTTCTCCTCGCGCTTGGCATGGCGGAGCAATGCCAGGCCCGTCACCACCATGGTGAGCGTCAGCACAAAGGCGATCGCAAAGATGACGGGGCTATTCATTTCAGGCTGGTCCGAATGATGGTGCGCATGCAAAGGATGCCGGTGGCCAACGAAAGGAACGCGATGCCCAGGAGATTGCGGCCGGCTTCTTCGACAAACAGCACTGCGATGTATGTCGGGCTGAGCACGGCAAGGCCAAGCCCGGACACAAACGGCAACGCCGCCAACACCATGGAACTGGTGCGCGCCTCGGAGGCCAGGGCATAGGCCTTGGAGCGCAAGGCGACGCGTTTGCGGATCACATCGGCCAGGTTCTCAAGCGTCTCGGTCAGCCCGCCACCGGTTTGCGATTGAAGAGACAGCGCAGTCGCAAAAAACTGATATTCCGGTAAACCAGCACGTTGTGCCATTGCTTTAAGAGAAACGTCGAGCCGCGTGCCGATGCTAAGGTCGCTGGCGATGCGCTCGAACTCCACCGCCGTCGGGGCAAGGGATTGGCGGGCGACGTGGCGCATGGCTTCGGTGACCGGAATGCCGACCCGCACGGAGCGCACGATCATCGACAACGCATCCGGCATTTGCGTCCGCAGTAGCTGCCGGCGCCGGTCATCAACCCAGCTGAAGAAGGAGCGCGCCAGCAGCACCCACACCACCGGGATGCAGAAGAACGCCATATCGCCGACGAGAATGGTCAGCACACCGGCCGTCACGCGTCCCATCAGCAACGCCAGCACCAGTACGATGGCCCAGGGAACCGGGTAGTGCGACGCATGCGATGGGTCGAAGCCGAAGATACCCATCAGCCGGCGGAAATTGCTCTTCTTTTCTGAAACCTCGACACGCGTGATGCGCATCCGCATCTCGCGCGGCTTCTGGTTCTTGTCGTCCTGGCCGCTGATGGCGGATAGCCGCGCCAGCAGCTGCTGGGCACGCTTGCGCTCGGCCAGGATGTTCAGCGCCGTAACGATCATGCCGATCAACAGCAGGAAGGCGCCACCCACAAGCCACAGGCGCTGCTCAACGGGCATTGTCGACCCCCGCGGCTTCTTCGAGCGCTGTCATCCATTCCCGGTCGTAGCCGAAATACACCAGGCGCTCCCAACAGGCCGGGCGGGCGCGGCTGACCTTGTAGTGGCCGACGATGCGGCCCTCGGAGTTCTCGCCGTCCATCTGGAACTGGAAGATGTCGTTCATTAGCACAACGTCCTCCTCCATGCCGCAGATCTCAGTGACCTGGGTCACACGGCGGCCGCCGTCACGCTGGCGCTCCACCTGTATAATAATATTGACGGCGCTGACGATCTGGGTGCGGATGGCGCGCGACGGCAGGCCCATATTTCCCATCTGGACCATGTTCTCGATGCGGATCAGCGCGTCGCGGGTGGTATTGGCGTGAATGGTGGACATCGAGCCGTCATGACCGGTGTTCATCGCCTGGAGCATGTCGAACGCCTCACCGCCGCGGACCTCGCCAATGATGATCCGGTCGGGGCGCATACGCAGCGCATTGCGCACCAGGTCGCGCTGGTTGATCTCGCCCTTGCCCTCCAGGCTCATCGGCCGGGTTTCCAGGCGCACGACATGGGGCTGTTGCAGCTGCAGCTCGGCCGCGTCCTCGACCGTGATCACGCGCTCGCTTTCCGCGATCAGGCGCGACAGGGCGTTCATCATCGTCGTCTTGCCTGAGCCGGTGCCGCCGGAGATGACGACGTTCAGCCGGGCAGCCGAGGCTAGCGACAGGATCTTGGCGACCGGGCGGGTGAGTGCGCCGAAGCCGATCAGTCGTTCGAAGTCGATCGGTTTCTTGGAGAATTTACGGATCGACATGGTCGGGCCGTCGAGCGCCAGCGGTGGGAAGACGATATTGACGCGGCTGCCGTCCTTGAGACGGGCATCGACCATTGGGCTCGCCTCGTCGATGCGACGGCCGACCCCGGCGGCGATCCGCTGGCAGATCCCCGCCAGGTGGCTTTCATCGCGAAAGCGCACGTTGGACAGCTCGACCTTGCCGCCACGCTCGACGAAGACCTTGTTCGGTCCGTTCACCATGATGTCGGCCACGCGCTCGTCGTTCAACAGCGGCTGGAGCGGGCCGAGCCCCAGCATGTCGTTCACCAGCTCCTGCGCCAGCATATGCTGCTCGACGCCGTTCAAATGGACGCGGCGATCGGTGGCGATCTCGGAGATCAGCTTCTCCACCTCCAGCGCCAGCCGCTCGGGCGTCAGCGCGGCAACGGCGGCGGGCTCCAGGCGTGCGAGGCAGAGGACACGGAGTTCGGCAATGGACTCAGGCGGGGCGCTCTGCGAGACGGTGACCACGGCCAGACTGCGCTCGGCAGCCACCGGCGCGACAACCGCCAGTTCCGGACCATCGACGCTGCGGCGGCGTCCAAAACCCGATGCGCCGCTCATGTCTTGCGGCCGCCAAACAGACGCCAGCCGCGGCGGACCGGCGCCTCAGCGGCGGCTTGCTCGCCCCGCTTGCCCATGTCCAACAGGCCGTTGGCGGCGGCCAGGCTCGTCAGCTCGATGATGGCGCTGCGCAGCGGGCTGCGTGCAGCGGCCGCGGGCTCGCCAATATTCGTCGCATTGGTCACCACGCGCGGCAGGTCCGGGATGGCGATATCCACCTTCACCCCCAGCGTGTCCTCAACCTGGCGGCGCTGCAACCCGCCGGGCATGCCCAGGCGGTTCAGGACCACGATAGGACGGTCGCCCTTGTCGGGACCGATCTTCAGGCCGAGCAGCTTCAGCGTGTCGCGGATCGAAACCAGGGTGGGCAGCATCACCACCACCCGTTGCTGGGCCAGGTTCACAATATCGCGGCTGAAGCGCATCCCATTCAGCGGCACATCGGCGATAATGAAATTGTAGCGGCGGCGTAGCGCGCCCAGCAGGGCTTCGGCCGCCCCCTCGGCATAGATGGGCGATTCAGTCAGCGCGATCTCGCTGGCCAGCACATGCAACCGCTCGGACACGGGCTGGGCGGCGCGCTCGGCCAACAGGGCGTCAATGCGCTCGGGCGTCTCCAGCGCCAATTGCAACCCCGAACTCGGTGAGGTGTTCAACAGAAAGGCGCCGGTGCCGCGGTGCAGATCAGCGTCCAGAAGCACGGTGTGGCGGTTGCGCTCAGTGCCGAGATGCCAGGCAAGGTTGGCCGCCAGCATCGAGGTGCCTACCCCGCCTTGTGCGCCGGTCAGCGCGATCATGCGCCCGCCGAGCACCACACCGGCGCGGGTCTGGCCGCGGACATAGGGGCCGAAATGACGCGAGACGATGTCGCGGGACAGCGGCTTGGCCAGGTATTCCATGGCGCCAAGGCCGCGCGTGACCTCGCGATAGAAGGTTATGTCATGGATGTCGCCGACCACCAGCACGACGACGTCGGGCTCCACCACTTCGGAAAGCGAGCCCAAGGCTGCCAGCGGCTCGTCCTCGCCGCTGACATCGACCACCAGGATGCGCGGCGTGGTGATCTTGGACAGTGCCGCCACCGCCGCGCGGATCCCGCCGCGCCGCATGTCGGCGGTTTCCAGCAACAGGTCGGCTAAGCCGTCGCGCACTGCGGCTTCGGTGTGCGCATCGGCCAGGAAGGACATCAGCTGGGGCCGGTCATGCCTGGCCGCGACCGCGCGCGGCTCGGATCGGTTTGCGACGTCGGACATCAGCGTGGGGGCTGCTGGGTGGCGCCACCACCGATGCCGGTGAGGCCGCTTGACGGGGCATCCTTCTTGGCTGGCCCTTCCCACATTCTCTCAACGGCGCCGGTCGCAGTGCGCACCCCGGTGCCGGCATCGCCGCGCCCTTGGGTCAGGTCGGCCGGATTGGCCACCTGGGCGGCGATGTTGGCATCGTTGACCCGGCTGGGACGCCAGGTTGCGCTGCGCTCATAGGGGTCGGTCAGGCTGCATCCGCTGACCAGCAGGGTGCCGAACAGAACGGCCGAAAGGACGCGGGTTTTGCGTGTCCGGGGCATGGTAGTGCTCACTGAAGGATGAAGCCAGGGCGCCCGACGCGACCCTGGGCGGGAAGCAAGGCAGGCGCCGATGCCGCGCCGGCCACCGGCGGCACAAAGGCGTTCTGCTTTAGCTGCAGGATGCGCTCGCGATCATTGGGCACCGCATAGTTGTCGCCGGCTAGCCGCAGCTGGCTGGGATCATTCACCGGGCGAACGATATAGGGCGTGATCAGGATCACCAGCTCGGTCTCCTGCCGCAGGAACTTGTCGGAGCGGAACAGCGAGCCCAGGATGGGCACCTCGCCCAGCCCAGGCAGCGCCTTGTCCGCGTCAGTGATCTGGTCCTGCAACAGCCCGGCCATGGCGAAACTCTGGCCGCTGCCCAGTTCCAGCGTGGTCTCGGCGCGCCGCACACTCAACCCGGGGATGAGCAGCGAGCGCCCGCCGCCCACGATCTCGATCTGGACGTCGCGTGAGATCTGGCTGACCTCGGGACTGACCTTCATCTGGATGCGGCCATCGGACAGCACCGTCGGCTGGAAGCCCAGGCTCACGCCGAACTTCTTGAACTCGATGGAGATCGTGCCGTTCTGCTGCCCAACCGGAATGGGGAACTCCCCGCCCGCCAGGAAGCTGCCGTGCTGGCCGCTCATGACCGTCAGGTTCGGCTCGGCGAGGATCCGGGCCAGGTTGTCCTGCGCCAGCGCGTCGATGATGCCGCTGAAGTTCACGCCGCGGCATGCCGGTCCGAGGTTGGTGCCGCCGGCGGCGGAGGCGACGCAGTTCGCGGTCCCCAGCGTCAGCCCGAGCGCCGTCAGGTTGGCGATGCTGCCGATATTGCCCAGCGCCTGCCAGTCGATGCCGAGATTGCGGGTCACGGTGCGCGACATCTCGGCGATGCGCACCCGCAGCATGACCTGGACATTCGCGGCGACAGTGAGCTGGTCCTCGATCGTCTGGCCGGCCGAGGTGAAGCCGCGGGCGATGGCGATGATGCGCGCCGCCTCCTCCGCGGTGCCAACCTGACCGCTGACCAACAGGCCCTTGGCTTGCGGCGTGACGGTGATCCGGCTGCCCGGCACCACGCGCGCGATCGTCGCCTGGGCCTCGGTGGAGGCATAGGCCGCCGGGCGCACGAAGACGTCGTATTCGGCCACCGACACGCCGGCGGCATCAACCGCGGCCAACGTGGTCCGTCCGGCGCCGACGCCGAAGATGAACAGGGTGGTGGCGCTGGCCGGCCGGACCTCGGCGATCTTGGGATCGGCCACGAAGACATTGGACGCCGCGGCCGGCAGGGTGACGACACCGCCGGTTCCCGCCTCATAGCGCAGGGCAAGGCGCGGATTGGCCAGCGGCGCACGGGCGGCTGCGGGCGTGGTCGCGGCAACCGGCGCCGCTAAGCGGGGTGCGGCGGGCGGCGCGGCCGGGGCCACCGGCGTTGGCTGTGCGAAGGCAGGGCCAACCAGGGCCGTGACCGCCAGGAAGGAGGCGACCAGCGGCCCGAAGCGGTATGGCATGGACATCAGAACTTGTACTCCTTGCTCTCGGACGTGCCGGAGTGGACGCGGATGCCATCCATCCGAGCCCGGGGAGCCTGACGTT
>JBJXHB010000145.1:0-6685 GCA_046160725.1 Aquabacterium sp.
TAGCCGGCCCAGCCGATGAGAACGCCCAATGTGTGCAGGATGCCCAGGGGCCAGGCGGCCAGCAGCCGCAACAGGAGACGCATGCTTCTTATAATGTTCCGAGTCGCCGAGTTAAAGGACAACTTGCGGGGCGACGCGCCAGACGGGCCCATGCCCGCCAGCGCCGGCTGGTGCAAACCAGCCGCCAAATGCCGCTAAAGCGTTCGCCGCGCAATCACCCTCGTTGGAACCGGCGACGCAGCAGGTTCACAACGCAAACGGAGTGTATTGAATGGCGAACGACTATCTCTTCACATCGGAATCGGTCTCCGAAGGCCACCCGGACAAGGTGGCGGACCAGGTCTCCGATGCCATCCTGGACGCGATCTTCACGCAGGACCCGCGCAGCCGCGTGGCCGCCGAGACCCTGTGCAACACCGGCCTGGTGGTGCTTGCCGGCGAGATCACCACCAACGCGCATGTCGACTACATCCAGGTCGCGCGCGACACGATCAAGCGCATCGGCTACGACAACACCGACTACGGCATCGACTACAAGGGCTGCGCGGTCATGGTCTGCTACGACAAGCAGTCCAACGACATCGCCCAGGGCGTGGACCATGCGTCCGACGACCACCTGAACACCGGTGCCGGCGACCAGGGCCTGATGTTCGGCTATGCCTGCGACGAGACGCCCGACCTGATGCCCGCGCCGATCTACTACGCGCACCGGCTGGTCGAACGCCAGGCCCAGCTGCGCAAGGACGGGCGCCTGCCCTTCCTGCGCCCGGACGCCAAGAGCCAGGTCACGCTGCGCTATGTCGACGGAAAGCCGCACAGCATCGACACCGTCGTGCTGTCGTCGCAGCATGCGCCCGAGTACAGCCTGGGCCACAAGATGACCGACGCCTTCTACGAGGCGGTGCGCGAGGAGATCATCAAGCCGGTGCTGCCCAAGGCCTGGCTGACGGCCGACACCAAGTACCTGATCAACCCCACCGGCCGCTTCGTCGTCGGCGGCCCGCAGGGCGACTGCGGCCTGACCGGCCGCAAGATCATCGTCGACACCTACGGCGGCGCCTGCCCGCACGGCGGAGGCGCCTTCAGCGGCAAGGACCCGTCCAAGGTCGACCGCTCGGCCGCCTATGCCGCGCGCTACGTGGCCAAGAACATCGTCGCCGCCGGCCTGGCGCGGCAGTGCCAGATCCAGGTCGCCTATGCCATCGGCGTGGCGCGGCCGATGAACGTCACGGTCTATACCGAGGGCACCGGCGTGATCCCCGACGAGCAGCTGTCGGCCATCATCTCCAAGGGCGACATCTTCGACATGCGGCCCAAGGGCATCATCCAGATGCTGGACCTGCTGCGCCCGATCTACACCAAGACCGCCGCCTACGGCCACTTCGGACGCGACGAGCCCGAGTTCACCTGGGAGCGCACCGACAAGGTCCAGGCGCTGCGTGCGGCGGCGGGCATGTAAGGCTCACGGCCGAAACAGCGGCCCTGCCCTGGAGGCGCCATGTCAGCCGACGATCCCGGCTACGAGAAGACCCAGCTGCTGCCGCGGCGCGACCGAGAGGTCGCCCTGCCGCGCGGCGCGGTGGTGCAGGGCCTGGTCATCGACGGCGTGGTCGGCAGCGGCGGTTTCGGCATCGTCTACCGGGTGCGCGACCCGGCGGGCACCCGGGTCGCGGCGCTGAAGGAATACCTGCCGTCCACGCTCGCGCAGCGCGAGCCGGACGGCCGGGTCGTGCCGCGCAGCCGCGCCGACGAGGCGAACTTCCAGCTTGGCATGCGCAGCTTCGTCAAGGAGGCGCAGTTGCTGGCGTCGCTCGACCATCCGGCGCTGCTGCGGGTCTGGCGCTTCTGGCCGGACAACGGCACGGCGTACATGCTGATGCCGTACTACCAGGGCGTCACGCTGCAGCGCTGGCTGGAGGCGCTGGGCGCACCACCCCGCGAGGACTGGCTGCGGCACCTGGCGCGCGAGCTGATCGACGCGCTGGCCATCCTGCACAGCCGCGACATCCTGCACCGCGACATCGCGCCCGACAACATCCTGCTGCTGCCGGGCGATGAGCGCATCGAGCCAATGCGACAGCTGCCACGGCCGCTGCTGCTGGACTTCGGGTCGGCCCGTCAGGTCATCGCCGAGGCGACGCAGAACCTGACCGCCTTCATGAAGGGCGGCTATACGCCGATGGAGCAGTACGGCGCGGACATGCCGCAGGGGCCATGGACCGACGTCTATTCCCTGTGCGCGGTGTTGTACGCCGCCGTGTCCGGCAAGCCACCGCCGTCGGCCGTCGCGCGGGTGGTCAACGACCGCATGGTGCCGGCCACGGAGGTCGGCCGCGGGCGCTATGCACAGTCCCTGCTGTCGGCCATCGATGCCGGCCTGGCGCTGCGGCCGATTGATCGGCCGCAGACGCTGGCGGAACTGCGCTCCAGACTGGACGAGGAGTTCGCGCCGACCATGCTGATCATGCGGCCGAAGCCGACGGCGTCATCCCGTTCGAGCGAAGCGGGCTCGGCAGCTGCCCACGGCGCACCATCCAGACCCACGCCACGCCCACCGGCCGCCGCACCTTCAACCTGGGCGCCGGCCGCGCGTTCGTCCCGACAGCCGGTCGAACCGGAGCCCGAGCTGCCCGAGGAACCGACGCCGAGCCCGCTGCGGAACTGGCTGCTGGCCGGCGGCCTCGTGGTGCTCATCCTGCTCGCCGCCGCCGGGGTGTGGTTCGGGCTCATCTGAGCACGGACCTGGCGCCCGGTAAGGCCTCACGCCAAGCCACGGCAACCCGAGGCAAGGTCTGGCCCGGGCCAACGGGCCGAGGGCTCAAGCACCGGGCGGATCAGGCCGGTCGGCGCCGCACCACCATCGCGATGCCCGCCAGGCCCAACGCCACCAGCGCCACGCTGGAAGGCTCGGCAACGACCGCGCCTGGGACATAGGGCAGGGTCCAGTCGACACCCGCGGCCGAGTACAGCCGGTAGTCCACCGGAGCGCCATTGCGCGTCACGCTGGTGATGCCCTCCCAGGTCATGGTGTGGCCAAAGTCGCTGAGCCCCACATTGATCAGGTTCACGGCGGCGACCGAGGACGTGCCGGTCACCGCCTCGGCGAACAGGCCGAACTCGAATTCGGTGCCGAACACGAACCGGGCGATCATCGGGACGAAGCTGTCGACCTCCTGGTGGTAGGGGGCATTCCGCTGCCCCTGCCCCGCCACCCGGTGCCCCGACCCCTGGGTGATCTGGTCGTTGACGTAGGAGCGCAGGCCAACGCCCGCGCCGGCATTGAAGATGGGCTGAACGTCCAGAACACCCTGGACATGGATGATGAAGTTCATGACGCCGGCCGTGCCCGTCAAGGCCGGGTCGGCGGCATCGATGCGCAGCCGGTCGACCCAGCCGCCGGTGGCGCGGGCGCTCGGGCCCGGCGCACTGTTGGGGCCGGAGAACTCGGCATAGAGTTTCATGCTCCCCCAGTCGACCGTGCCTTGGGCATAAGCGTGCGTGGTGTACGGGACGCTGTCGAACGTGGCCGCGCTGCTGACGCTGCCGCCCTTCAGCGTGGCCTGCGCGGACTGGCAGTTCGACAGCGTCGGGTCGGGGTGGACGGGTGCCCGATCCCCCACGTTGGTGCCATTGCCGTTGGACATGCCGCCGCAGGTGGAGACCATGTAGCCCAGGCTGATGTCGGTGCGGCCGAGTTGAGTGCCCGCGGCCGTTACCGGGCCGGACACGGCGAATGCGGCGGCGATGGCGCTGGCGATGGCCAGTGTGTTGGCGCTGCGTCGGATGTCGACAGGCATGATCGAGTCTCCTGGGATTGATGGGACATTCATGGCGCGCGGGTTCGCGCGACTCGAATGCTCGACGCACGGCGTTGCAGCCAGCGTTGCAGCCCGGCGCTGCGGCCCGGCGTTGCGGCGGACGGTGCTGCAGCGGGTCAGCGCTGCAATGCGGCGCGCAGCAGCGTGGTCATCTGTGCCGGGGCCTGGCCCGAATCGGCCAGCGCCTGCGCGCGTTGGCGCGCCTCGCGGTCGTCGCGGCCCTCGTGCCGTGCCAGCGCCAGCGCCTGCAGCAGCCACATGGCCGTTTGGTCGGCAGGCACATCGTCGGCCGGCTCCACCTGTTGCAGCCAGGCCCGCGCGCCAGGCCCATCGCCCAGCGCCAGCGCGGCCGCCGCACCCGTCCAGGCCACACCGAAACGGTCTTCCAGCCGTTGCGCCGGGGCCAGCGCCGCCAGCCGGGCCAGTGCCTGCTGCGGCTGCCCCTTGACCAGATGCCACCAGGCCCACTTCACCGCCTGCGAGACGTGGAACTGGGCGCCGCCCGCCAGGTCGGCCACACGGCTTTGCTCGTCGCACAGCACCTGGGCCTGGTCCAGCAGCGTGCGCGCGGCCGCTGCATCACCGTCGAGCAGCAACAGGTCGAGCACCACCTGGTACGCGCCGATGCGCTCGTTCAGCCCGGGCAGGCGCTGTGCGGCAGCGAGCAGGCGCTGCGCCGCGGCCCGGGCGGCCGGCAACTCGCCGCGCAGGTAGTGCACATAGAAGCGCGCCTCCAGAAAGGCCTGCTCGGCGCGCAGGTGCTCGAAGCCCGGTGCCAGCGCCTCGCCTTCATCGAGCAGCGTACTGGCGCGGGCCGGGTCGCCGGCATCGGTGGCGATCTTGACCAGGTTCAGGATCGCGCCACGCTGCCCCGGCACATAACCGCATTGGCGCGCCAGTTCTCGCGCACGCTCCAGGCAGGCCTGCGCCGCATCGCGCTGACCGCGGTACAGCCGCATCACGCCCTGAATGACCAAGGCGTCGGCCAGACGGGTCGGCTGGTCCACCGTGGTGTACAGCGCCACCGCCCGGTCTGCCGCCACGCCGCCCAGCGCGACCTCGCCGGCGTAGAGCAGCGCGCGGGCCTGCGCGTCGAGCAATTCGCCCAGCTGCGGGCGCGCCGCCGCTTCGCCCTCGAGACGGGCAATCGCCTGCGCCAGCACGTCCAGGGCCTGGCCGGTTCGCCCCAGCAGGTTCAGCGCGGTCGCGCGCGCCGAGTCGGCGCGTGCGCGCAGGGTGGCAGGCGCCTGCGCCAGGTCGGGGGCGAGGCTGTCGAGCAGTTGCACGGCCTCGGCATGGCGCTCGGCCATGCTCAGCAGCCCGGCGCGCTCGATTTGCACCCGAAGTTCCAGGTCGCGCAGACCCGCTGCGCCGGCGGCGCGCTGGGCCTCGGCCAGCGCCGCCTCGGCGGCGCCGCGGTCACCGCGGCGCTTGAACAGGCCGACGCGGTCGAGGTGGATGGCCACGGCCAGCGTCGGCGGGGCGTCGTCGCGCAAGGCCTGCTCCCACTGCACCATGGCCTCGTCCAGCGCGTGCACACGCAAGGCACGGTCGCCCGCAGCACGCCGCAGCAGCGCCGCCGCCTCGAGCTGCCCGGCGGCTTCGCGATGCGCGGCCACCAGTGCCGGCTCCGCGCGGGCGCGCTCCAGGTTGTCGGCCAGGCGCCGGTGCAGCGCTTGGCGGCGCGCCGCCGACAGGCTGTCGGCCAGGCATTGGCGCACGAGGTCATGCGCGAAGCCATAGCCGCCGGAGCGCTCGACCACCAGCAGCGCGGCCACCGCATGCTCCAACGCCTGGACACGGCCGGCCTCGTCCAGCGGGCTGGCGCCGTCCAGAATCGAGGCATCGAAGCGGCCGGCCATCAGGCTGGCGGCTTCGAGCAGCCGCCACGCCGCAGGCCCCAGCGCGCGCACGCGGGCCAGCACCGCGTCGCGCACCGAGGGCGGCACGGGCAGCTCGGCATAGTCGGTGGTGGCGGCATCGAAGCGCGTGCGCCAGCCGCCGGCGGGGTCGGCCTCGATCAGCCCCTGCTGCACCAGGTAGCGCAGCGACTCGATGAGAAAGAACGGGTTGCCTTCAGTCGCCCGATGCAACCGCTGGCTGAACAGCGCACCGCCACGGGACCCCGAGATGCGGCGCACCAGGCCGAGCGTCTGCTCGGCGTCCAGCCCCGCCAGCTCGACGCGCGCGGCGTGCTGGCCATCCACATCGGCGCGCATGCGTTGCAGCGCCGCCGGCGGCAACTGGGCGCTGCGGTGGGCGAACAGCCAGACCAGGCCGGTGCTGCCGTCGGCATCGGGGTTGTCCACACGGTTCAACAGCTCGACGCTGGTGTGATCGGCCCATTGCCAGTCGTCCATCACCAGGGCCTGGAAGTTGTCGGCCACCAGCAGCTTCCAGGCCGCGGCAAAGGCGGCCAGCAGGCGTGCTCGGGCTTCGTCGGTGGTCAAGGCGTGGGCCGCCGCGCCCAGCTCGGGCATCAACTGGGCCAGTTCGCGTCGCGCCCATTCGGGCAGGCTGAGCTCGGGCGCCGCGTCGCGCAAGGTGCGCAGCGCGCGCACCGCCGACGCGTAGGGCAGCGCCGCGTCGCTGGGCTCGCAGACCACATGCAGCCAGGCGCCGCGAGCGCCGGCCAGCTCACGCGCCAGCCGCGTCTTGCCGACGCCCGGCGCGCCGGACAGGTACACGCGCTGGCCGCGCTGCCAGGCCTGTTCGATGGCCGCCCTCGCCGCGGCGCGGTCGATGAAGGGCAGTTGATCGGGCACCAGCGCGGCGCCTCGGGCCGGCGCCGCCGCCACGAAGGGCTCGGGCCGAGCGGGCACATCGGGCGGCGGCATGGCGCCGCCCGGACGCAGTGCGTCGCGCTG
>JBJXHB010000146.1:0-8810 GCA_046160725.1 Aquabacterium sp.
GTCATCACCGACCTCGGGCACAAGAAGCGCGTGCGCGAGGCGGCCGAGGTCGAGGAGCGCAGCTTCTACAACGAACGCGCGCCGCAGGAGTGGCTGGACGCGCTGGCGTCGCTGGGCACCGACTGGAACAAGCCCTTCCTGGAAGAGGCACCGGTGCTGATCGCCATCTTTGCGCAGAAGTACGGCGTGCATGCCGATGGCCCGATGAAGGGCGAGAAGTTCAGCCACTACTACGTGCCCGAATCGGTGGGCATCGCCTCGGGCTTCCTGATCGCCGCGTTGCACCACGCGGGCCTGGCGACGCTGACACACACGCCCAACCCGATGAGCTTTCTGAACAAGCTGTGTGGCCGGCCGGCTTCCGAGAAGCCGGTCATCCTGCTGGTGGTCGGCTACCCCAAGCCGGGGTGCCAGGTGCCGGTGCATGGCGGCATCAAGAAGCCACTGACAGTCATCTCTCAGTGGCTTTGATCGCTGGCGGCATGACCACTTGCTCTCAGCCCATTTGCCGTTGATCCCGTGACATCTCGCACCCGTTATTCGGCGCTGAACCTGCTGGGCGCTGCGCGGCACGGTCACACCGACTGGGCGCCCGCCTGGCGCGAAGCCGAGCCCAAGCCGCGCTATGACGTCATCGTCATCGGCGGCGGCGGACACGGTCTGGCCACGGCCTACTACCTGGCCAAGAACCACGGCGTCACGAACGTCGCGGTGCTGGAAGCCGGCTGGATCGGTGGTGGCAACACCGGGCGCAACACCACCATCGTGCGCTCCAACTACCTGTACCCCGAGAGCGCACGCCTGTACGACTTCTCGGTGCGCCAGTACGAGCAGCTGGCGCAGGCGCTCAACTTCAACATCATGTTCAGCCAGCGCGGCATCGTCACGCTGGCCCATTCGCGGCACGACCTGGACGCGCAGTCACGCTGGGCCAACGCCATGCTGTGCAACGGCATCGACGCCGAACTGCTCAGCGCACGGCAGGTGCAGGAACTGGAGCCGCGCCTGAACTTCAGCGCCGATGCACGCTTCCCGATCCTGGGGGGCTTCATCCAGCGCCGTGGCGGCTCTGCGCGGCACGACGCCGTGGCCTGGGGCTATGCCCGTGGCGCGTCGGCCTTGGGTGTGGACATCGTGCAGAACTGTGCCGTGACGGGTTTCCTCAAGCAGGGCCATGCCGTGGTGGGCGTGGCCACCAACCGCGGCGAGATCCGCGCCGACAAGGTGGCCATGGCGGTGGCGGGGCATTCGTCGGTGCTGGCTGGCATGGCGGGCTTTCAATTGCCGGTCACCAGCTATGCGCTGCAGGCCATGGTCAGTGAACCCGTCAAGCCCGTGCTCAACACCGTGACCTTGTCGCCATCCCTGGGTGCCTATTGGAGCCAGAGCGACAAAGGCGAAGTGGTGATCGGCGGCGCGCTGGACCACTTCCCGTCCTACGCCCAGCGCGGCAGCTTTGACGTGATGCAGCACGTGGTGGCAGCCACGGTCGAGATGTTCCCCTCGCTCAGCCGCCTGCGCCTGCTGCGCCAATGGGCCGGCATCGTCGACGTGGTGCAGGACAGCAGCCCCATCATCGGCGCCACGCCGGTGCCGGGCCTGTACAGCAACTGCGGCTGGGGCACGGGCGGTTTCAAGGCCATCCCGGTGGGCGGCTGGACGCTGGCGCATGTGTTGGCCACCGGCCGCAACCACGAACTGGCAGAACCGTTCCAGCTGCAACGCTTTCACACCGGCCGGCTGATCGACGAAGCCGCTGCCGCCGGCATCGCGCACTGAGCGGACCCAGCCATGATGCAACTGCGTTGCCCCCTGTGCGGGCCCCGTGCGGAAAACGAGTTCCGCTGCGGCGGCACCACCGGCATCGTGCGGCCGCCGCTGGATTGCAGCGACGAGACCTGGGGCGCGTATCTGTACTTTCGCGACAACCCGAAGGGCGCCCACGCAGAACGCTGGTGCCACACCTTCGGGTGCGGGTTGTGGTTCAACGTGTTGCGCGACACCGTCACTCACGAGGTGGCGGCTGTCTACGGGATCACAGAAGTGTGTCCGGGGAGGTCGTCATGAGCGGCTACCGCCTGCCCGTACCCCATGGCGCCTGGCTTGACCGCACCAGGCCGCTGCGGTTCCAGTTCAACGGCCGCGACGTTGCGGGCTTTGCGGGCGACACCGTGGCCTCGGCCTTGCTTGCGCAGGGCATCGTGCATGTCGGCCGCAGCTTCAAGCTGCACCGGCCACGCGGCATCTTCAGTTGCGGGGTGGAAGACCCCAGCGGCCTGCTCGACATCGGCCTGGGCGGCGCCCGCACGCCCAATACGCGGGCCACCGACATTGCCGCGCAAGACGGCCTGCAAGCCTTCACCGGCAACGCCTGGCCGAGCCTGGAATTCGACCTGGCGGCGCTGACCTCGCGCTTCGCGGCGCTGCTGCCGGCGGGCTTCTACTACAAGACCTTCATGTGGCCGCACTGGCATGTGTTCGAGCCCACCATTCGCCGCATGGCCGGGCTTGGCGTGGCGGCCGATGCGCCTGACCCCGACCGCTACGACCAGGTCTCGCGCCAGGTGCAAGTGCTGGTGGTCGGCGCCGGTGCCGCGGGCGTGCAGGCGGCGCTGGCTGCCGCGCGCCGCGGCCAGCAGGTGCTGCTGATGGAAGGCGCGGTGCAGTGGGAGCCCGCCAGCGCCGCGCGCCTGCCGGAACTGCAGCAGGCTGGCGTGGAGGTGCATACACGTTGCACCGTGTTCGGCTTGTATGACCACCTGCTGGCCGCGGCCACGCAGACGATCGATGGCGCGGTTCGCGAGAGGCTCTGGAAGATCCGTGCCGACCGCATCATCCTGGCCACGGGCGCTTTCGAGCGGCCGATGCTGTTCCCGGACAACGACCGCCCGGGCGTGATGCTGGCCACTGCTGTGCTTCGTTATGCCACCCACTATGGCGTGGCCTGCGGGCGCCACGTGCTGGTGACCACGGCCTGCGATGGCGGCCACATCACAGCCCGCGCGATGGTGGCCGCCGGTGTGAATGTGGTCGCCGTTGTTGACCATCGCAGCGCCGCGGCGGTCGATGCCCTGCCCGGTGTCCCGGTGTTTCGCGGCAGCGCCATCGTCGCGGTGTTCGGCCAACGGGCGGTGAAGGGTGTGGCCATCGCTGCCCACGAGGGCGGCCCCATCCACCAGGTCGAAGCGGACTGCATTGCCAGCGCCGGCGGCTGGGCGCCTGCCGTCAACTTGCACTCGATGGCCGGCGGCAAGTTGCGCTGGGAGGACGATGCCGCGATGTTCGTGCCCGTGGGCGGGATGTCCGGCGTTGATTCCGTGGGCGCTTGTGCCGGCGTCTTCGATGCCGACGCTGCGCTGGCGCACGCTGATGATGTCGGCAGCGGCAGGCCCTCACAAACGCCCGTGGGCGGCACGGGCTTGGTGACATCGAACACCAGCCCGGCGCCAGCGGCGCTCGCCGCCTGGGGCCGCAAACCAGGCAAGGTGTTCCTGGACTTGCAGAACGATGTCACCGCCGACGACGTCGCCTTGGCCGCGCGCGAGAACTACCGTTCGGTCGAGCACCTCAAGCGCTACACCACGATGGGCATGGCCACCGACCAGGGCAAGACCAGCAACGTCAACGCGCTGGTGCTGATGGGCGAACTGACCCAGCGAAGCCCAGGCCAGGTCGGCACGACAAAGTTCCGTCCTCCGTTCAAGCCCGTGACCCTAGGTGCGCTGGCCGGCGGTCGAAAGGGTGCGCTCTACAAACCGCTCAAGCGCATGCCGGGCCATGCTTGGCACGATGCCCACGGCCCGCTGTGGGAAGAGTTCGGCGGTTGGCAGCGCCCGGCGGCCTACCCGCGCAACGGAGAGTCCTTGAACGCCGCCGCCGAGCGCGAAGCCTTGAACGTGCGCCAGCATGTCGGCCTCTTCGAAGCGTCACCACTGGGCAAGATCGAGCTCTACGGGCCTGACGCGGCGAGCTTCCTGGACCTGATGTACGTGGGCACGATGTCCACCCTGGCCATCGGGCAGGCGCGCTACGGCTTGCTGCTGCGTGAAGACGGCGTGATCTTCGACGACGGCATCGTCGCGCGGCTGGGCCCGCAGCACTACTGGGTCAACACCACGTCGGGCGGCGCTGAGCGCGTGGCGCAGGCCTTCGAGGAATGGCTGCAGTGCGAGTACGTGCAGCACCGCGTGCTGGTCACGCCCGTGACCTCAGCCTGGGGCAACGTCACCGTGGCCGGTCCGAAGGCTTGGGCCTTGCTCCAAGCTGCGGGTTTCGATTCATCACTGGCACCTGCGGCCATGAAGCACATGACGCTGCGAGCGATCAACGAGGGCGGCACGCCCATGCGCGTACTGCGCGCCAGCTTCAGCGGTGAACTTGGCTACGAGATCAACTTGCCGGCCGATCGCACACAAGCCCTGCTGGAACGTCTGTGGCAGGCCGGTCAGGCCTTTGGCGTGATGCCCTACGGCGTCGAGGCGCTGATGATCCTGCGCACGGAGAAGGGTTACCTGCATCTGGGCGCAGATACCGATGGCACGACCTTCCCCGCAGACGTCGGCCTCGACCGCGGCATGGCCAGGAAAACGGCCAATTTCGTCGGTCGGCGATCGTTGCTGAGGCCGGTGGCCACAGACGCCGACCGCATGCAGCTGGTCGGCCTGCTGCCGCTGGACCGCCGCACCCGTCTGCCCGTCGGCGCGCACATCACGCTGCAGGCGCCGCCAGCCGCGATCGAAGGCTTCGTGACCTCCAGTGCCTTCAGCCCGGTCCTGGGCCACCCGGTGTCGCTGGCCATGCTCAAGCGAGGCAGTCATCGCTTGGGGGAATGCGTCACCACGTACCACCTGGGCCAGGCGATCAAGGCCGAAGTGGTGAAGACGCCCTTCTTTGATCCCACTGGCGAGCGGCTGCATGGTTGAGACTCGTGAAGCGTCGAGCCTGTTGCACGGGGACCTGGGCGTGTCCTTGCCCCTGCCCACGGCCGGACGGGCTATCCGCGTTGTGCCAGGCCTGCGGATCCTGTCCCTGCGGCACCTGCCCGGCGGCGCCGCGGCCCTCAATGCAGCGGTCGCCGCCCATGGACTGACCCCGCTGCCTGAGCCGGGCACTTTTCGCGGCGCCGACCCGTGGTTGTTATGGGTGGCCCCGGCGGAGCTTCTGCTGCTGACCACGAGCAGCGCGGTGGCCGACGGCGTGCTGCAGGCGCTGACTCCGGGCCGCGAGGCCTTGGCCTGCGTGCTGGACCAGTCGGCCGGCTGCCTGGTGATCGAGCTGAAGGGCGATGCTGTTGCCGATGTGCTGCTCCACCTGCTGGACGTCAGCGCCGTTCCCCAACAGCCGGGCAGAGGGACTCGAACAAGGCTGATGGACGTCGGCGCCGTCGTCTTGCGCCTGGAGACCGACCGCGTCTTTCTGGTGATGGATCGAGCGCACGGCGTTTACGTGGCCCAGTGGATCAAGCACGCGCTGGGCGCTGAAGGGCCGGTGTCAGACGTCCTGTCGTGTGCGAGGCGATGAAAACCCGTCTCAGCCCGGCAGCCGCTGCTCCCGCCACAACCCCAGCTTCTCCTGCGCCACCCGGTCGGAGTAGCCAAACAGCACCAGGTCGGCCTGCGCATGCAGTGTGTGCGCCATCCAGCCCGGCACCACCACCACGTCGTGTGGTGCCAGCGGCAGGCTGCGGCCGTCCACCCGAAGCTCGCCATCACCCTCGACCACGATGTAGACCATGCTGTCGGTGCTGCGGTACGGCTGCGTGGCAAAGCCCGCCGGCAGGAGGCGGATCATGGTGGCCATGGTCGGCATGGCCCAGCCGCCGTCGCTGGGGTTGACATAGCGCATCAGGTGCCCGGTGTGGGCATCCGGCGCGCCGGCCCGGGCCAGCGCGAACAGCGCGTCCCGGGTGCGGTCGTAGGGATAGTTGAAGATCGGTGAGTTCAGCGAGCCGTTGACATAGCCGACCGGCAGCAGGCCCTGGCCGTAGCGCGCCCGCGCGTCGCCGGCCGGGCGCACCACGGCGGCCTCGGCCTCGTCGTGGTCCTGCCGGAAGGTGCTGCCGAAGAAGTGCGTGATCGGGATGTCCAACCCGTCCAGCCAGACCATCGGGCGGTCGGACTCGTTGCCGTGGTGATGCCAGGCCCAGCCCGGCGTGATCACGAAGTCGCCCGGGCGCATCAGGGTCTTCTCGCCGTCCACCGCGGTGTAGGCGTCCGCGCCCTCGATGATGAAGCGCAGCGCGCTCTGGGTGTGGCGGTGCGCGGGCGCGACCTCACCGGGCATGATCAGTTGCAGCCCGGCGTACAGCGTCTGCGTGATCTGCGAGCTGCCCTTCAGGCCCGGGTTCTCCAGGATCATCACCCGGCGCTCGGCCTCCGCGGCGCTGATCAGCCCGGCGCTCTCCATCACGTGCGGTCGGGTCTGCGACCAGGCCCAGCGGTGCGGTACACCCACCGGCGTGGGCGCCTTGGGCACCAGGGCCTTCAGGCGGGTCCACAGCGGTGCCAGGTGCTCCACGTCGGCACGGCCGTAGAAGGCCTCGCGCTCGGCGGCGTTGGTGGCGGCCGGCGTGGCAGCGGGCTTGGGGGTCATCGGCAAGTCTCCGGGGCGATGCGGGCGGGGCGGCGGCCGGCGGGCCGGTCCTGGTCCGGCCGGCCCTGCGGCCGCGCTGCCACATCCTAGTGCGCCAACCCGAAGAAAACGAAACATGAAAGCGCGCATTCGGGCCGATGTCGTCGCTGCAAATCCTCGCGATGCCGACAGGCATCGCTGTGGTTTGCGCCTAGACCTTGACCCGAATCCATCGCTTTCATCATGTTCCGTTTCCTCCGGGTTGGCGCACTAGTGCCGTGGGCCGCGGGCCGCCGGCTCGCGTGCGCAGGCGCCGTGCAGCAGATAGGTCCGCCCGCTCGCGCCCTGCTGCGCCTGCCAGCGTTCGAACAGAGCCCGCAGCTCCTCGTTGAACTGCCGGGCGGCCGCCGTGGACAGGCGCAGGCGCAGCCAGCGCTCGGTGAAGTCGGGCCGGGTCTCCTGCAGGACCAGGCGCGCGCGCGGGCCGCTTTGGTGGAAGAACAGCAGACCCCTGGGGCCTGATGCGCCATCGAGCGCCGCACGCAGGTCGCGCGTCAGCCGGTCGCCGGGCAACTGCCGGCAAAGCCGGGCCGGAACGTAGTAGCTCCTGGCGGTGGCCCGATAGCGGGCACAAGCCCTGCCGGCCCGCGGCGTATGGCCGGCCACCGTGACCAGGCCCATCGCCTGCAGCCGTCGCAGGTGGTGGCTGAGCAGGCTGAAGGACATGCCCGTGATGTCGACCAGCTCGGCCATGGTGCGTTCGCGTTCGATCAGGGTCGCGACCAGGTGATGCATCGGCGGCCGCTCCAGCAGCGCCGCCGTGGCCGGGTCGTCGATGTCGAGTCGTTCGCGCATGCGGGTCTCCCATGTGAAGGGCTGGGCAATGACTACTTCAACAGATGGACTGTCTATTGAAGTTAGATTGTGTGAGAGTCGTGGCCTTGACATCGACCGGAACACGCCATCCCCACATGAATGCACATCGACGATCGCCAGGCCATCCGCGCCGACGGGCCTGGCTGGCCGGGCTGGCCGGGCTGGCGGCATGCGGCCCGGCGACCTGGGCGTCGCCCGCGGCCGCTGGCACCGGCGACGCCTGCTTGCGGGCCGAGCTCTCCGCCCGGCCGGACTTTGTCGGGGTCGCGCTGATGCGTCAGCGTGGCCAGACCCGGCTGGCGGCACAGGGCGCGGCCGACGATACCGGTCGGCCGCTCGATGACCAGGACCGCTTCAACATCGGCTCGGTCAGCAAGATGTTCACGGCGGTCGCGGTGGCTCAACTGGTCGAGCGTGGACGGCTGGCGCTGGACGGGCCCATCGGCCGCTGGGTCGATCCACTGGATGCCGAGGTGGCCGCCGTCACCTTGCGGCAGCTGCTGACCCACAGCGCCGGCCTGGGCAACTTCTACACGCCCGACAACCTGACGGCGATGCAGGCGGCTGGGCGGCTGGCCGACCTGTTGCCGCTGGCCCGCGACACCCGTCCCCGGTTCACGCCGGGCACGCGGTTCCAGTACTCGAACAACGGCTTTCTGCTGCTGGGGCTGGCCGTCGAGCGGGCCTCGGGCATGAGCTTCGACGCTTACCTGCGCGAGCAGGTCTTCACGCCGGCCGGCATGGCCGCCACATCGCTGCGGCCGGAAGGGCCACGCCTGGCGGCCCAGGGCTTCACACGCCTGCCCCCGATCGGCGTGGGGCCGCCGCCACGGATGGCGGCGTCGCCGGGCAGCTCGGGCGGCCCACCACCGATGCCGACCGGGCCGCTGCGCGCGGCCGACGAGGCCCGGTTGCCCGGCACATCGGCCGGTGGCGCCTACAGCACGGCCGGTGACCTGATGCGCTTCTTCGACGCCCTGCAGGCGGGCCGCCTGGTCGGTGTGGCGACGCTGCGCGAGCTGACCCGCCCGCAGATCGAGTCCTTGCCGGGCCAGCACTACGGCCTGGGTTTCGGGCTGGTCCGATGGGAGGGCCACGAGGGCTATGGTCACAACGGCGGTGCGCCGGGTGTCAACGCCGAAGCCATGGTCTTCCCGGCCGACGACCTGGTGTTGATCGTGCTGTCCAATCGTGACCCACCGGGAGCCGGCCAGCAGATGCAGGCGCTGCGCCGGGCGGCCCTGAAAGACAAGCTGTGCAGCGGTTCATGATCGACTAGGCGGGCGGCGCGCCCGCCGCTACAGGCACAGCGCCTTGAGGTCCTCGGGCACCGGTATGGCGCGCAGGCGCCCGCCGTCCGCGGC
>JBJXHB010000147.1:0-23834 GCA_046160725.1 Aquabacterium sp.
AGGGCATGCAGGTTCCAGAACGCGATCGACGGGTGCCGGAAGGAGGCGTAGCGGCCCTCCGTGTCCGTGTGGTTGCACACATGGCCGGGATCGAAGGCGTCGAGAAAGCCGTAGGGGCCGTAGTCGATGGTCAGCCCCAGGATCGACATGTTGTCGGTGTTCATCACGCCATGGCAGAAGCCGACGGCCTGCCAGTCCGCCAGCAGGCGCGCGGTGCGGCGTGCCACCTCCACCAGCAGCGCGATGACCGGGCGGGGCGCCTCCGCGCAGGCGGGGAAGTGGCGCGCCAGCACGGCGTCCGTCAGCCGCAGCAGCAGGGTCAGGTCGTCAGTGGTGTGCGTGAAGTGCTCAAAGTGACCGAAACGCAGGAAGCTGGGCGCCAGGCGCGTCACCACTGCAGCGGTCTCCATGGTTTCGCGCTGCACGGGCGCCGGGGAGCCGACGACGGCCAGCGCCCGGGTGGTCGGTATGCCCAGGGCGTACATCGCCTCGGAGCACAGGTATTCGCGGATGGACGAGCGCAGCACCGCGCGCCCGTCGCCCATGCGCGAGTAGGGCGTCAGGCCGCAGCCCTTGAGCTGGACCTCCAGGATCCCTGCTGGCGTGTTGATCTCGCCCAGGTACAGGGCACGTCCGTCCCCGAGTTGCCCGGCCCAGATGCCGAACTGATGTCCGCTGTACACCGATGCACGGGTGCGGCCGACGCCAGGCACCGCATTGCCACCCAGCAGGGCCAGGGCCTGCGGTTCATTCATCCAACCGGCCAGCCCGAGTTCATCGGCCAGGTCCGTCTGGCGCGCCACCCAGTGCAGGGCCGGCAGGGGCTGTGGCAAGACAGCCGACGAGAAATCATCGCCCAATGCCTCCAGCAGGGTGCGAGGGCGCCATGCCGGCTCGGTGGGCAGGAGGTGATCCATCGGTGGATTGTCCCGCTGCCGGTTGCGCCGGCGCAGGTCCGGGTGGGAATCACCCCATGACCCGTGCCCCTGGCCGTCGCCATACTGGCCGGCATGCCACTGGCGGCCCGCCTGTGCACCATGCGCTATCCCGCCGCAGCGGGTTGGCCATCAACCCTTTGATCGGAGACCCCCACATGCTCGGTCAGATGCAGGACGCCCCGCTGCTGCTGTCCAACCTGATGACGTTCGCGGAACGCCACCACCGGGAGGCCGAGATCGTCTCGCGCCGGGTGGAAGGAGACATCCACCGCTACACCTATGCCGACGCGGCCGTCCGGTCGCGCCAAGTGGCGCGGGCGCTGGACGCCCTGGGCCTGGCCTTCGGCGACCGTGTGGCCACGCTGGCCTGGAACGGCTATCGGCATTTCGAGCTGTACTTCGGCATCACCGGGTCCGGCCGCGTGGTGCACACGATCAACCCCCGGTTGCTGCCGGAGCAGATCGCCTGGATCGCCAACCATGCCGAGGACCAGGCCCTGTGCTTCGACATCACCTTCTTGCCCATCATCAAGGGCATCTGGTCACATTGCCGCACGGTCAAGCACTGGATCGCGCTGTGCGACGGTGCCGCGCTGCCGGCCGATACCGGCATCCCGGGCCTGCTCAGCTACGAGACCTGGATCGCCGCCCAACCGGCCCAATATGAATGGCCGTCCTTCGACGAGCGCAGCGCGGCGGCCCTGTGCTACACCAGCGGCACCACCGGAAACCCGAAGGGCGCGCTGTACAGCCATCGCTCGACGCTGCTGCATGCCTATGCCGGGGCCTTGCCCGACTCGCTGAACCTGTCGGCCACCGACAGCATCCTGCCCGTGGTGCCGATGTTCCATGTCAACGCCTGGGGCCTGCCCTATGGCGCGGCCATGACCGGCGCCAAGCTGGTGTTTCCCGGTGCGGCGCTGGACGGCAAGTCGGTGTACGAGTTGATGGAGGCCGAGGGCGTGACCATGGCCGCCGGCGTGCCCACGGTCTGGCTGGGCCTGCTGGGCCACATGAAGGCCAACGGCCTGAAGTTCTCGACCATGCGGCGCACGGTGATTGGCGGCTCGGCGTGTCCGCCGGCGATGATCCAGTCCTTCCGCGATGACTATGGCGTGACGGTGCTCCATGCCTGGGGCATGACCGAAATGAGCCCGCTGGGAACGGTTTGCGCCATGAAGATGCACCAGAGGGGCCTGAGCGGCCCGGCACAGATCGCGGCCATGGCATCGCAGGGCCGGGCAGTGTTCGGCGTGGACATGAAGATCGTCGGCGAGGACGGGCAGGAGCTGCCCTGGGACGGCACCACCAGCGGCGACCTGCTGGTGCGCGGTCCGTGGATCATCTCCAGCTACTTCAAGGGCGAGGGCGGCGACCCGCTGCAGGATGGCTGGTTTCCGACCGGTGACGTGGCGGCGATCAACCCAGACGGCTTCCTGGTCATCACCGACCGCAGCAAGGACGTCATCAAGTCCGGCGGCGAGTGGATCAGTTCCATCGATGTCGAGAACATTGCCATGGCCCACCCGGCGGTGGCCATGGCGGCCTGCATCGCCGTGTCCCATCCGAAGTGGGACGAGCGGCCATTGCTGGTGGTGGTGCGCAAGCCCGGTGCGCAGGCCAGCGCGGCGGAGATCCTGTCCTACTTCGACGGCAAGATCGCAAAGTGGCAGGTGCCGGACGATGTTGCCTTTGTCGACGCACTGCCGCTGGGCGCGACCGGCAAGATCCAGAAGAACAAGCTGCGCGATCAGTTCAAGGACCATCGGCTGCCGACCTGAGCGCGGGCGACTGACGCCGCCGGCGTGCGGCCAGGTCTTGTCCCTGCCGGGACAGGGCCGCCCGCAGCGGCTTGCCTAGAATCGAACGACCGTGCGTTTTTGTGCCGCACGGGCGCTGTCGCCGTCAGCCGGTGGCCGGCCCCACCGCAGCTGCCCATCCCCCCAAGGAATCCCATGAGCGCCACCTACGAAGTCCGTGACGGCGTTGCCGTCATCACCCTGAACAACCCACCGGTCAACGGCCTGGGCCTTGCCACGCGCGTGGGCATCGCCGAAGGCATCGAGCGGGCCAATGCCGACGCGGCCGTCAAGGCCATCGTCGTCACCGGCGCCGGCAAGGCGTTCTCCGGTGGTGCCGACATCCGAGAGTTCGGCAGCCCGAAGGCCATCGCCGAACCCAACCTGCTGACCTTGATCCGCATGCTGGAGAGCAGTGCCAAGCCGACGGTGGCGGCGGTGCACACCGTCTGCATGGGCGGCGGGCTGGAGCTGGCCCTGGGTTGCCACTACCGGGTGGCGTCGCCAGGCGCCAACGTGGCGCTGCCGGAGGTCAAGATCGGCCTGCTGCCCGGTGCGGGCGGCACGCAGCGGCTGCCGCGCGTGCTGGGCGTCGAGACGGCGATGAACATGATCGTCTCCGGCGAGCCGGTCAGGAGTGAACTGCTGGCGTCGTTGCCGGGGCAGAAGCTGTTCGACCAGATGATCGACGGCGACCTGCTGGCCGGCGCGGTGGCCTTCGCCAACGGCAAGGCCGATGTCCGGCCGCTGCCGCTGGTGCGCAGCCTGCCGGTGCGGCATCCCAACGCCGACGCCTACCTGCAGTTCGTGCGCAACACCGTCGGCGCCATGTCGAAGAACTTCCCGGCACCGTTGAAGAACGTGGAGGCGGTGACTGCATCCCTGCGCATGTCCTTCGATGACGGCATGCGCACCGAGCGGGAGCTGTTCATCGGGCTGATGAACACGCCGGAGGCCCAGGCCCTGCGGCATGCCTTCTTTGCCGAGCGCGCGGCCAGCAAGATCCCAGACATCCCGGCAGACACGCCGGTGCGGCCGGTGGCCCAGGTCGCGGTCATCGGCGCCGGCACCATGGGCGGTGGCATCTCGATGAACTTCCTGAACGCCGGCGTGCCCGTGACCATGCTCGAGATGAAGCAGGAGGCGCTGGACCGCGGTGTGGCCACGATCCGCAAGAACTATGAAGCCCAGGTCAAGAAGGGCAAGCTGAAGCCGGCGGTGTATGACCAGCGCATGGCACTGCTGACGACCACCCTGACCTATGACGACATCAAGGGCGCCGACCTCGTCATCGAGGCGGTATTCGAGGAGATGGGCGTCAAGCAGAAGGTGTTTGAAACCCTGGATGCGGTGATGAAGCCGGGCGCCATCCTGGCCTCCAACACGTCGACGTTGGACGTGAACCGGATTGCGCAGTTCACCAAGCGTCCCGGCGACGTGGTGGGCCTGCACTTCTTCAGCCCGGCCAACGTGATGAAGTTGCTGGAGGTGGTGCGCGGCGCCGAGACCGCCAAGGATGTGATGGCCACGGTCATGGGCGTGGCCAAGAAGATCCGCAAGACCGCGGTGGTGGCGGGTGTTTGCGACGGCTTCATCGGCAACCGCATGATCGAGCAGTACAGCCGCCAGGCCGGATTCCTGCTGGATGAGGGCGCCACGCCGCAACAGGTGGACCGCGCGGTCGAGAAGTGGGGCATGGCGATGGGCCCGTTCCGAATGGGCGACCTGGCCGGCAATGACATCGGCTGGGCCATCCGCAAGCGTCGTGCCCAGGAGCGGCCGAACATGCTGTACAGCCGCTCGGCTGACCGCCTGTGCGAGCTGGGCCGCTTCGGCCAGAAGACGGGCGCCGGCTGGTACGACTATCAGCCGGGCAAGCGCGATGCCAACGCCTCGCCGGTGGTGCTGGAGATGCTGGACAAGCACCGTGCCAGCCTAGGCATCGCGCCGCGCAAGATCAGCGACGAGGAGATCGTGCAGCGTCTGATCTTCGCGCTGGTCAACGAGGGTGCGCGGCTGCTGGAAGAGGGCATCGCCCTGCGTGCCAGCGACATCGACATGTGCTACCTGGCCGGCTACGGGTTCCCGCTGCACCGCGGCGGGCCGATGTGCTATGCCGACACCGTCGGCCTGTACAGCGTGGCCCAGGCCATGAAGGGATTCGCCGCGAATCCGCATGACGACGCCGCCTTCTGGCAGCCGGCGCCTCTGCTGGCGAAACTGGCCGCCGAGGGCAAGACCTTCAGCTGATGCTGCGGCGGGCCCGCGGGCCTGTGCATCTCACCTCTGTTCCGTTTTTTCGAGGACTCCACATGACCCAGGCCCTGATCGTCTCCACCGCACGCACGCCGCTGGCCAAGAGCTGGAAGGGCGCCTTCAACATGACCCATGGTGCCGTGCTCGGCGGCCATGTGGTCAAGGCCGCTGTCGAGCGTGCCGGCATCGACGCCGCCGACATCGAGGACGTGCTGATGGGTTGCGCCAACCCCGAGGGCGCCACCGGCATGAACATCGCACGCCAGGTCGCGCTGGCGGCTGGGCTGCCCATCTCGGTCGGCGGCGTTACCGTCAACCGGTTCTGCTCCAGCGGGCTGCAGACCATTGCCATGGCCAGCCAGCGCATCATCGCCGGCGAGGGCGATGTCTACGTGGCCGGTGGCGTCGAAAGCATCTCCTGTGTGCAACAGGAGATGAACAAGCACATGCTGGTCGATCCGGCGCTGGCCAAGGCCAAGCCGGAGATCTACTGGAACATGTTGCAGACCGCCGAGAACGTGGCCAAGCGCTACAACATGGCCAAGCAGCGCATGGACGAGTACGGCGCCGCCAGCCAGCAGAAGGCCTGTGCCGCGCGTGCGGCGGGCAAGTTCGACGACGAGATCGTGCCGATCACCGTCACCGCCGGCGTGGCCGACGCTGCGCTGGGCCTGCGCAGCAAGGAGGTCACGGTCAAGGGCGACGAAGGCCTGCGTGAGGGCACGACCTATGAGGGCATCAAGGACATCCGCTCGGCCATGCCCGGCGGCGTGGTGACCGCCGGCAATGCCAGCCAGTTCAGCGACGGTGCCGGCGCCTGCGCCATCGTCAGCGAGAGCTATGCGCAGCGCAAAGGCCTGAAGCCGCTGGGGCGCTTCCTCGGCTTTGCGGTCGCCGGCTGCGAGCCCGACGAGATGGGCATCGGCCCGGTATTTGCCGTGCCCAAGGTGCTGTCGCGGCTGGGCTTGAAGGTGGCCGACATCGACCTGTGGGAGTTGAACGAGGCCTTCGCCGTGCAGGTGCTGTACTGCGCCGACAAGCTTGGCATCCCGATGGACCGGCTCAACGTCAATGGCGGCGCCATTGCCGTCGGCCATCCCTACGGCATGAGTGGCCAACGCCTGACCGGCCATGCCCTGATCGAGGGCAAGCGCCGCGGCGCCAAGCGTGTCTGCGTGACCATGTGCATCGGTGGCGGCATGGGTGCAGCCGGCGTGTTCGAGGTGCTCTGACATGACGCAGGCGCTGCGCACGCCCGACGAGCGCTTTGCCGCGCTGCCGGGCTGGGCGTACCCGCCGCGCTACCTGGAACTGTCCGGCCTGCGGCTGCACTATGTGGACGAAGGCCCTCGCGATGCGGCCGTGACGGCGCTGTGCCTGCATGGCGAGCCCAGCTGGGCCTACCTCTACCGCAAGATGATCCCGGTGTTCACCGCTGCCGGCGTGCGGGTGGTGGCGCCGGACTTCTTCGGCTTCGGCCGCTCGGACAAGCCGGCGGACGATAGCTGGTACAGCTTTGAGCGGCATCGCGACACCATGCTCAGCGTGATCGACGCGCTGGACCTGCGCGGGATCATGCTGGTCTGCCAGGACTGGGGCGGCCTGATCGGCCTGACGCTGCCGATGGCGCGGCCGGACCGCTTCAGCCGGCTGTTGGTGATGAACACCGACCTGGCCCAGGGCTCGGTGGGCGAGGGCTTCAAGGCCTGGCGCGCCTTCAACAACAGCCAGCCTGACCTCGCGGTGGGTCGCTTGATGCAACGCGGCACCCCGATGATGAGTGCCGAAGAGGCGCTGGCCTATGACGCACCCTTTCCGGATATGCGCTACAAGGCCGGCGTGAGGGCCTTTCCGAACCTCGTGCCCGACCACCCCGACGCGCCCGGCGCGTCAATCAGCCGTGAGGCCGCGGCGTTCTGGACCGAGCGCTGGCGCGGTGACAGTTTCATGGCCGTGGGCATGAAGGACCCGGTGCTCGGCCCGGCCGTCATGCAGGCGCTGCGACAGGTGATCCGGGGCTGCCCGGAGCCGATGGCGGTGCCCGATGGCGGCCACTTCGTGCAGGAATGGGGCGCGCCGATCGCTGAAGCGGCCCTGCGCCGCTTTGGCCTGGCGCCTTGAGGTCCTGACCGGGAACCACCTCGGCAGCGACAACCCGCCTTCATCCCATCACAACGGATACTGAAATGAGCACGCCTGTCTTGAAACTCTTCGACCTGTCCGGCCGCATTGCGCTGGTGACCGGCGGTTCCCGTGGCCTCGGCCTGCAGATCGCCGAGGCGCTGGGCGAGGCCGGCGCCAAAGTGATGCTGACGTCGCGCAAGGCCGCCGATCTGGAAGCGGCGGTCGCCGATCTCGCCGCGCGCGGCATCGACGCCCGCTGGGTCGCCGGTGACTCCAGCCAGGAGGCCGATGTCGACCGCATCGTGTCGGAGACCGTGCAGCGCCTCGGGCCGATCGACATCCTGGTCAACAACGCCGGCGCGACCTGGGGTGCTCCGGCCGAGGACTACCCGACCGATGCCTGGGACAAGGTGATGAACCTGAACATCCGCAGCATGTTCCTGTTCTGCCGGGCCGTCGGCAAGGCCTGCATGGTGCCGCGCAAGTCGGGCCGGATCATCAACGTCGCCTCCATCGCCGGTTTGTCCGGCTCCATGCAGGTGGAGTTCATCGCCTATGGCGCCAGCAAGGGCGCGGCCGTCAATTTCACCCGGACCTTGGCCGGTGAGTGGGGCGAGCACGGCATTACGGTGAACGCGCTGGCCCCGGGCTTCTTCCCCAGCCGGATGACCCGTGGCACGCTGCAAACCCACGGCGCCGACAAGCTCGCGGCCGGCGCACCCTTGCGCCGCATCGGCGACGACGACGACCTCAAGGGCGCCGCCTTGCTGTTTGCATCGCCGGCGGGCAAACACATCACGGGCCAGATCCTGGCGGTCGACGGTGGCGTGTCGGCAGTCCATGGCGCCTGAGGACACTCCGGCGCCGCAGCGGGTGCCGTTCAGCATCCACATCCCGTTCGTCGAGTCGATCGGTGTCGAGCTTCATCGCCATCCGGATGGCCGAGTCGAGGTGCAACTGCCACTGCAAGACCACCTGACCAACTCCTGGCAGGTGGCGCACGGTGGCGTGGTGATGACCGTGCTGGATGTGGCCATGGCCCAGGCAGCCCGGGCCGCCCATCCGGAGGGGCATACCGGCATGGCCACCATCGAGATGAAGACCAGCTTCCTGCGCCCGGCGGCCGGGCGGCTCAGCGCGACCGGGTCGGTGTTGCGGCGCACCCGCAACATGGCTTTTTGCGAGGCCACGTTGCGCGACGGCGACGGCCACCTGTGCGCCCATGCCACCGGCACTTTCAAGTACGTCACCGCGTTGGTGACACCCGATGGCCAGGCGCGCACCCAGACGCGCCGGGCCTTGACCGATGGTTGAACTTTCTAAGGAAACCCCATGAACATGATGAACCGCCAGTGGCTGCTGGCCTCCCGCCCCCAGGGCGAGCCGGTCGCTTCGAACTTCCGACTGGTGGAGACGCCAGTGCCCGATCTGGCCGAAGGCCAGATCCTGGTGCGCCACCACTTCATGAGCCTTGACCCTTACATGCGCGGCCGCATGAACGACGGCAAGAGCTACGCCCAGCCCCAGGCCCTGGAGCAGGTGATGGGCGGGGGCACCGTCGGCGAGGTGGTGGCCTCGCGCAGCGATGCCTTCGCGGTCGGCGACAAGGTGGTGGGCATGGGTGGCTGGCAGCAATACCAGGTGGTGCCGGCCGAGCAGCGCGGGCTGCTGCGCAAGGTGGACACCACCCATGTGCCGTTGAGCGCCTACCTGGGCACGGTGGGCATGCCCGGCGTCACGGCCTGGTACGGCCTGACCCAGCTGATTGCGCCCAAGGCCGGCGAGACGGTGGTGGTCAGCGCCGCCAGCGGTGCCGTCGGTGGCATCGTCGGCCAGCTCGCGCGCCAGCGCGGTGCCCGTGCCGTCGGCATCGCCGGCGGTGCCGAGAAGTGCGCCTTCGTCGTCGAGCAGTTGGGCTTCGACGCCTGCATCGACTACCGGGAGCATCGCGATCTGCGCGCGCTGTCAGCGGCACTGAAGGACGCCTGCCCCAGCGGCATCGACGGCTACTTCGAGAACGTGGGCGGCGTCATCCTGGACGCCGTGATGCTGCGGTCCAACGCCTTTGCTCGCGTGGCCGTGTGCGGCATGATCGCCGGCTACAACGGTGAGCCGATCCCGATGGCGGCACCGCAGCTGATGCTGGTCAATCGCATGCGGTTCGAGGGCTTCATCGTCAGTGAGCACATGGAGCTGTGGCCGCAGGCGCTGTCCGAGCTGGGTGCGGGCGTGGCCACGGGCAAGCTGAAGTACCGCGAGACGGTGGCCGAGGGCATCGAGTCCGCGCCCGAGGCTTTCATCGGCCTGCTGAAGGGGCGCAACTTCGGCAAGCAGCTCGTCAAGGTGCTCTGACCCTGGCGTCGCCGCTCGATGCGCCCCTGGGACTGGCAACGCTTTGACGGGCTGGGCGCGGACGGCGTCTATGACATGCTGGCACTGCGGGCCGAGGTGTTCATCCTGGAACAAGGCCCGTTTCTCGACCCGGATGGCGTGGACCGACAGGCTTGGCACCTGTTGGGTCGCGCCGACGACGGCGCCCTGGTGAGCTACCTGCGGGTGGTGGACCCGGGCATCAAGTACGCTGAGCCGTCGATCGGCCGTGTGGTGCTCAAGCGCGCCATGCGGGGTACCGGGGCTGGCCATGCATTGGTCGCCGAAGGGGTGGCCCGGTGCCTGCGGACCTGGCCAGGCCGGGGCATCCGCATCAGCGCGCAGGCGCATCTGGGCACCTTCTATGGCCGCCATGGATTCGTCCCGGTCGGCGAGCCCTACCTGGAAGACGACATCCCGCATCTGGAGATGTGGCGCAAACCCTGAGGTTGGGCGATACCGACCGGCTTCGCGCAGCGCCTTCAGTCGCCGCATCCTTGGTCCGCTGCAGGTCAAAGGCAGTGCCAGCTGCATGGCACACTCGCGCCCCGTTTTTCTAGGCCGCCAGCCGGCCACAGACTGCCTTGCCAACTGCTCTGTCGGATCGAATCGTCAACACCATTGCCCGCGAAATCCGCGCCACCGCGCACCAGGTCATGGCGGCGGTCGATTTGCTGGACGGCGGCGCCACCGTCCCCTTCATCGCGCGCTACCGCAAGGAGATCACCGGTGCGCTGGACGACATCCAGCTGCGCGACCTTGAGTCGCGCCTGAGCTATCTGCGCGAGCTGGAGCTGCGCCGCGCGGCCGTGCTGAAGTCGATTGAGGAGCAAGGGCGGCTGACACCCGACTTGGCAAGCGCCATCGATACGGCCGAAACCAAGCAGGTCCTGGAAGACCTGTACCTGCCGTACAAGCCCAGGCGCCGCACCAAGGGCATGGCCGCGCGCGAGGCCGGGCTCGAGCCCCTGGCCGCCCGCCTGTTGGCCGACCCTGGCCTGGACCCGAACGCGCAGGCAGTCGACTTCATCAACGCCGATGCTGGCTATGCCGATGTCGCCGCCGTGCTCGATGGCGTGCGTGATCTGCTGGCCGAACGCTGGGCCGAGGACGCTGGCCTGGTGGGCAGCCTGCGCGAATGGCTCTGGCAGACAGCCCAACTGCGGTCCGTGCTGGCCGGCGGGCAGGATGCCAAAGCGCCGGATGCGGCCCGCCTGCTTGACTATCACGACTATGCCGAGCCGATCCAACGCGTGCCGTCGCACCGGGCCTTGGCGGTGCTGCGCGGCCGGACCCAGGGACTCCTGGACGTGGCCGTGCAGCAGGAGGGCGACATCGTCGCTGGACAACCGACACCGGCCGAGGGTCGAATTGCGGCCCATCTGGGCCTGCGCCTGGCGCAGCGCCCGGCCGACGTGTTGCTGCGACGTTGCGTGGCCTGGACCTGGAAGGTCAAGCTGTCCCTGAGTCTCGAGCGCGATCTGCTGGCCCGGTTGCGTGAGGCCGCCGAGGCGGTGGCGATCCGGGTCTTTGCCAGCAACCTGCGCGACCTGTTGCTGGCGGCGCCGGCCGGCTCGCGCGTCGTGATGGGCCTGGACCCGGGCATTCGTACCGGCGTCAAGGTCGCCGTGGTCTCCGACACCGGCCGCGTGCTGGCCACGGAGACCGTGCATCCGCACGAGCCTCGACGCGACTGGGACGGCGCCGCACACCGGTTGGAGCAACTGTGCCGTGCCCATGGCGTAGCGTTGATCGCGACCGGGAACGGCACCGCCAGCCGCGAGACCGACCGTCTGGCGGCCGCGGTGGCCCAGCGCCTGAATGCGTCGCCGGACGCAGCTCGGCGCATCGAGCATCTGGTGATCAGCGAGGCCGGTGCCTCTGTCTATTCAGCGTCGGAGGTGGCCAGCCGCGAGTTGCCGCAACTGGATGTCAGCCTGCGCGGTGCGGTGTCGATTGCCAGGCGAGTGCAGGACCCGCTGGCCGAGCTGGTCAAGATCGATCCCAAGAGCATCGGCGTTGGCCAGTACCAGCACGATGTCGACCAGGCTGAGCTGGCGCGTACGCTCGGCGCGGTGGTCGAAGACTGCGTCAACCATGTGGGCGTGGACCTGAACACGGCGTCGCCGCCGCTGTTGGCCCGGGTAGCCGGGTTGTCGGCGGGGCTGGCCGAGCGGCTGGTTCAGTGGCGGGACGCCCATGGCCGCTTCGCCAATCGTCAGCAGTTGCTGCAGGTGCATGGCCTCGGGCCCCGCAGCTTTGAGCAGGCGGCCGGCTTCCTGCGCATCCGGGACGGCGACAACCCGCTGGACAGCACGGCGGTCCATCCAGAGAGCTATGGCGTGGTCCAGGCGCTGTTGGCGCGGCTGCGCCAGCCCTTGAGCGAGGTAATGGGCCGTCCCGGCGCACTGCAGGGCGTGGATGCCGCCGCACTGGCGGCGGCCGGCGCAGGGCAGGCGACCGGGCGCGACCTCCTGGCCGAGTTGGCCAAGCCGGGGCGTGACCCGCGGCCTGACTTTCAAGTTGCGCGGTTCAACGACGGTGTCGAGAGCCTGACCGACCTGCTGCCGGGCATGATCCTTCAAGGCACGGTCAGCAACGTTGCGGCCTTCGGTGCCTTCGTCGACCTCGGCGTGCATCAGGACGGCCTGGTCCACGTCAGCGAGATGGCCGACCGGTTCGTGAAGGACGCCCACGATGTCGTCAAGGCCGGCGACATCGTGCAGGTGCGGGTGGTCGAGGTCGACGTGGCGCGCAAACGGATTGCATTGAGCCTGCGGCTGAAGCCCCGCCCCGGCGCGGATAGGCCGAACCGGGAGGCCGGTGAAGGCCTCGCAGTGCGCCCGGCCCACCGCTCCGATGGTCGTACGCCGCCGGCCGCGCCGCGCGGGCCAGCCCGCGCGACGGATGCGCAGCCGGGCAATGCCCTGGCGGATGCCTTCGCTCGGGCCCGGCGCGAACGCTGACAGGCTGCGGCGACCCGCCATGGCAGCCTCGTACAAGCCGTTGCGCGTCCTGGCCGGGCCTCGTGCCCGCCTTCGGCTGTGCACGCATGGCCTTCAGCCCGGCGATGTGCGTGTGGTTCCGGCGGCCGCCGGTGGACCCAAGGGCCTGATCTTCAATGCCCTGGACCGGCTTCTCTTCGCGAACTGGTTGCGCGATACACCGCAGTCCCTGCACCTGATGGGCGCGTCCATTGGTGCCTGGCGCATGGCCTGCGCGACGCTGCCCGACGCCGACGCCGCGTTGCGACAGCTCGCCCATGACTATGTTCACCAGCGCTACGACCACGCGCCAGGACGGGCGCCCCTGGCATCGCATGTCAGCGAGCGTCTGGGGGCGACCCTGCGCGCGCGGTTCGAAGACCGCGCAGGCGAGGTGTTGTCGCATCCTGGGCGCCGCCTGCATGTGTTCACCAGCCATGGCCAGGGGTTGCTGGGTCGCCAGGGCAGGCTCCGGACGCCACTCGGCTACGGCCTGGCCTTTGGCGCCAACCTGGTCAGCCGGCGAGCCCTTGGCCGCACGCTGCGGCGAGTGGTGTTCTCCGACCCGCGCACGCCCTGGCCTTTCGTCGCCGATGACTTCCCGACCGACCTGGTCCCGCTGTCGGCGACCAACCTGTGCGCCAGCATTCTGGCCAGCTGCTCGATTCCGTTCTGGCTGGATGCGGTGCACGATATTCCGGGCGGCCCGGCCGGCGCCTATTGGGATGGCGGCATCACCGACTACCACCTGCACCTACCGTACGCGGACATGGACCAGGGGCTGGTGCTCTATCCCCACTTTTCGGACCGGCTGGTTCCGGGCTGGTTGGACAAGGCCCTGACCAGCCGGCACCGGCCCAGCCCCTTCCTGGACAATGTGGTTCTGCTGGTTCCGCATCCGGACTGGGTGGCCAGCCTGCCCAATGGCAAGCTGCCCGACCGCGCGGACTTCAAGGCCTATGGCGATGACCACGATGGCCGGGTCCGGGTCTGGAGTCAGGTTGTGAGCGAAAGCGAGCGCCTGGCCGACGCCTTTGCCGGCCTGACCGCGTTGACCACTATCGATGCCGAGCCCTTGATTTGAGACTCTGATCAACCGAAACCACGGCTGCCGCGTTGTATCGGCTGAGCGCGCTTGTCGCGCCCGTCTCGCTCAACGCCCCAGACCCAGGCCAGGAGGCCCCATGACTGTTTCCCTGCTCCAGCGTGCCGCCGTTGTCTTGTGCGCCTTGATGCTGACCGCCTGCGCCCATCGCAGCAGCGGGTCGGCCTCGCGTACCGAGCCGATCTACAACGCCGGCGGGCCGGGCTCCGCGGAGGTCACCTACGGCGTCGTCCAGGCGGTCGAGCGCGTGGCCGGCAAGGGAGAGGCCAGCGGCACGGGTGCCGTGGTCGGCGCGATAGCCGGCGCCTTGGTCGGCCGCCAGTTTGGGTTCAGCAAGGATGGGCGCGACCAGGGCACCGTTGTCGGCACCTTTGTCGGGGCCTTGATCGGCAACGAAGTGGAGCGCCAGTCCGCGCGTGGCGGCGCTGAAGTCTGGCGGGTGACAGTCAACCTGGACCAGGGCGGGCAGCGTCGCGTCGATGTGCCGGCAGGGGGCGCGGAGCTGCGCCCTGGTGATCGGGTGCGCGTCGAAGGCGGACGAGTCGTGCGGATCTGACGGACCCTTGCGACGACTGGTCTGCGTCGACCCTACAATGGCTGGCATCGACATCGACGGGCTTGAAAGGGGCACCATGGTTCTGACACCGCGAACTACGACGTTCTTCACCGAACGCTGATCGGCCGCGCGGTCACGCCCATATCCCTTTTGCCTATATCTACCCAGCAAAGCGCGGCTCCTGCCGCGCTTTGTCGTTTCTGATGACCTGGAGCAACCCATGATTCGAATCACGCTGCCTGATGGCTCGGTCCGAGAGCACATGGCGCCGCTGACCCTCGGCGAATTCGCCGCCACGATCGGCCCCGGCCTGGCCAAGGCGGCCCTTGGCGGCCGTATCACGCGCGCTGGCGCCAGCCAGCTGGTCGACCTGAGCCATCGTATCGACAGCGATGTCGCGCTGGCCATCGTGACCGACAAGGACCCGGACGGCCTCGAGCTGATCCGCCATTCGACGGCGCATCTGTTGGCCTACGCGGTGAAGGAGCTGTTCCCAGACGCCCAGGTCACGATCGGGCCGGTGATCGAGAACGGCTTCTACTACGACTTCGCCTACAGCCGCCCGTTCACGCCAGAAGACCTGGCCGCCATCGAGACCCGCATGGCGGAACTGGCCCGCAAGGACGAGCCCGTGGTGCGGCGCGTCCTGCCCCGTGACGAAGCCGTGTCCTACTTCAAATCACTGGGTGAGCACTACAAGGCCGAGATCATCGGTGCCATACCGGCCGGCGAGGATGTCTCGCTGTACCGCGAAGGCGGCTTCGAGGACCTCTGCCGGGGGCCCCACGTGCCGTCGACCGGCCGACTCAGGCACTTCAAGCTGATGAAGGTGGCTGGCGCCTACTGGCGCGGCGATCACCGCAACGAGCAGTTGCAGCGCATCTATGGGACGGCTTGGGCAACCAAGGATGACCTCCAGGGCTATATCCACATGCTGGAGGAGGCGGAGAAGCGTGACCACCGCAAGCTCGGAAGGGAACTGGACTTGTTCCACATGGAGGAGACGGCGCCGGGGCTGGTGTTCTGGCATCCGAAGGGCTGGACGGTCTGGCAGCAAGTCGAGCAGTACATGCGCGCGGTCTATCGTGACAACGGCTATCAGGAGGTCAAAGGCCCCCAGATCCTTGACCGGGCGCTGTGGGAAAAGACGGGTCACTGGCAGAACTACCGGGAGACCATGTTCACCACCGAGTCGGAGAAGCGTGACTACGCGTTGAAGCCGATGAACTGCCCAGGGCATGTTCTGATCTTTAACTCAGACATGCGCAGCTACCGCGACTTGCCGTTGCGCTACGGCGAGTTCGGCCAATGCCATCGCAACGAGCCCAGCGGCGCCCTGCACGGGATCATGCGGGTGCGCGGCTTCACGCAGGACGACGGCCACATCTTCTGCACCGAGGACCAGATCCTGGACGAGTGCGTGGCCTACACGACGCTGCTGCAGAAGGTCTACGCCGACTTCGGCTTTGCCGACATCATCTACAAGGTGGCAACGCGACCAGAAAAGCGGGTCGGATCCGACGCGATGTGGGACAAGGCCGAATTCGCCTTGATGGAGTCGCTGCGGCGGTCCGGCTGCGACTTCGTCGTCTCGCCCGCAGACGGCGCCTTCTATGGGCCCAAGATCGAATACACCCTGAAGGACGCCATCGGGCGACAGTGGCAGTGCGGCACGATGCAAGTTGACTTCAACACGGCAGAGCGGCTGGGCGGGGAGTACGTGACCGAGAAGAGCGGCCGGGCCGCACCGGTGATGCTGCACCGGGCCATCCTCGGCAGCCTGGAGCGCTTTATTGGCATCCTGATCGAGCAGCATGCCGGCGCACTGCCGACCTGGCTCGCGCCGCAGCAGGTTTCGGTGCTCACGATTGCCGAGGCGCAGGCGGATTTTGCCGCCGAGGTGGCAAAAACGCTGCAAAAACAAGGAGTTAGGGCCAAAGCCGATTTGCGCCCCGACAAGATCACCTATAAAATCCGCGGGCATTCGTTGCAAAAGGTCCCGTACCTCCTTGTCGTTGGCGACAAGGAGAAGGCAAGCGGGGCCGTTGCGGTGCGCGCCCGTGGCAATCGGGACCTTGGGGTCATGCCGTTGGAGGCCTTCATTGAGAAGGTGCTTGACGATATCGCTCGCAAGGCCTGATCAAGTCATTGGCGCGCTTGTCTTTTTTCTTCGGCTCCGGTAGCTGCCTTCGGGGTTGGTAGAGGGGTTCAAACCATCGCTACGTTCATGGACCGGCGCATCCCGAATGTGGAGCGCAAGCATCGGCTCAATCGCGAGATCACCGCGCCCAGCGTACGGCTCAACGGTGTTGACAACGAGCCCTTGGGCATCGTCACCCTCATGGAGGCTCTGCGGCTGTCCGGTGAGGCCGATGTCGATCTGGTGGAGATCGCCGCGACTGCGGACCCACCGGTGTGTCGGTTGATGGACTATGGCAAGTTCAAGTACCAAGAACAGAAGAAGGCCGCCGAGGCCAAGTCCAAGCAGAAGATCATCGAAGTCAAGGAAGTCAAGTTCCGGCCTGGCACCGACGACAACGACTACAACATCAAGGTTCGCAACCTTCGCCGGTTTATCGGTGAAGATGGCGACAAGGGCAAGGTCACGTTGCGGTTCCGCGGTCGCGAGATCACGCACCAGGAGATCGGCATGCGGTTGCTGGAACGCATCCGCGACGAGCTGGCCGATGTGGCGCTCGTTGAGCACATGCCCAAGCTGGAAGGCCGTCAGATGATCATGGTTCTGGCACCGAAGCGGAAGTAGAGAGCAGATTTCGAGGAATTCCCCGCCACGGTTGGTTCGCCGGGGCGACGGAAGCACAAGCCAACCTAGGCCATCAAGTGGGGCGCCGCGGCGACCCCCGCCTGCGAAGGCAGCAAAACCAGGAGCATTCATGCCCAAAATGAAGACCAAGAAAAGCGCGGCAAAGCGGTTCCGCGTGCGTCCAGGTGGCACCGTCAAGCGCGGTCAGGCGTTCAAGCGCCATATCCTGACGAAGAAGGCAACCGGCCGGAAGCGCCATCTGCGCGGCCCGGCAACTGTGCATGAGACCAACATGGGTCACATGGCACAGATGCTGCCTTTTGCCGGCCTCTGACAGGCCAAGACGCACCACCTTAGGAGAACCGTATGCCTCGCGTAAAACGCGGCGTCACAGCCCGCGCTCGCCACAAGAAGATCCTCGCCCTAGCCAAGGGCTATCGCGGCCGCCGCAAGAATGTCTTCCGCATCGCCAAGCAGGCGGTGATGAAGGCGGGCCAATATGCCTACCGCGACCGCCGCACCCGCAAGCGTGTGTTCCGCCAGCTCTGGATTGCCCGGATCAACGCGGCGACCCGCGGCCTGGGGCTGAGCTACAGCCGCTTCATGGCCGGCATGAAGAAGGCCTCCATCGAGATCGATCGCAAGGTGCTGGCCGACATGGCCGTCAACGATCCGGCCGCCTTTGGCAGCATCGTCGACAAGGTGAAGGCCCAGCTCGCCTGATGTCGCCCGCGCCGGCCGCAGGGTCGGTCGTGGCTCCAGCCAGTGCAAGGCCGTCACCTTTTGGGGGACGGCCTTTTTCATTTCCTGCACGCCGTGATGGACGATCTAGAACTACTGGTCGGCACTGCCGCCGCGGACTTCGATGCAGCCGCGACCCCCGCGGCACTTGAGGACGCCAAGGCCCGATACCTGGGCAAGTCTGGCCGGGTGACGGAGGCCCTGAAGGGCATGTCAGCGTTGGCGGCATCGCACAAGCGCGAGCGTGGGGCCGCCGTGAACGCGGTCAAACAGCGCATTGAGGCTTTGCTGACAGAGCGACGGCAGTCCATGGCAGATGCAGAGCTTGCGGTGCAACTGCGAGCCCAGGCGCTGGATGTGACGCTACCTGGCCGGCGTGACGGCGGCGGCGGGCTGCATCCGGTCTCCAGGACGCTGGAGCGTATCGAGACCATCTTTGCGTCGATGGGGTTCGATGTGGCCGATGGCCCCGAGATCGAAACCGACTGGATGAGCTTTACCGCGTTGAACAACCCGGAGAACCATCCGGCGAGATCAATGCAGGACACTTTCTACGTCGATCTCAAGGACGACCAGGGGCGATGGCTGAACCTGCGTCCGCACACCAGCCCGATGCAGGTTCGATATGCGCGGGCCCATGCGGCCCGATACGCAGGCGCCGACACCATGCCGGAGATCCGTGTAATTGCGCCGGGGCGCACCTATCGCGTCGACAGCGACGCGACGCACTCGCCGATGTTTCACCAGTGCGAGGGCTTGTGGATCGGCGAGAACGTCAGCTTCAAGGACCTGAAGGCGGTCTTCACGGACTTCTGCCGCCTGTTCTTCGAGCGTGACGACCTGCAGCTTCGGTTTCGCCCGTCTTTCTTTCCGTTCACCGAGCCGTCGGCCGAGATCGACATTGCTTTCGCAGACGGGCCACTCAAGGGCCAATGGCTGGAGGTTGCCGGTTCGGGCCAGGTGCACCCGACGGTGGTGCGCAACTTCGGTCTGGACCCCGAGCGCTGGATCGGATTTGCGTTCGGAATGGGCCCGGACCGGTTGACCATGCTCCGGTATGGCGTCAACGACCTGCGGATGTTTTTCGACGGGGACCTGCGGTTCCTGTCGCAGTTCCGCTGAGCCATCCGGATTCGCCTGGACGAGGCGATCCACACAGCGCGTCAAGACCTCCACTCTCGATCGTTCGACGCACGCCCAACTGACTGCACTTGATCATGCAATTTCCAGAGTCCTGGTTGCGCGAGTTCTGCGACCCACCGTTGTCCACCACCGAGCTGGCCGACGTGCTCACCATGGGTGGGCTGGAGGTCGAGGATGTCCGCCCCGCGGCGCCGCCGTTCAAGGGCGTCGTGGTGGGTCGCATCGTCTCCTGTGAGCCGCATCCGCAGGCTGACCGACTGCAGATCTGTCGTGTCGACGCGGGTGAACACACGCCGGACGGCCCGGTCCAGGTCGTCTGCGGGGCTCCCAATGCCCGTGCCGGCCTGCGCGCGCCTTTTGCGCTGGTGGGTGCGACCTTACCGCCGGACCGCGAAGGCAAGGCCCTCCAAATCGGGCTTGGACGGCTGCGCGGTGTCGAGAGCCACGGTATGCTGTGCTCGTCGCGCGAACTTCAACTGGACGACGACCACGGGGGCCTTCTTGAACTGTCTGACGACGCCAGTCTGGGCCAGTCCATCCGGGAGCATCTCAGGCTGGATGATCAGGTCTTCACACTGAAGCTGACGCCCAATTTGGGGCACTGCCTGTCAGTGCATGGCGTTGCTCGGGAACTGGCTGCCATGACCGGCGCGCCGCTGAAAGCGTCGGTGTGGCCTGTCGTCGCGGCCGATCATGTCGACCGCTTGCCTGTGCATATCAAGGACATCGACCTGTGTGGGCGGTTTTCGGGGCGTGTCGTCCGTGACATCGACCCCGCGCGTCCAACCCCACATTGGATGGTCCAACGACTTGCCCGTTGCGGGCAACGATCCGTCAATCCGTTGGTGGACATCTCGAACTACGTCATGTTCGAGTACGGCAGGCCATCGCACATCTTCGATCTCGACCGAATTCAGGGCCACCTGGAGGTGCGCTGGGGCCGCCCAGGCGAGCAACTGAAGCTGCTGAATGGCAATACCGTCAATGTGGACCCGTCGGTTGGCGTGATCGCCGATGAGCTTGCCGTGGAGTCTCTGGCAGGCATCATGGGCGGCGACGCGACCGCGGTGTCGGATACAACACGGCATGTCTATATCGAGGCTGCGTTCTGGAGGCCCGAGGCGGTGCAGGGGCGCTCGCGCCGGTACGGTTTCTCCACGGATGCCGGCCACCGGTTTGAACGCGGCGTGGACCCCGCGAGCACAGTCGAGCACATCGAGCGCATCACGTCGCTGGTGCTGCAGATCTGTGGCGGTCGTGCCGGGCCGATCGACGATCAGCAGCCGGCGATGCCGGTACGCCAGCCAGTGCGGCTGCGCATCGATCGCGCAGCCCGGGTCATCGGCATGCCGCTGACCCAAGACCAGTGCGCCCGGGCCCTGCGTCGTCTGCAGTTGCCGGTCGAGCAGCATCCTGGCGTGTTGGTCGTCCAGCCGCCCAGTTGGCGCTTTGACCTCACGATCGAGGAGGATCTCATCGAGGAGGTCGTGCGCCAGATCGGCTACGACAACCTGCCGGCCGTGCCTCCACGCGCGGCGATCACGGGCCGTATCCGACCGGAGTCGCGCCGTGGTGTTCATGCACTCAGGCACGGCCTGGCCGCGGCGGGTTACCAGGAAACCATCAACTACAGCTTCGTCGAGGATCGTTGGGAGCGAGAGCTCGCCGGTCGGACCGACGCGATCCGTGTTCTGAATCCGATAGCGGCACCTCTGTCGGTCATGCGCTCGTCCTTGATGGGTGGCCTGCTCCAGGTGCTGAGGCACAACCTGGATCGTCGTGCCGACCGGGTGCGGGTCTTCGAGATCGGTCGCGCGTTCATTCGCGACAACCTGGCAGGCGAGGGCGATCAGCAAGTGGCCGGCCTGCGACAGCCCCTGCGGCTGGCAGCACTGGCCTATGGTCCTGCGCGCCCGGTGCAGTGGGGCACCAGCGCGCGGATGGTGGACTTCTTCGACATGAAGGGTGATCTGGAGACCTTGCTCGCTCCCGTTCGATTGCAGTTTGAGGCCGCTGTGCACCCGGCAATGCATCCGGGTCGCTGTGCCATCGTGATGCGGGCGGGCCAGCCGCTAGGTGTGATGGGTGAGTTGCATCCGAAGTGGCGGCATGCCTATGAGCTGCCCAGTTCACCGATGCTGCTGGAACTGGATGTCCAGCCGATTCTGGAGTGCGGCGTACCAGTGTTCGAGCCCCTGCCGCGACACCCGGCCGCCCTGCGTGACCTGGCGCTGGTGGTGCCGGACACCTGTGGACATGACACGTTGATGAAGGCCGTGATGGCGGATACGGAAGGTTTGCTTCGGCACGCGGCGGTGTTTGACATCTATCGACCGGTTGAGCCCACGGCCGAGATTCCGGTAGGTCATCACAGCCTGGCTCTACGGCTCGAATGGCAGGCACCGGATGCGACGTTGACCGATGTGCGCGTTGATGCGGCGATGGCCGCGTTGGTCGAGCGGGCAACGGCCGCAACGGGTGCGCAGGTGCGGGGTTCGAGCGCCCATTGGGCTGCATCATGAGCATGGACGATACCGAGATGCCGGCGATGGTCATGCACTCGCTGGAGACACCAACGCTGACAAAGGCTGAGCTTGCAGAACTGCTTTTCGAGCGGCTCGGACTCAACAAGCGAGAGTCCAAGGACATGGTCGAGGCCTTCTTCGACCTGGTCCACGACGCCCTGGTAACCGGGCAGGACATCAAGCTCTCTGGTTTTGGCAATTTCAACATCCGTCGCAAGGCGCCACGCCCAGGACGCAACCCGCGTACGGGCGAGTCCATACCCATCAAGGCGCGCAACGTCGTCACGTTCCACGCCAGTCACAAGCTGAAGGCGATCGTGCAAGGCGACACGCCGCTGTCTGGGGAGTTCGAGTAGAGTCTGACGTTGCGCACGCACCTCATTGATTTCAATGGAGAATTTGCTCCCCCCGATACCGCCGAAGCGGTACTTCACCATCGGTGAGGTGAGTGAGTTGTGCGGCGTCAAGCCTTACGTGCTGAGGTACTGGGAGCAGGAGTTCACCCAGCTCAAGCCAATGAAGCGGCGCGGCAATCGCCGCTACTACCAGCACCATGAAGTGCTGCTCATCCGCCGCATTCGCGATTTGCTGTACGACCAGGGCTTCACCATCAGTGGTGCCCGCAATCAACTGACCGAGCATGCGGCCAGGGCCGACGAGCACATCAAGACGGCGGCGGCGGACTCGGCGAGGCTGGAGTCGGACCGGATGACCCAAAGCTCCACCGACCGCCTCACGGTAGGGTTGGAGTCAATGCCGCCCACGATGGCGCAGCTGCGCGACGAACTCATCGGACTGCGTCGATTACTGGACAACGCCTGAGTTTCGCCTCAGTGGCGCTGGCATAATCCGGTGTTACGTCGGGGTGTAGCGCAGCCTGGTAGCGCACTTGCATGGGGTGCAAGGGGTCGCGAGTTCGAATCCCGCCACCCCGACCATTTGTCCGCTGGTTGAATCAACAGCCTGGAGACCACCGTCTTCAGGCTGTTTTTCCATTTTTGCCCTGCCTTCAAGGCGCGTCGCAAAAGGACAGTGGGCCAGCCGGTTGCCCGGCCGGCCCACTTCCGCCGACGGTGCTAAGGCTACTTCGAGGCAGCGGATGCGGCCATTGAAGCCGCTACGGCCGGTACGGCTACGGTCGGGGCCGCTGATGCCGATGCCGGGGCTGACATGGCCGCCGGCGCTGCGCCATGGGCCTTCGCAGGCGTTACACCCGAGGCGGGCAGCAATGGAACGATCAACAACGCCACGATGTTGATGATCTTGATCAGCGGGTTCACCGCCGGACCAGCGGTGTCCTTGTACGGATCACCGACGGTGTCCCCGGTGACGGCAGACTTGTGGGCCTCGCCGCCTTTCTTGTGCACCACGCCATTGCTGTCGGTGAAGCCTTCTTCGATCAGCTTCTTGGCGTTGTCCCATGCGCCACCACCGGTACACATGCTGATGCCGACGAACAGGCCCGTCACGATAGTGCCCATCAAGAGGCCGCCCAGGGCCGCCGGCCCGAGCAACATGCCCACGACGATCGGCGCGACCACTGGCAGCAGCGACGGAACAATCATTTCCTTGATCGCGGCCGTGGTCAGCATGTCCACCGCAGCGCTGTAGTCGGGTTTGCGCTTGCCCGCCATGATGGCGCCGTCTGCAAACTGCTTGCGCACCTCGACCACCACAGCACCGGCTGCGCGGCCCACGGCCTCCATTGCCATGGCACCGAACAGGTACGGGATGAGGCCGCCAATGAACAGGCCGACGATGACCTTGTGGTCACTCAAGTCAAACGCCAGTGACATTCCACGCGCCTCGAGCGCATGGGTGTAGTCGGCAAACAGCACCAACGCTGCCAAGCCGGCCGAGCCGATGGCATAGCCCTTGGTGACCGCCTTGGTGGTATTGCCTACCGCATCCAGCGGGTCGGTCACGTCACGAACGCTGCTGGGAAGCTCGGCCATCTCGGCGATGCCGCCCGCGTTGTCGGTGATCGGGCCATAGGCGTCCAGGGCCACCACGATGCCGGCCATGCTGAGCATGGACGTGGCCGCGACGGCGATGCCGTAAAGGCCGCCGAGCGCATAGGCCGCGTAGATGGCGGCGCAGATGAAGATCACCGGGTAGGCGGTGGACCTCATGCTGACGCCAAGGCCGGCGATGATGTTGGTGCCGTGGCCGGTGGTGGAAGCCTGGGCGATGTGCTGCACAGGGCTGTATTGGGTGCCGGTATAGAACTCGGTGATCCACACCATGGCAGCAGTGAGGACCAGACCGACGGCACAGGCACCGAACAGCGACATCGCCGATGCCGTAGCGCCATCCGCCATCTGCAGCGGCTGCGGGAACATCGCCACCGTGACGAAGTAGAAGGCGATCAGCGACAGCACGCCGGCCACGACCAAGCCCTTGTACAGCGCTGGCATTACGTTCTTCATGCCAGGCGTTGCCTTGACGAAGTAGCAACCGATGATCGACGCGATGATCGACACGCCACCCAACAGCATGGGATAGACGACGGCGGCCACTGGCACGTTC
>JBJXHB010000148.1:0-4188 GCA_046160725.1 Aquabacterium sp.
GGCCTCGGGCCGCGCCGGGTTCATGGTCAGGATGCGGCGGGCGCTGTAGATGGTGGTCGTGGTGGTCATGGTGGTGATGAAGCGACAGGTCAAGGGCCGAGCGGTGCGGGTGGAGCGCGAAGGACGGATCAGGCCGCCTGGTCGTAGCCGTCGTCGCCGGGCATCAGCACGCCGCGGATGCGGCCCTCGGCATCGCGCTTCAGGCGCGGATGGATGGCGGGCAGGTCGGTCAGCGCCGCGGCATGGGCCAGCAAGGCCGCCACCGTGCCGCCGGCGTGCGGCGCCAGCGAGCGCACGGTACTGACGGTGGCGAACTCCATCGGGAAGTCGCCGCGCGCATGGGCGTCCAGCGCGGCCGGCGGATGCACCCAGGCCAGCGTCGTGGTCTCGCCGGCGTCGACGCTGGGCTCCTGGCCGGGCGGCGCGGCCACGACGAAGAACAGCGTATCGAAGCGCTTGGGCAGCCCCACCGGCGTGCACCAATGGGCCCACGGCTGCAGGGCCGAGGTTGCCAGCGGCAGGCCGCAGCCGGCGGCCAGGCCGGCCAGGTGGTGGCCGCCATGCAGCAGCATGCGCAACGACAGCAGCAACGCCTGCACCGGCTCGGCATGGCCGGGGGGCAGCAGCCACAGACCACATTCCTCGAAGCACTCGCGCAGCGCCGCCACGGCGAAGGCCGGCGCCTGCGGGCCGACATGGGTCACGGCGCCGATGCGACGCTCCAGGGCCTGCGCGTCCTCGTCGATGCCGGCCAGGGCCGCCGGCCCGCCGTCGTCAGCATCGACCGCGCCGCCCGGGAAGACATAGGCCCCGGGCATGAAGCTGGCGGTCGGCGAGCGGCGGACCATCAACACCTCCAGGCCGGCGTCGCCGTCGCGCAGGATCAACGTGGTGGCGGCCGGGCGAGGCACAACGGGCGCTGCAGCGGCGGGCGGGCTGTCGGTCATGGTGTCGCGCGCGCAGCGCCGGGCTTGGGTGGGCCGCAGGATAGCGGCTCGGCCGCAGGTTGCACGCGGTGCCAGCTGCGCACGACCCATGGTTCCAGCGGCCGCGGCGGCGGGCACGCGGCGCTGTGGCGTCCCACAATCCGCCGCAGCCATCCACCCCCCATACGAAAGGTCCACGCCATGGGTCACGCCGAGCCGCAAGTCGCCGCCACGATGCAACCGTTCTGGATGCCGTTCACCCCAAACAAGGAGTTCAAGGCCGACCCGCGCATGGTGGCGCGGGCCAAGGGCATGTACTTCTACACGCCTGAAGGGCGCGAGGTGATCGACGCCTCTGCCGGCCTGTTCTGCGTTGCCGCCGGGCATTGCCGCGACGAGATCGCGCAGGCGGTGTACGAGCAGTTGCAGACGCTGGATTTCACGGCACCGTTCCTGCGCGCCCACAGCAAGGCCTTCGAGCTGGCCTCGCGCGTCGCGGAGTACACGCCGGCCGGCCTGAACCGCATCTTCTTCGTCAACTCCGGCAGCGAGTCGGTGGACACGGCGATGAAGATGGCCCTGGCCTACCACCGCGTCAACGGCCAGCCGCAACGCCAGCTGTTCATCTCACGCGAGCGGGCTTACCACGGCGTCAACATGGGCGGCGTCGCGCTGGCCGGCATGGTCAACAACCGCCGCGCCTTCGGCACCGGCCTGCCCGGGGTCTACCACATGCGCCACACAGCGCTGCCGCAGAACAAGTTCGCCAAGGGTCAGCCCGAGCATGGCGCGGACCTGGCCGACGACCTGCTGCGCTTCTGCAACCTGTACGGCGGCGAGAACATCGCGGCCGTCTTCGTCGAGCCGACCGCGGGCAGCTTCGGCTGCCTGCCCCCGCCCAAGGGCTACCTGAACCGGCTGCGCGAGATCTGCGACGCGCACGGCATCCTGCTGGTGTTCGACGAGGTCATCACCGGCTGGGGCCGCATGGGCGCGCCGTTCGCGGCCCAGGCCTTCGGCGTGACGCCGGACCTGCTGACCATGGCCAAGGCGCTGACCAACGGCGCGCAGCCGATGGGCGCGGTGGCGGCCAGCCAGAAGGTGCACGACACCATCATGGAAGCCGGTCCGGCCAAGGGCATCGAGTTCTTCCACGGCTACACCTACTCGGCGCATCCGGCCTCCTGCGCGGCCGGCCTGGCGATGATGGACATCTTCGCCAAGGAGCGGCTGATCGAGCGCGCCGCGCAGATGAGCCCGAAGTTCATCGACGCCATCCACTCGCTGCAGGACTGCCCGGTGGTGGTCGACGTGCGCTCGGTGGGCATGATGGCCGCCGTCGAGGTGGCGCCAGACGGTGCGCCCGGCGTGCGCGGCCACGAGGCGCAGAAGCGCCTGTTCGACACCGGCCTCAACCTCAAGAGCACCGGCGACTCGCTGATCATCGCGCCGCCGTTGATCTGCGAGGACCGGCATCTCGACGAAATCGTCGGCAAGCTTCGCAGCGTGCTGCAGGGGCTGTAAGTCGGGGCGTCGTCCATGTCCGGTCAGGCCGGCCGCGGCGCCGCGGGCCTGGCCGGGACATGTCTGCAGGGCTGCGGCCTGCCGGGCCCGGTGAATGCCTGAAGCCGGCACGCTGGCGCTGGTCGCGGTGGCGGCCTTTGCCGCCTTCTTCGTGCGCGGGCTGGCTGGCTTCGGCTCGGCCATGGTCGGCATCGGTACGTTGACACTGGTGCTGCCGCCGGCCCTGGTGGTGCCGACCTTCCTGATGCTGGAACTGGTGACGACGCTGAACCTGCTGCCGGCGGTTTGGCGCCAGGTCGCCTGGCGCAGCCTGCGCTGGGTCATGCTGGGCGCCGCGTTGACCACACCGCTGGGCTTGGTGCTGCTGTCGCGGCTGGACCCGGACCCGATGCGGCTGGTGGTGTCCGGCGCACTGTTGGTGATTGCGTTGACGATGCTGCTGGGCGTGGCACAGCGCCTGGCGCCGCAGCAGACACCAGGCCCGCCGGGCGCCCTGGGCGCCGGGCTGCTGTCGGGCCTGCTCAGCGGGTCCGCGGGCATCGGCGGGCCGCCAGTGATCATCTTCTACTTCGCGACCACGGCCACCGCGATCAGCCGGGCCACGTTGACCGCCTACCTGGTGTTCACCGACATCTACGCGCTGTCCTGGGCCGGGGCCACTGGCGTGTTCACCGCGGCCGGCTGGCCTCTGGCCGTGGCCGGCCTGCCCTTCGCATTGGTCGGCGCCTGGGCCGGCACGCGCCTGTTCCATGCCCTGGACGACGCGCGCCTGAAGCGCGTGATCTGGGGCCTGCTGGCGGTGCTGGGCGCCAGCGGGCTGGCCGGGCCGCTGTGGCGGCTCTTGCGCTGAGCGCTGAAGCCCGTTCGGACGCGGGCCGGCTGCGGCCTCTGGCGGCCCACTGGACGACGGGATCCGGTGGCGCCCAACCCGGACACAAATTGTTGCAATTGGTCCTCGCATCCGCAGCGGGGGGCGCTCCGTTCCTCCATCAGGGCGCACCGCCGGTGCGTTCGCCTACACCCTCTGGAGACACTCGATGACCCCGTTCCGACCTGCCGCGCTGTTGTGCGCCGCCTTGCTTGCCGCCGCCGCGCCCAACGCCATGGCGCTGGACTTCCTCGAAGCCGCCGGCACCGACGCTGCCGCCATCACACCCGTGCGCGATGCCTTCCGCGTGCAGGTCGGTGGCGGCACGGTGCCGGGCGTGGCGGGCAGCTTCGGCGGACTGCGGCGCGAGATCAACTGGGACGCCGTGCCCGCCGGCCGGTCCGACCCCAACCTGCTGCCGGCCAACTTCTTCAATGTCAACTCGCCGCGCGGCGCGGTCTTCAGCACGCCCGGCAGCGGCTTCCTGGTCAGCAGCAACGCCGGTGACGCCAGCCCGACCTTGTTCGGCTTTGGCGACCAGTTCGCGGCATTCAGCGCTCAGAAGATCTTTTCCGCCCAGGGCAGCACGCAGATGGACGTGCTGTTCTTCGTGGCCGGCACCGACCAGCGCGCCACGACCAGCGCCTTCGGCGCAGTCTTCACCGACGTGGAGACCGCCGGCCTGACGCGCATGCAGTTCTTCGATCTGCACGACCAGCTGATCGGCGAGCGCGACGTGCTGACCAGTGCCAACCAGGGCTTCAGCTTCCTCGGCGCCTACGGCGCCAACATTGCCCGGGTCCGCATCTTCACCGGCGACAGCGCGCTGCTCGGCAACGGCCTGCAGAGCAACCCGGGCGGCGACCTGGT
>JBJXHB010000149.1:0-7087 GCA_046160725.1 Aquabacterium sp.
GACTGGGCACCACCTCGAGCGGTGCGCCGGTCGCCCAGACCACGGCATCAAGGTTGTTACCCGGCCGGAACCCGATGCCGACGATCTGGCCGGCATCGTTGATGCCTGAGGCAAGGCTGCCGTTGTAGGGTGCCGGCTGGGCCAGCACCTGCAGGCCGGTGGCGGCGGTCCAGCGGATTGCCCGATAGGCGGTGCCGTCGCCGTTGATGTCCGAGTAGCCGACGACCTGGCCCAGGTTGTTGATGCCGCTGCCGACACTACCGGCGTGGCCGGCGATCACGCCCAGGTCGCGCATCGCGGTGCCGCGCTGCCAGATGAAGGCGCGGCTGTTGCCGTCGCTGCGCAGGGCGAATCCCGTGACCTGTCCCAGGTCGTTGATGGCGGCAGCGTTGCTGCGGTTGCCGCCCAGGGTGGGCACCATCTCCAACGTCACACGGGGCTGGGCGGCGGCGGGCCGCAGCAGGCAGGCGGCCAGGCAGGCCGCGGCAATGGGCAAAAGGCGACTCGACAGCATGATGAACCCTCCGGTGTTTGCATGCGGCACCGCGCCGCATGGACGGCATGGTCTCGCGCAGGCGTTGCCGGGGCGTTGCCGCGCTGGCGCGGCGCTGTCGTTGCAGCGTGCCTTGGTGCTGGGGTCCGGGGGGTCTTGCCTCAGGGCGCGGCCGGCACCACCTGCGGCCGGCCCGGCATCACGGGCAGCGTGCCGGCCGCATGCCGGGCCTCCCATTCGGCCTGCAGGGCCGCGTCGCTCATGTAGTGCGGCACCTGCACGACCATGCGCCGCAGCCGCTGCCAGGTGGGGTTGGCGCCCGCCACCTCGGTGGTCCAGTAGTGGTCGGCGCGCTGCAGGTTCAGCGCGGTGTCCATCTCGAAATGGTCGCGCGCCTTGCGGCCGCCAAAGACGAACAGCCGGCCGCGGTAGATGCGCCAGGTGTCGGCCGCGCCGCCGCCGCCGCCCGGAATGGCGTAGTTGATGCCGTTGCTGCAATAGCCGCCGTACTGCGGCATGTACCGGGCCGGCTCGCGCAGAAAGGCGGCGCGGTTGTCCGCACTGGCAAAGCGCCAGCTCACGCCGGCATGCTCGGCCTGCAGGGCCGGGTCGCCGCGCACCGCCTCGGCGCGGGTGAAGTAGGCCACCGCGTCGTGGCCCTCCAGCATCAGGCGCTCGGCACCGCTGTCGGCGATGGTGCGCCAGGGGCCGGACGGCTCGGGCTGGGCATGCGCACCCAGCGGCGTCGCCGCGGCCAGCAGCAGGATCTGTCGTCTTGTCAGGTGCATGGTGCGGTCCTCTTTCTACGCGGCCCGGGGCCCCCAGGGCGTGAGTCGGATGGCGGCGGCGGTGGCCAGGCCGTAGGCCACCATGGCGGCGGCCACCAGCGCGAAATAGGCCGCTGGCCCGGCGGCGTGGGCGGCCAGCCAGGCGCCGGCGCCGGCCACCAGCAACAGCCGCAGCGTGGAGGCCAGCACCGGGCCCAGCACCCGGCCCGATCCCTGCGAGGCGAAGTACAGCGTCAGCCCCAGGCCGAAGAAGGGGAACGCCGGCCCGGCCATGCGCAGGTACTGGCGCGCATGCGCCAGCACCGCCGGGTCGCTGGTGAACAGGCCGGCCCACAGGTCCGGCCACAGCGCCACCACCGCGCCCACCAGGCCCAGGTTGAACGCCGACATGGCGCCGGCCGTCCAGGCCACGCGGCGGGCGCGGGCGACATCGCCGGCGCCCATCGCCATGCCCACCATCGGCACCGCGGCCACGCCGATGCCGAAGGCGACCGGGATCAGGAGGAACTCCAGCCGCTGGCCGATGCCGTAGCCGGACAGCGGCAGCATGCCCAGGTGCGCGACCAGGCCGGTGAAGATCAGCACGGTCAGCACCGATTGCACCGGCGACACACAGGCCAGCGCGCCCACGCGCAGGATGTCGGCCAGCAGCGCACGCTCGATGCGCAGGCCGCGCAGGCGCAGCCGCAGCCGCGCCCGCCCGCTGGCCAGCCAGGCCCACAGCACCACCACCGTCGCGGCGGTGGCGACGACATGGCCCACGGCCACGCCGACCATGCCGAAGGAGGGCACCGGCCCGGCGCCCAGCCCCAGCAGCCCGCCGAGCGCGATCTGCAGGGCGGCCGACAGCACGATGGTGACCGAGGGCATGCGCATGTCTCCGGTGCCGCGCAGGATGGAGGCCAGCGTGTTGGACAGCCACACCAGCACCGCGCCGGCGAACAGCACGCTGGCATAGCGCACGGCCTCGGCCAGCACCACGCCGCTGCCGCCCAGGCCGCGGTAGAACCAGGGCCCGCCGACCAGCATCAGGGCGCTGTAGGCCAGCCCCGCCACCAGCCCGATGACCACGGCGTGCCCGGCCAGCGCGGCCGCCCGCTGCGGCTGGCCCGCGCCCAGCGCACGGCTCACCGCGCTGGACACGCCACCACCCATGGCGCCGGCGGACATCATCTGCGTCAGCATCGCGAACGGGAACACCAGCGCCATCGCCGCCAGCGGCGGCGTGCCCAGGCGGCCCACGTAGTAGGTCTCGGCGATGCCCACCAGCACGGTCAGCACCATCGCCAGCACGTTGGGCACCGCCAGGCGCGCCAGGGTCGGCAGGATGGGGCCCTCGCGCAGGCGCCGCATGTCGGCCGACGCGGCGGGCATGGCGGCAGGGGACGGCGCGGTTGTGGACGGTGGCTTTGTCGTGGTCATCGGGGCCTTCGCGGGGTGGTTTCGGCGACGCTGGCCGCGTGCCGGGCGCGCGCACGCTGCAGGCGCGGTGCCATCTCGACCTCGCCGTCGCGGGCCTGCACCGGCTCGCGGCAGGTGTCGCAGACCAGGGCGATGCGCAGCGCATGGTCGTGCCCGCGATGCCGCACCTTCAGCGGTACGCCGCCCGGGCCCCAGGGGCCACCCCAGCGCTCGCCCCACTGGCGCAGCATCATCACCGCCGGCCACAGGTCCAGGCCCTTGGGCGTCAGCCGGTATTCCTGGAAGGCCGGCGCGTCGGCGCACGGCACGCGCTCCAGGATGTCCTGCTCGACCAGCCGCGTCAGGCGCAGCGTCAGCGAGCGGGGCGACATGCCGGACTGTCGGCGAAGACCTTCGAACCGCCGGTTGCCGATGAACAGCTCGCGCAGGATGACAAAGGTCCAGGCGTCGACCAGCTGGGCCGCGGCGCGGGCCACGGGGCAGGGCTGTGCGGCGATGCTGCTGCGCTTCATGGGGCGGCGGGCTTGCGGCGGTTCATATAAAAAGTATAGTAACCGCATCACCGCAAGGACCACCATGACCCCGCAAGCCGCCACTCCGGACAACGCCACCACGCCGCCCGCCGACGGCCACGCACCCTGGCAGCCCTCGGCCTGCATCCTGTGCGAGTGCAACTGCGGCATCGAGGTCGAACTCGGTGGCGAGGCCGGTCGGCGCATCGTGCGGGTGCGCGGCGACGATGCGCACCCGGCGTCGCGCGGCTATGCCTGCGAGAAGGCGTCGCGGGTGGACTACTACCAGAACGGCCCGCACCGCCTGACGCGCCCGCTGCGCCGCCGCCCGGACGGCGGCTTCGACGAGATCGACTGGGACACCGCGATCCGCGAGGTGACGCAGCGCGTGGCCGCACTGACCGGCGCCCATGGCGGCAACAGCATGTTCTATTACGGCGGTGGCGGCCAGGGCAACCACTTGCCCAGCGTCTACAGCCGCGCACTGCGCGGCCTGCTGGGCATGCGCTACCAGTCCAGCGCACTGGCGCAGGAGAAGACCGGCGCCATCTACGTCGCCGGCGCCATGCTGGGCGGCGGCGCGCGTGCCGACTTCGAGCACTGCGAACTGGCGCTGCTGATCGGCAAGAACCCGTGGCACTCGCACGGCATCCCGCGCGCCCGGGTGACGCTGCGCGAGATTGCCCGCGACCCGGCGCGCACGCTGATGGTGATCGACCCTCGGCGCAGCGAGACGGCCGAGATCGCCGACGTGCACCTGGCGGTGCGGCCGGGCGGCGATGCCTTCCTGCTGGCGGCCATGATCGCCACCGTGGTGCAGGAGGACCTGACCGCGGCCGGCTGGCTGGCCGCCCATGCCGACGGTCTGGACGACGTGCGGCCGCTGTTCCAGGACCTGCCCATCGCCGACTATGCCGAGCGCGCCGGCCTGAGCGAGGCCACGGTGCGCGACGCCGCCCGCCGCATCGCCCGCGCCACCAGCGTGGCCAGCTTCGAGGACCTGGGCGTGCAGATGAACCGCCATTCCACGCTGGTGTCCTACCTGCACCTGCTGCTGCTGCTGCTGACCGGCCACTATGGCAAGCCGGGTGCGATGTTCCGGCCGACCTCGCTGGTGCCGCTGTTCGCCGCGGCCACCGGCATCGGCTCGCTCAAGCCGACGCCGGTGACCGGTGCCCACATCATCGGCGGGCTGATGCCCTGCAACGCGCTGCCGGACGAGATCCTCACCGACCATCCCAAGCGCTTCCGCGGCATGTGGGTGGAGTCGGCCAACCCGGCGCACTCACTGGCCGACGGCCCGCGCATGCGCGAGGCGCTGTCGGCGCTGGAGCTGCTGGTGGTGGTGGATGTGGCCATGACCGAGACGGCGCGCCAGGCCCACTACGTGTTGCCGGTGGCCAGCCAGCTCGAGAAGGCCGAGGCCACCTTCTTCAATTTCGAGTTCCCGCACAACGTCTTCCATCTGCGGCGCGCGCTGATGGCGCCGGGCGACGGCTTGGTCCCGGAGGCCGAGCTGCACGCCCGGCTGCTGGAGGCCGCCGGTGCGCTGCCGGCCCCGGCCGTGGCGGCGCTGCGCGCGGCCTGGCAGCAGGGGCGGCCGGCCTTCCGGCGCTGCGTGGCCGAGCAGCAGGCCGCCGATCCGCGCATCGCAGTGCTGTTGCCCGGGCTGCTGTACCGCGCCATCGGCGACCTGCTGCCGCCCGGCCTGGCCGAGGGTGCGGCGCTGTGGGGCGTGTGCCAGCTGGCGGCGCGGCACCAGGGGCCGTCGATCCGGCGTGCCGGCATCGGCGCCGATGCGGCCGACGCGGCCGAGGTCGGCGACGCGCTCTTCGACGCCATGCTGGCCGCACCGTCCGGCCTGGTGTTCGCGGTGGACGAGTGGGACACCGCGGTGCAGCGCCTCGGCACGCCCAACCGCCGCATCCAGCTGGCGCTGCCGGAGTTCTTTGACGAGCTGCGCGGCCTGCGCGACGAGCCGGCGCCGGCGCCGCCGGCGGCGTTTCCGCTGGTGCTGTCGGCCGGCGAGCGGCGGTCCTATACCGCCAACACCATCATCCGCAACCCCGACTGGCGCCGCAAGGGCGGCGACGGCGCGTTGCGCGTCAGCCCGGCCGACGCCCAGCGGCTGGGTATCGCCGACGGCGACACCGTGCGCCTGAGCACCGGGCGCGGCTCGGCGCTGGTGCCGGTGGAGGTGTCCGACCGCATGCAGCCCGGCCATGTCTCGTTGCCCAACGGGCATGGCGCCGATGCACAGCAGGGTGGCCGCAGCAGCGGCATCTCTCCCAACGAGCTGACCAGCGGCGCCGACCGCGACGCCTTTGCCGGCACGCCCTGGCACAAGTTCGTGCCGGCGCGGGTGGAGCGGGTGGTGGCATAGCGCGGCAAACCGCTCAGTCTGGCCGCGGCAGCAGCGTGGCCAGCGGCACGGCTGTCACCTGCTGGGCCAGGGCGTAGCGTCGGTCCCCCGGGTAGACCACGAAAAGCTCGTCCAAGGCCAGGTCCTGAAGCGCGATGCGCATCGACGGCGTGAGCTGCGGTGCGTCGCTGCGCTTGAACTCGACGCCCACGCGCCTGCCGTCCTTGAACATCAGCAGGTCGAGCTCTGCACCGGCGTGCGTGGCCCAGAAGTAGGCTTCGTCCGGGCGTGCGATCCGCAGCACCTGGTCGATTGCAAAGCCCTCCCACGATGCGCCGCATTTCGGATGTCGCGCCAGCGCGCCCGGGTCGGCGATACCCAGCAGTTCGTGCAGCAGGCCGGTGTCGCAAAGGTAGATCTTGGGTGCCTTGACCTGGCGCTTGCCCAGGTTGGCAAACCAAGGCTGCAACTGGCGCACCAGGTAGGCCTGGGTCAACCAGTCGAGATAGCGGCGCACCGTGCTCTCGTTGACGCCGAGCGAGCGCGCCGGGTCGGCGGCATTCCAGACCTGGCCGTGATAGTGCGCCAGCATCGACCAGAAGCGGTACAGGGCAGGTGCCGCGACGTTCATGCCGAGTTGCGGCAGGTCCCGCTCAACCGTGGTGCGGATGAACTCGCGGCGCCAGATGCGGCTGGCCTCATCGCCCGCTGCCGTGAACGACCGTGGAAAGCCACCGCGCCACCACAGCGCGGCGGCCTGCTCGGGGCCGGTCTCGGCGAGCGTGAAGCCGCCGGCTTCGATGACCTCCAGCCGCCCGGCCAGCGACTCGCTCGACTGGCGCAGCAGCCTGGGCGACGCGCTGCCCAGCAAGAGGAATCGCGCCGGGTTGCCGGGCCGGTCGATCAGCACGCGCAGCACCTTGAACAGCTCGGGTGCGTGCTGCACCTCGTCGATGATCACCAGGCCGCGCAGGTCTTTCAACGCCACCATCGGGGTGGCCAGCTGGGCTTCGACCTGCGGGTCCTCCAGGTCGAACCAGTTGGGTGAGGTGGGCGACACGGGCGCCCCCTGCCCGAGCAGTGAACGGGCGAGCGTGGTCTTGCCCACCTGGCGTGGCCCGACCAGGGCCACCGCCGGGCTGCGCTGCAGTGCGGCGCGTACCGTCGACTCGAGTGCGTGGCGTTCGATCATGGGTCACTATACATTGAAAAGCCCGCACCGGAAGCGGGAATTTCAATGTAGTTGCCGATCAGTAGCGCACCGTGCAGCGGCTTGTGAATCCGAATGAGACCCGTGCCGCCGCCCCGGGCACACTGCACCCATGCCCACCTGCGACGTCCTGGTCATCGGCTGCGGCGCCGTCGGCGCGTCGGTCGCGTTCCACCTGTCGCGCCTGGGTGCCGGTCGCGTGGTGGTGCTGGAGCGCGGGCGCATCGGCGAGGGCACCGGCGCGCAGTCCAGCGGCATCCTGCGCACCCACTACTCGGTGCCGCAGAACGTGGCGCTGGC
>JBJXHB010000150.1:0-3079 GCA_046160725.1 Aquabacterium sp.
TGAAGCTGGTGGGCAAGGAGACCTTCCGCGTCGCGCGGCTGCTGGTCGACGACTACGTGGTGGTCGACACCGACGAAGTCTGCGCCGCCATCAAGGACGTGTTCCAGGACACCCGCAGCATCATGGAACCGTCGGGCGCCATGGGCGTTGCCGGCATCAAGCAGTACGTGGCCACGCACAAGTGCAAGGGGCAGACCTTTGTTGCCGTGACCTGCGGCGCGAACATGAATTTCGACCGGCTACGCTTCGTGGCCGAGCGGGCCGAATTCGGCGAACACCGCGAAGCCCTGTTTGCGGTGACCATTCCCGAGCAGCGCGGATCGTTCAAGCGCTTTTGCGAGTTGATCGGCCCGCGCTCGGTGACCGAATTCAACTACCGCATCTCCGACTCGAAGGTGGCGCATGTCTTCGTCGGCTTGGCCATCAGCAAGCGCGACGAGGCTGAACGCATCGCGCGCCACTTCGTGCGCCACGGCTTTGCCACCGTGAACCTGACCGATGACGAACTGGCCAAGGAGCACGTGCGCCACATGGTGGGCGGGCACTCCGAGCTGGCGCAGGACGAGCGGCTGTTCCGCTTCGAATTCCCCGAACGGCCGGGCGCGCTGATGCGCTTTCTGGCGGCTTTGCACCCGAACTGGAACATCAGCCTGTTCCACTACCGCAACCAGGGCGCCGACTACGGGCGCATCCTGGTGGGCATCCAGGTGCCCAGCAGCGACAACAAGGCGTTTGCCGAGTTCGTGCGAACACTGGCTTACCCGCACGTCGAAGAAACGAACAACCCGGTGTACCGGCTGTTCCTGCGCTGACCCACCGAGCCGGCGCACTTCCTTACACTGGTGCCATGCAGCCCAACCGTTCACTGGTCTCGCCCACCTCGCACCCCCAACTCGAGCACGAGCTCTCACAAGTGCTGCGCAGGCGCAGCCAGATCGGCGGCAACCTCGGTCAGCTGGAGCCTTTGGCGATGCGCCTGGCCCTGATGCAGCGCACGCTCAAGCCGCAATTCAGTGACCCGCAGTTGCTGGTGTTTGCGGCCGACCATGGCATTGCCGTTGAAGGCCTGTACCCGCACGACGCGACGCAGACCGACCAGTTGGTGAAGTTGCTGCTCAGCGGCCACCTGCCGCTGTCGGGCTTCGCCAAGGCGCAGCAGCTCGAGCTGCTGGTGATCGACTGCGGCGTGGCGGCCGAAATGCAGGCGCATGACCAGATGCTGATGCGCAAGATCGCGCACGGCACGCGCAACAGCAAGGTCACCAGCGCCATGACGCCTGACCAAGCCCAGGCCGCCATGCGCGCCGGCATGCAGCTGGGCTACCGGCTGCGCGGCAATTTCGCCATCTTTGCAGGTGTAGGACTGGGCGCCAACTTCACGGCAGCCCTGGTGCTGTCGCGCTTGACCGACTGCCCCTTGCCCGACTTGCTGCGCAGCGGCCCCGACATGGGCCGCACCGAGCTGTCGCGACAGGTGAAGCTGGGGCAGGCCGTGCTGGCCCGCCACCGCGACGCGATCGAGCCGTCGGCCGTGCTGGCCGCCATCGGCGGCTTTGATCTGGCGATGATGGTGGGCGCCATGCTGGTGGCCTCCAGCCGTCGCCACCTGTTGGTGATTGATGGCTTGGCCGCTTGCGCAGCCTTGATGGTGGCCTCTCGCATTGCACCGCCGGTCACCGACTACTGCGTGTTCTGCCGCAGCCACTCGCACCATGGCCTGGACCAGGCTTTCAACTTGTTCCGCGCGTCGGCCTTGATGGAACTGGGCATGGAAAGCATGGACGGCACTGGCGCCACGCTGGCCTGGCCGATGATTCGATGCGCTGCTGCGCTGTTGGGCGAGGTGGTCGACGACGATGCGGGCCAGCTGCCGCAAGTGTTCGACAGCGTGCAGGGCGAACTCGATGCCGACCCTCTGCGCGGATTCGGCGGCCCGGCGCTGTACTGAGTCGGGACACAAGGGCCCGGCAGGGTCTTTGTGTCTGACAAGGGCCCGAGCGCGAATTCACGCGCGAAGGCTGATTCAGCGCAGGTTGCGCGGGTCGTTCCGCGTCCTGCCGTCGTCCGGCATCGACTCTTCCTGCTGCGGCTGGGCAACGCCCGGCATGGGCATGCCGGCAGGCGGCGCGCCGAAGGTGCGCGCTGCGCGCAGCCGCTGCTGCTGTGCCTGGAACGGCGGCACAGCACCCGGCTGCACCGCCTGCGGCAACGGCAAGCCCTGCGGCGCCAGGTTCGGCAAGGCTGTCATGCCCGGGGGCGGCACACCCGGCGCTGCACCCGGCACCCCGGTGGTCGGCGGCGGCAAGGGCGGCAATTCCAGCGTCACCACGGCAACACCACCGCGCGGCCCGATCAAGGCGACACGCGACTCCACCGACTGCAGCACCAGGTCACGCTCGATCACCGCACCCACGCGGTAGGCCCGCGCCAGCTTGCCGTCCACCGCGATCAGGGCCACGCCCTGTGCACGCGCCGCGTGGCGCGCAGCAACCACGCCCACCAGTTGAAAACGGCTGCTCTCTGGCGGCGGGGGAGGCGCGGCTTCAGCCGCCTGTACGGCTGCGGCCGGCCTGACCCCGAGCAACCCGCTCAGGTCACCCACCGCGGCGGGCGCCTGCACCGCAACCGCGGCGTTGGCGGGCACGGCCAGCGGCTGCGCCATCAGCTTGAAGCCCCAGAACACCGAGCTGCCGGCCACCAGGGCCCACACCAGGAACATCAGGGTTTTCGACAGCATGCGGCGATTATCATGCAGCGACCCTCGACCAGTGGCCCTCACGGGCCCGCCTCAGCTGCCATGAGCCTCATGCCCATCACCCGTGCGGCGCCCCGCGCAATGACCCGTGATCTGCGCGGCTTCACCCTGATCGAGCTGATGGTCGTGCTGGTGATCATCGGCGTGCTGGCCGCACTGATCGTGCCCAACGTGCTGGACCGCACCGACGACGCCCGCGCCACCGCGGCGCGCACCGACGTCAACAACCTGGTGCAGTCGCTCAAGCTGTACAAGCTGGAAAACCAGCGCTACCCGAGTGCCCAGCAAGGCCAGGAAGCGCTGGTGCGCAAGCCCACCGTCGGC
>JBJXHB010000151.1:0-5283 GCA_046160725.1 Aquabacterium sp.
GCCGACGGTCCGGGCGGTGGGCGCTGTGGATGCGGTGGGCGCTGCGGCAGTTGCCGCGCGTACCGGTGCCGCGGCGGTAGCGGTGGCGGCGGCGGCCGGGGCCGCGGGTGTCGATGCGGCCTTGGCAGCGTCGGGCTCAGGCGTGCCGGCGCAGCCGGCCAGCAGGGCGGCGGTGCCAAGCGCCATCAAGCCGCGGCTGCGGCAACGGTCCAGGTAGGGTCTGATCATGATGCAAAGGCCGATGTCGGCGTTGGTTGCGAAGGCCCCGTCAACGGGGTGGCCGGCCCGTGCGCCACGTTCTGGCGCGCCTTCGGACCGATGGTGCGGCGCCCACTGACGGGAGCTTGCACGATAGGTGGGCCGGGCCGCTGCGGCGATGTTGCGGCGATGAACGGTCGAATACAGGTGTTGAGTCGCGAACCGACGGTTCGGTGCCCTGGGGACAACCCTGACCGGTGTTATCCCGGCAGCCGCATCAGGGTGCTCTTGCCGAACAGGCTTTCGATCAGGTCCACCGCCAGCAGCGCCGTCTTGTTGCGCACGTCCAGCGCCGGGTTCAGCTCCATCACGTCGAGCGACGCCAGCCGGCCGGTGTCGGCGATCATCTCCATGCACAGCTGGGCTTCGCGGTAGGTCGGCCCGCCCGGGATGGTGGTGGCCACGCCGGGGGCGATCTCCGGGTCGAGGAAGTCGACGTCGAAGCTGACGTGCAGGTGGGTCTGCGCGTCCAGCGTGGCCAACGCCAGCTCCATGGCCTGGCGCATGCCCATCTCGTCGATGTAGCGCATGTCAAAGACCTCCAGCCCGGCGGCATGCACAAAGCGCTTCTCGCCCGGGTCCACGCTGCGGATGCCGATCTGGCGCACCCAGCGGGCGTTCAGGGCCGGCGTGGCGCCGCTCAGGCCGGTCAGCTCGGCCGGGCCGTGGCCGCACAGGCAGGCCACCGGCATGCCGTGCAGGTTGCCGCTGGGGGTGAGGGCGCTGGTGTTGAAGTCGGCATGCGCATCCAGCCACAGCACGCGCAGCTTGCGGCCCGTCTCGCGGCAATGGCGGGCCACGGCGCTGATGGAGCCGATGCCCAGGCAATGGTCGCCACCGAGGACGATCGGCATGCGCCCGTCCTGCAGCTCGGCCCGCACCGCGTCGTGCAGCAGGCGGTTCCAGGCCGTGACCTCGGCCAGGTGCCGATAGCCGTCCACCGGTGGCAGCCAGGGGTTGGCCGGCCCGGCCAGGTTGCCCCGGTCCCGCACGTCGACGCCATGGGCCTGCAGGGCCGCGACCAGGCCGGCCACGCGCAGGGCCTCCGGCCCCATCGATGCGCCGCGGCTGCCGGCGCCGATGTCGGTGGGTGCGCCGATCAGGCTGACGGTCTTGATCATGGCGCCATTGTGGCTGGCGCCGCCCGCTGCGCGCGCCGCGGGCGCGCTCAGCCCAGCGCGGCGGGCAGCAGCCCGGCGGTGCCGCTGTGCGCAGCAAACAGCCGGCCGGACAGCGGCGCGGCCTCCAGGGCCTCGCGCGTGACGTTGTCGCGGGCACTGGTGATGTAGAGCATGTCGCCGCGCTCGCCACCGAAGGCCACGCCGGTCGGGCAGGGCACGGGCAGCGACACGATCTGGTCCAGGCTGCCGTCGGGCAGGAAGCGCACGGCGCTCCAGCCACCGCGCATGGCGCTCCAGATGCCGCCTTCGCGGTCCAGCGCCAGCCCGGCCAGCATGCCGGAGCCGCGCGGCACGGTGGTCAGGCGCTGCAGCGTGGGCCGGCCACGCCGGGCGGTGTACAGCGCGCCGCTGCCGCCGATGGCGATGTGCAGGGTCTCGCGCGTCGGGTCCCAGGCCAGTGCCGTGGCGGGCTCGTTCAGGCGCCAGGATTCCACCGCGGTGCCGTCCGCCCCCAGCTCCAGCACGCGCCAGCGGTCGCTGTCGGGCACGCAGGCCCACAGCCGCCCGCTGCTGCTGGTGCAGGTGGCGCTGGGCCGGCGCACCGGCAGGCCGCGCAGCGGCTGCAGGCCGCCGTCGGTGCCGACCAGCTGCCATGCGTCGCCACTGAGCACGGCCACGCCATGTGCATGGGGCAGCAAGGCTTGCACCGGCGCGTCCAGCGTGGCCAGCAGGCGGTCGCGGTCGCGGCCGGCGCGGTGCACCGACGGCGCCAGGGTGTCGGCCCAATACAGTGCGCCGGCGGCCCAGACCGGGTGCGCGCCGTCGAAGGCCCATTCGCCCGTGACCGCCTGCACCGCGCCGTCGATGCGGGGAGACGGCGCCGGCGACAGCTGCGCGCCGATACGGCGGGCGGCCTCGGCGACCTCGGGTCCGATCAGCTCCAGCCGCTCCAGCGTCAGCCGGAAGGCCGGGCCGGCGACGCTGATCGCGCCGCGCACCTGCCCCAGCGGGTCGACGATGGCGGCACCGCAGCAGCGCACGCCCGGAGCCACCTCTTCGTCGTCGATGGCCCAGCCACGGCTGGCGGTCAGGCGCAGCTCGGCCTGGAGCCGGCGCCGGTCGGTCAGGCTGCGTGGGGTCAACGCCGGCAGGGGCAGCTCGCGCAGCAGCGTCTCGCGCCGGTCCGTGGCCAGCGCGGCCAGCATGGCCTTGCCCTGGCTGGTGCAGTGCAGCGGCTTGCGCTGGCCGATGGCGGCGCTGGAGCGCTGCGAATGCGCGCCGTCCATGCGCTCGACCGACACCGCCTCGTGGCCGTCCAGGATCGCCAGGTAGGTGGTCTCGCCGGTCATGTCGCGCAGGCTGCGCAACTCGGCCATGGCTGCGGCGGCCAGGTCGGGCATCACATAGGCCGCACGCGCATATTCGAAGCAGCGCGAGCCCAGCGCATAGACGCGCCGCACCGGGTCGCGGCGCAGCAGGCCGCGGCTGACCAGCGTGCCCAGCATCCGGTAGACCGTGGTGCGCGGCAGCCCCAGGCGTGCCGCCAGGTCGGCCTGGCTCATGCCCTCGGTGGCCTGGCCGACGGCATCGAGCACGTCCAGGGCCTTGTCCAGCGACGCGGTGCCGTCGTTGCGCGACGAGGCCGCGCCGGTATTGCCCAGCAGGGCGGTCAGGGTATCCGGGTCGGCCGCATCACCCGGCAAGCGCGACAGCGTCATCCAGTGGTCCCAGGCAGGTCAGGGCTTGCATTGGGGCATGGGACGCGGCCGCGGACAGTCGCCATAGCGACGCCGCGGCCTCGTGGTCTATACCGAGGCCAGGGCCGCCGCGGCGCGCTGGATGAAGCCGTCGGCATGGGCGCTGTCGATCCAGCGCACCACCACGACGGCCCGGTGGCGGGGCTCGATCCACACATAGTGGCCGCCGGCGCCGATCATGAAGGTGGATTCCTCGCTGGCGCCGGCAAACGCCCGGCCCTGCGGATTGCGCCAGACCAGGGCGCCATAGAACGGCGCGACGGCGCAGGGCGTGGCCATGAACGCCGGCCAGTGCGGCGGCAGCAGTGCCACGCCGGCATGGCGGCCGCTGTCCAGGAGCAGCTGCGCCAGCCGGGCCTGGTCGCGCGCACCGATGGACACGCCGCCACCCCAGTGCGTGCCGCCGGGCACCGACGGCATGCGCTGTCCGTCGATCTCCAGCCAGGCGTCGTCATAGCCGCGCCAGGCAAAGCCGGCGCCGCCGCCCAGCGGCTGCAGCAGGCCCTGCAGGAACACCTGCGGCAACGGCTGGCGGAACAGATGCAGCAAGGCCAGCGCGAGCTGGTTGATGCGCACATCGTTGTATTCCCAATAGCTCCCCGGCGGCTGCAGCGGCCGCGCGCCGCCCTTGGGGCCGGACGGCGGCCTGGGGTCGTGGGACACCTGGCGCCAGCGGTCCACCGTGTCGGGCAGGCCGAAGCAGCTGCCCTCCCACTCGCTGATCTGCTGCAGCAGATGGCGCCAGGTGATGGCCTGGTTGTGGTCGCTGTCGAAGCCGATGCCTGGCAGGCGTGCGGCCACGCGGGCATCCACGTCGGGCAGCAGGCCGCGCTGTTGCGCCAGGCCGGCCAGCAGGGCCAGGTAGCTCTTGGCCACGCTGAAGGTCAGGTCGGCGCGTTCGGGCTCGCCCCAGCAGGCGACCTCACGGCCGTCGACCCAGGCCACGCCACTGACGCCACCGCGGGCATGCACCGGGCCACGCAGGCGGTTGTAGGGCGGCGGGTCGGCCTCGTGGATGCCCCAGCCTGTCGGCTGGGCCACCGGGTCGCGTGGCCAGGCCACCTCATGGGCCAGGGCGAAGGCGATGGCCTCGCGCCAGGCGGTGCCGGTCGCAGCGATTGGATGGGGCATGCGGCGCATTGTCGGCCGCTGGCGCGCGCCGCCGCGAAGTAAGCTCGCGCCCCGCCCGATGCCGGCGTGGACCCGACCTGGAAACCGATCGCCATGCAACCCCAAGACCTGACCGCGCGCAACTTCCCCACCGCCGAGGAAGACGCGCACGCCCATCGCCAGCAGCCCGGCCGCTACGCCGGCGCCGAGTCCAGCTACCGGCTGGCCTTCGCGGACGAGGCTTTCCTGCTGCGCGACGAGCTGCGCCCGGTGCGCATGCAGCTGGAACTGCTCAAGCCCGAGCTGGTGCAGCGCGAGATGGGCATCGAGAGCACGGTGGTGATCTTCGGCAGCGCGCGCATCGTGGCGCCCGACGCTGCCCAGGCGGCGCTGGAGGCAGCGCGTGCGGCCGGTGCCGATGCGGCGGCGCTGCGCCGCGCCGAGACCCGGCTTGCCATGAGCCGCTACTACGACGAGGCGCGGCAGTTCGCGGCGCTGGTCACGCAGCGCTCACGGCGGCTGGAGGTGCCGCTGCACGTGGTGACCGGCGGCGGCCCCGGCATCATGGAGGCCGGCAACCGCGGCGCCGACGATGTCGGCGGGCGCAGCATTGGCCTGAACATCGTGCTGCCCTTCGAGCAGCAGCCCAACCCCTACATCACGCCGCAGCTGTGCTTCCAGTTCCACTATTTCGCGATGCGCAAGATGCACTTTCTGATGCGCGCCATCGCGCTGGTGTGCTTCCCCGGCGGATTCGGCACGCTGGACGAGCTGTTCGAGACGCTGTGCCTGGTGCAGACCGGAAAGATCCGCAAGCGCCCGGTGCTGCTGTTCGGCCGCGTCTTCTGGGAGGGGCTGATCAACTTCCAGCAGCTGGTCGACACCGGCATGATCGACGAGGGTGACCTGGGGCTGTTCCACTTCGTGGAGACCGCCGAGCAGGCCTGGGAGACGCTGGCCGGCCTGTACGGCTTCGACCTGCCGCCGACGCAGACGGGCGAGTTTGCGGACGACATCTGATACCGGTTCGTATTCAG
>JBJXHB010000152.1:0-6283 GCA_046160725.1 Aquabacterium sp.
GGGTCCGGCCGCGCCTCGGCGGCGACCTGGATCCAGGTTGGTCCGCCGCGCAGGCGGGTCGCAATGACCGCGAACTGCTTGTGCCAGGCGTCCAGCTCCGACTTGTCGACGGCCCGGGTCCAGACCCGGCCCACCAGGCCGGCCACCAACGCCGCCGGAGTGTCGTCGGCCACGATGCGGCCGTCGACCAGGATGGCCATGCGCGGGCACAGGTCGGTCACGTCGTCGACCAGGTGGGTGGACAGGATGACCACCACGTCCTCGCCGATCTCCGACAGCAGGTTGTTGAAGCGGTTGCGCTCCTCCGGGTCCAGGCCGGCGGTGGGCTCGTCAACGATGATCAGGCGCGGGTTGCCGATCAGGGCCTGAGCAATGCCGAAGCGCTGGCGCATGCCGCCGGAAAAGCCGGCCAGCGCCCGGTGCCGCATGTCCCACAGGTTGACCTGGCGCAGCAGCGCCTCCAGTGTCTCGCGCCGCTCGGCACGGCCGGCCACGCCCTTCAGCACCGCCAGATGGTCCAGCATGTCCCAGGCCGAGACCCGCGGCCAGACGCCGAAGTCCTGCGGCAGGTAGCCCAATTGAGCGCGCAGCTGCTGCGGCTGGGCCAGCACATCCAGGTCGTTGAACCGGATCGAGCCGGCGCTGGGGATCTGCAGCGTGGCGATGGCGCGCATCAGGGTCGATTTGCCGGCGCCGTTGGGGCCGAGCAGGCCGAACATGCCATTGGGGATGCTCAAGCTGACATCGTCAAGCGCGAGCGTGCCATTGGCATAGCGGTGGGTGAGGTTCTGGATCGACAGCATGGCGGCAGGCCGGCGCCTGGTGGCGCGAGGCTGGGCATTCAGGAGATGGCCGACTCTAGCCGTGTCGTCGAGACTGCCCAGCCGCCATGCGACGGGCTGCAGCCTTCGCGGTACCAGCCGTTCGGCGGCGGCGGCCGCGTCCCGGCTCAGCCGTGCAGCCGGCTGGAGCGCGGCACGCTGGCCATCAGGAAGTCCATCTGGTCGGCCAGGATGCGGCGCCCGCGCAGGATCATGTCCTCGTGCAGGTTGGGCACGTAGGGCAGGTACAGCAGGCTCATGCCGGATTCCTCCGGCATGCGGTTGCCCTTGCGGCCGTTGCAGGCGCGGCAAGCGGTGATGCAGTTCATCCAGGTGTCGCGCCCGCCGCGCGACAGCGGCACGATGTGCTCCCGGGTCAGCGTGTCGAAGCCGAAGCGCCCGCCGCAGTAGGCGCAGACATGACGATCGCGCACGAACAGCTTGGGGTTGCTCATCGCCGGCACCTGGCGCCAGGCCCGGCTGGGCACCGCGCCCTTGACCGCGATGATGGGGTGGATCTCCAGCCGCGACTGCAGCCCTGTCGTGCGCTGGATGCCGCCGCGCAGCACCTTGAAGGCGCGGCCCAGGGTCCAGGCCACGCCTTCGGTGGCGTAGAGCACGGCCGCCTCGCGCGGCGCGATCCACGCCTGCGGGCGACCGGATACATCGAGCTGCAGCACGTCCACGTTGTGCGGACCTCCAGGCAATGCGGTTGATCTTAGACCAACAACCCTAGAAATCGTTCGCTGTTCCGGCCATCGGGCCAGCGCCGGGCTGCAAAATAGAACGACCGTTCGTTCAGCGATCGCCCAGTCCGCCAGCCTGCCGTGACCGAATCCTCCGCAGTTCGACAGCGCCAGACCCCAGATCCTGCCATCGGCGACCGGCCGGCACGGGTGCGTCGTGCGGCGCCGGCATCGGCATCGGCATCGGCTGCGCCGGGCCGTGGCGATGCCGCCGACCCGGCCTATGCGGCCGGGCGCCCCAAGGGCCGCGCCACCCGCGCCACCATCCTCGACGCCGCCCTGGGTCTGGCCTCGCACATGGGGCTGGAGGGCCTGTCCATCGGCGCGCTGGCCGAGGTGGCCGGCATGAGCAAGTCGGGCGTTTTCGCCCACTTCGGCTCACGCGAGGAATTGCAGATTGCCGTCATCCGCGAGTACCACGCGCGTTTCGAGGACGAGGTGTTCCACCCTGCGATCCGCCAGCCGCGTGGCCTGCCGCGTCTGCGGGCGTTGTTCGACCGCTGGGTGCGCCGGGTGTCGGTGGAACTGGACTCCGGCTGCATCTACATCAGCGGCGCGGTCGAGTTCGATGATCGGCCCGGCCCGGTGCGCGATGCCCTGGCCGCCATGGTGCAGGCCTGGCATGCGGCGCTGGACCGCGCCATCCGACAAGCCGTCGAGGCCGGGCAGCTCGATGTGGACACCGACCCGCTGCAGATGCTGTTCGAGATCCACGGGTTGATCCTGTCGCTGCACCACGACGCCCGGTTCCTGCGCCTGCCGGGTGCCGTGGACCGTGCCCGTGCCGGCTTCGACCGCATCGTCCATCACTTCGAGCCGGCCCAGCCGCGTCGACGGCGTGCCGGTTGACCCGGCCCTCGGCGCCGGCCGCTTCGCTTCCCACCCCACCCCACCCCACTGTCCAGGGAGATCGCCATGCCCCAATACAACCCGCCGCTGCGTGACATGCGCTTCGTGCTGCACGAGGTGATCGGCGTCGTCGACCAGCTGAGGCTGCTGCCGCGCCATGCCGATGTCGATGCCGAGACGCTCGATGCGGTCCTGGAGGAGGGCGGCAAGTTCGCGGCCGAGGTGATCGCGCCCCTGAACCTGTCCGGCGACGTCGAGGGCTGCACACGCGACCCGGCCACGCACGAGGTGCGCACGCCCAGCGGCTTCAAGGAGGCCTATGCCCAGTACGTGGCCGGCGGCTGGCCGGCGCTCAGCGCCGACCCGGACTTCGGCGGCCAGGGCCTGCCCGTGGTGATGAACCAGTGCTTCTACGAGATGATGAACTCGGCCAATCAGGCCTGGACCATGTATCCGGGCCTGTCGCACGGCGCCTACGAGGCCCTGCATGCCCATGGCACGCCCGCGCAGAAGGCGATGTACCTGCCCAAGCTGACCAGCGGCGAGTGGACCGGCACCATGTGCCTGACAGAGCCGCACTGCGGCACCGACCTGGGCCTGCTGCGCAGCAAGGCCGAGCCGCAGGCCGACGGGACCTACCGCATCACCGGGCAGAAGATCTTCATCTCCGCCGGCGAGCACGACCTGGCCGCCAACATCCTGCACCTGGTGCTGGCCCGGCTGCCGGACGCGCCTCCGGGCAGCAAGGGCATCTCGCTGTTCCTGGTGCCCAAGTACCACGTCCAGGCCGACGGCTCGCTCGGTGGGCGCAATGCCATCCATTGCTCAGGCCTGGAGCACAAGATGGGCATCCACGGCAATTCGACCTGCCAAATGACACTCGATGGCGCGGTCGGCTCGCTGGTCGGGGAGCCGCACAAGGGCCTGCCGGCGATGTTCGTGATGATGAACGCGGCGCGCCTGGGTGTGGGCAACCAGAGCCTTGGGCTGATGGAGGTGGCCTACCAGAACGCCGTGGCCTATGCCAAGGACCGCATCCAGATGCGGTCGCTGTCCGGCCCCAAGGCGGCCGACAAGCCAGCCGACCCCATCATCGTGCACCCGGACGTGCGCAAGATGTTGCTGACCGCGCGCGCCTACACCGAGGGCTGCCGCGCGCTGTCCATCCACACGGCGCTGCTGATCGACCGCATGCTCAGCACCGACGACGACGACGAGCGCCGGCAATGCGATGCCCAGGTGGCGCTGCTGACGCCCATCATCAAGGCCTTCACCACCGACAACGGCTGGATCGCGACCAGCCACTGCATGCAGGTCTTCGGCGGCCATGGCTACATCCGCGAGTCCGGGATGGAGCAGTACGTGCGCGACTCGCGCATCAACATGATCTATGAGGGCACCAACACCGTCCAGGCACTGGACCTGCTGGGGCGCAAGATCCTGGGCGACAACGGCGCCAAGCTGAAGGCCTTCGGCCGCGAGATCGCGGCCTGGGTCGAGGAGCACGGCACCGACGAGGCGATGCAGGAGTTCGTCAACCCGCTGGCCGACCTGGGTGACAAGGTGACCAAGCTGACCACCGAGCTGGGCTTCAAGGCGATGCGCAATGCCGACGAGGTCGGCGCCGCCGCGGTCGACTACCTGCGTATCCTGGGCCACCTGTGCATGGCCTACTTCTGGGCCCGCATGGCCCAGGTGGCACTGGCCAAGGCCGGCGGTGGCGACCCGTTCTACACCGCCAAGCTGGCCACCGCCCGCTTCTACTTCGCCAAGCTGCTGCCGGAGACGGCCGGGCTGATCCGCAGCTGTCGGGCCGGCCTGGAGCCGCTGATGGCGATGGACGAGGCGCTGTTCTGACCCTGACCGACCTTTTCACACCACTGTTCGAGGAGACCGACATGAAGCAATGGATCACCCTGGCCCTGCTGACCCTGACCACCGGCCTGGCCGCCGCTCAGAGCGGGCCGGCCGGCCTGTGGCGCACGATCGATGACGAGACCAAGGCCGAGAAGTCGCTGGTGCGCATCACCGAGGCCGGCGGCGTGTTCACCGGCAAGGTCGAGAAGATCGCCGATGCGGCCAAGGCGGACGCCAAGTGCGACCAGTGCACCGACGACCGCAAGGACAAGCCCATCGTCGGCATGACCATCGTGCGCAATGTCAAGGTCAGCGCCGGCGACGCGGCCACCTGGGAGGGTGGCGACATCCTGGACCCGAACAACGGCAAGGTCTACAAGGTGCGCATCCGCACCGGCGACGGCGGCAAGAAGCTGGAGGTGCGCGGCTACATCGGCACGCCGATGCTCGGCCGCACCCAGACCTGGATCCGTGTGGAGTGAACACCATGACCAACCGATTCAATGTCAGGCGCGTCGCCGTTCTGGGCGCCGGCGTGATGGGGGCGCAGATCGCGGCGCATCTGGTCAACGTCGGCGTGCCGGTGATCCTGTTCGACCTCGGCCCCAAGAACGCCATCGCGCTCAAGGCCATCGACGGCCTGAAGAAGCTCAAGCCGTCGCCGATCGGCCTGGCCGACGAGGTTGCCCTGATACAGCCCGCCAACTACGACGAGCACCTGGACCTGCTGGCCGGCTGCGATCTGGTGATCGAGGCGATCGCCGAGCGCATGGACTGGAAGCACGGCCTGTACGCGCGCATCGCCAGCCACATCGCGCCGCATGCCATCCTGGCCTCCAACACCTCGGGCCTGTCGATCACCAAGCTGGGCGAGGTGCTGCCGGCCGAGCTGAAGCCGCGCTTCTGCGGCATCCACTTCTTCAACCCGCCGCGCTACATGCAGCTGGTGGAACTGATCCCGACGCCGGACACCGGCGCTGGCGTGCTGGACGACCTGGAGACCTTTGTCACCCGCACGCTCGGCAAGGGCGTGGTGCGGGCCCAGGACACGCCGAACTTCATTGCCAACCGGGTCGGCATCGCCGGCATGCTGGCCACTTTTGCCGAGGTGCAGAAGTTCGGCCTCGGCATCGACGTCGTCGACGACCTGACCGGCAAGAAGATGGGCCGGGCATCGTCGGGCACCTTCCGCACCGCCGATGTGGTCGGCCTGGACACGCTGGGCCATGTCATCAAGACCATGCAGGACAACCTGGGCCCGGGCCATGCAGACGATCCGTTCTACCCGGTGTTCGCCACGCCGCCGGTGCTGGACGGCCTGCTGAAGGCCGGCGCGCTCGGCCAGAAGACCGGCGCGGGTTTCTACAAGAAGGCCGGCAAGGACATCCTGCGCATCGACGCCGCCACCGGCGACTACGTAGCCGCCGGCAAGAAGGCCGACCCCATCGTCGACCGCATGCTCAAGAAGGCGCCGGCCGAGCGGCTGAAGCTGCTGCGCGAGTCGACCAACCCGCAGGCCCAGTTCGTCTGGTCCATCCTGCGCGACTCGTTCCACTACTGCGCTGTGCACCTGGGCGCCATCGCCGACACGGCGCGCGATGTCGACCTGGCCATGCGCTGGGGTTTTGGCATGAAGCAGGGGCCGTTCGAGCTGTGGCAGCAGGCCGGCTGGCAGCAGGTGGCGCAGTGGATCGCCGACGACATCGCCGCCGGCAAGACGCTGAGCGCCGCGCCGCTGCCGGCCTGGGTGACCGATGGACCGGTGCCCCAGAAGGGCGTGCACACGCCTGAGGGCTCGTGGAGCGCGGCGGAGTCGCGCTACAAGCCACGCCGCGCGCTGCCGGTCTATGGCCGCCAGCCGTATCCGGAGATGCTGGACGGCGAGGGCGGCAAGCCGCCGCTGGCCGACGGCACCGAGCTGTTCCGCAACGACGACATCCGTGTCTGGACCCGCGACGGCGAGGTGGTCATCGCCAGCATCACCTGCACGATGCACCTGATCGGTCCCGG
>JBJXHB010000153.1:0-10137 GCA_046160725.1 Aquabacterium sp.
ACTGGTCCTTGGCGTCGAAGACCATGCGCACTGCACGCTCCTGGACCTCGGGGGAGAACTTCGGGGACTTCCTCATCTTGGCTCCATTCTCAATCGAAGGAGCCTCCTCAGAATCCGGGGCGGTTCAACCTGCTGATGGACATCCGGCGCGAGCAGGGCATCGCCTATCTGTTCATCTCGCACAACCTCGCGGTGATCGAGCACAGCTGCGAGCGGATCGTCGTGCTGTATCTTGGCAAGGTCATGGAGATCATTCCGACCGCGCATCTGCATGCATGGCCGCTGCATCCGTACACGCGTGCGTTGGTCGAGGCGATCCCGGTGCCCGATCCTGCGCTCGCGCAGGCGACCGAGCCACTTGCCGGCGAAATCCCGGACCCTGCCAATCTGCCCGCCGGCTGCCGCTTCAGCAGTCGCTGCCCGCTGGCAACCGACCTCTGCCGAAGCGCCGAACCCGACCTCATCGAGCACCAGCCCGGGCACTGGATGGCCTGCCACCGGCATGCCGACCTGCCCGTTCCTTCCCCCATCCATTGACGATTGGAGACTGACATGCCGCACACCATCGATGCCGCACTCGCTGACGAATACCGCCGCAAGGGCTACATCTGCATTCCAGGCCTGCTGAACCACCCCGAGGTCGAGGTGCTGAACGCTGCGACCGAGCGCGTGATCGGCATGGACGGCCCGCAGGTCATGCGCGAGAAGAACGGACTGCCGCACGTGATCTACGGCATGCACCTGCTGGATGCGCGCCTGTCGACGCTTGCGCACCACCCGAAGATCGTCGGGATCTGCGAGCAGTTGCTGGGGAATTCGATCTACGTGCATCAGTCGCGGGTCAATGCCAAGCAGACGGGCGGCGCCATCGTGAACTGGCACCAGGACTTCGGCACCTATCACCGGGTCGATGGCGTGCCCCGGCCTGACGGCATCATGATCGCGGTGTTCCTGGACGACGTGAGTGACTACAACGCGCCGCTGATGGCGGTGCCGGGCTCGCACGTCGAGGGTGTGGTTTCGGAGGCCAGCACCGAGACCGAGGCCGAGGACCGCGATCGCGCGTCCAAGTTCCGCTACGACATCACGATGGAACGGATGTCGGACCTGATCAGCCGCTACGGGCTCGAGCACATCACCGGCCCGGCCGGCTCCGTGGTGTTCATGAACATGCAGGTCGTGCACGGGTCGACGGTCAATATCACGCCGCTGCGCCGCGTGATCCTGTATCTGAACGTCTGTACGGTCGACAACTGCGGTACGGCCTACCGCCGGCCCGAATATCTCGCGGCGCGGGACTTCAGCGCCATCCTGCCTGCGGCCGAGGACTGCCTGACAACGCTGGCGACCTGAGCGAGCCATCACCACTTCAATTGGGAGAGTCGTCATGATGCGAAGCAATCCAGTCAAGCAGAAGCTCGCCGCGGGCGGCACCGCCTACGGCACGATGGTCTTCGAGTTCAACAGCCCGGGCCTGCCATCGGCGCTGGTGGCCGCGGGGGCCGAGTTCGCGCTCTATGACATGGAGCACAGCGGATTCACGATCGCCGACATGAAGCAGCAGTTCGCCTACTGCCGCGGCATTGGCCTGGTGCCGATCGTGCGCCCGCCGTCCAAGACCTATTCGGTGGTGGCGACCCTGCTCGATATCGGCGCCATGGGCCTGATGTTCCAGATGGTCGAGTCAGCCGAGGAGGCGGCCGAACTCGTCAGCTGGACCCGCTATCCGCCGCGTGGCCAGCGCGGCGCGATGTTCGGCGGCGCCCACGACGACTATGCGCCGGGCGACGTCGCCGAGAAGATGCGCGGTGCCGAAGACCGCACCTTCGTGCTGGCGATGATCGAGACCCGCATGGGTGCCGAGCATCTGGAGAGCATCCTGGCGGTCGATGGCGTCGACGGCGGGCATCTCGGGCAGTTCGACCTGTCGCTGTCGCTGGGTATCCCGGCGCAGTTCGAGCGCCCGGAGATCCAGTCGACGATCGATCGGCTCACGGCCACCTGCAAGCGGCTCGGCAAGACCGCCGCCTGCATGGCGCCCACCCTCGATACCGCACGGGACTGGCAGCGGCGCGGCTTCCGGATGATCTCCTACAGCTACGACACCGGGCTGATGCAGGACTCGTTGAGCGCCGGCATCCGGGCGTTGAAGGCGCAGGGCTGAGGCCGGGTTTGCCAGGCCGAAAATCTCGCCCATTCCCATCGACCCGCGAGACACCATGTTCCGACAGAAGTACCTTGACCATGACGAGCTGCTGGCGCAGCTGCAGGCCTGGGCCGCGCAGCACCCGCAGGTGGCGCACCTGGGCAGCCTGGGCCGCAGCGCGCAGGGCCGTGACATCCCCCTGCTGACCATCGGGCGCGACCCGGACCGGCTGCGGCCGGCGGTGTGGATCGACGGCAACATGCATGCGTCGGAGGTCTGCGGCAGCAGCGTCGCGCTGGCCATCGCCGAGGACCTGCTGGCCCTGCATGCCGGCGCGGCGGAGGTCGGTGGCAAGCCCCTGGCGCCGCACCTGGCCGATGCCTTGCGCGACACGCTGTTCCATGTCGTGCCGCGCCTGTCGCCGGATGGCGCCGAGGCCGTGCTCAAGACCGGGCGCTATGTGCGGTCGAGCCCGGTCGACGATCGCAGCCATCGCGGCCATGCGCACTGGGCCTATGCGGACATCGACGGCGACGGCTTTGCCGGCGCGATGCGCCAGCAGGACCCGCAGGGCGAGCTGGTGGAGCTGCGCGGCGACGACGGCGTGCCGCTGGACCCGCCGGTGATGGTGGCGCGGCTGGCCGAGGACCCGGGCCCCTACTACAAGCTCTACCCCGAGGGCCACATCCGCAACTTCGACGGCCGCACGATACCGGCGCCGCATTTCCTGTCGGACAACCTCTACGACTTCAACCGCAACTTTCCGTACCAGTGGGCGCCCGAGCCGCAGCAGGAGGGCGCCGGGCACTATCCCGGCAGCGCCCCCGAGACGCGGGCCGTGCTGGACTTTGCGACGCGGCATCCGAACATCATGGTGTGGCTGAACCTGCACACCTTCGGCGGCGTGCTGATCCGGCCGCTGGGCGACAAGCCCGACGCCAAGATGAACCAGGGCGACCTGGCGATCTACGAGCAGGTCGAGGCCTGGATGACCGAGCACACCGGCTATGCCACGGTCAGCGGCTACCACGAGTTCCTGTACGAGCCGGACAAGCCGCTGCACGGCGACCTGTCGGACTATGCCTACCACCAGCGCGGTGCGCTGGCCTACGTGGTGGAGCTGTGGGACATCTTCAGGCAGCTGGGCATCGAGCGCATGAAGCCGTTCGTGGACCACTATGTCAAGTTCGGGCGCACGGAGATGCGGGCGCTGGCGGCATTCGACCGCCAGCACAACGCCGGCCGCGTCTTCAAGGCCTGGCGCCGAGTCGATCATCCGCAGCTGGGCAAAGTCGAGGTCGGTGGCTTCGACCCGCGGGTGGGCATCTGGAATCCGCCCTACGAGCGCCTGGCCGAGACCTGCCGCAACCAGAGCGCGGCCTTCCTGCGCGTCGCGGCCCTGGTGCCGCGCGTGGCGCTGGAGCTGGTGCGCCAGGAGCGCGTCGACGGCCACATGCGCACCGAGCTGCGCATCGTCAACCGCGGCTACATGGCCACGCACGGCCTGCCGTCGGCCAAGGCGCTGCCGCATGCCGAGCCCCTGCGGCTGACGGCGCGGGCGCAGGGCGCCACGCTGCTGTCCCCGTCCGAGGCCGTGGTACAGATCGGCCACCTGGACGGCTGGGGCACCGGCCTGCATGGCGGCCCCAGCACCTTCTCGCCCTGGACGCGCGGCAACGGCCACGAGCGGTTCGTGACGCTGCTGACCCAGGGTGCCGGCACGCTGCAGGTGGAGGTGGCCAGCTGCCGCGTCGGCAACCTGTCGCTGCAGGTGACGGTGGGCTGAAGCGGACCTGCATCAGCCGAACACGGCTGAAGGCCTGAAACGGGCGCCTACGCGTTCACGATGGCCTCGAAGCCGCCGTAGATCATGCGCTGGCCGTCGAAGGGCATGGGGTTGCGGTCGGGCGACAGGCGTGGATCGGCCATCACCTTGGCCATGCCGGCGTCACGTGTCGCCTTGTCGGGCCAGGCGATCCACGAGAACACGACCGTCTCGTCTGCCTTGCGCAGCACAGCGGTGTGCATCGAGTTGACCTTGCCTTCGGGCACATCCTCGCCCCAGCACTCGACGACCGACAGGGCGCCGCACTCCTTGAACACGACAGCCGCATCCGTGGCGTGTTGGCGGAACGTCTCCTTGTTGGCGGTCGGCACGGCCAGAACAAACCCATCGACAAACATCACGCTTCTCCTCTTGGTGGTGGAACGCCGCCTCAGGCGCGGCAGGGGCGATCCCGGCTTCGGCCTCATCGCCGGGCAAAGATCAGGTGGGTGGCCAGTGGAGTGCCTTGGTGCCTGGTGCAGGCGTAGCCCAGGGCAGGGAGGTTGATCCCCTCGAAGAGCCTCTCGCCAGAGCCCAGCAGGACGGGCGAGACCGCGACATGCATCTCGTCGATCAGGCGCTCGCGAAGGTACTGCTGGATGACGTTGACACCGCCACCGATGCGGACATCCTTGCCAGCGGCGGCCTCGCGTGCCTGTCCAAGAGCTGCCGCCATCCCTTCCGTGACGAAGTGGAAGGTGGTGCCGCCTTGCATGACCAGGGGCGCACGCGCATGGTGGGTCAGCACGAAGACCGGCACGTGGTAGACACGGTTATCGCCCCACCAGCCGCGCCAGCTCTCGTCGGGCCAGCGCCGAATCCATCCAGCGATATCGTGAAGCTCTCGACGCGTAGCTTGGGCATGTTGCTCTCCGGAGTTGCGAGTGGCGGACCTGTTGGACGGTGGCGCCTCCATCCTGGTGGGGCCGCGTCCTGCTGTTGGCATGGCGGCGTCGAGCCGGGCCCAGCCAATGGCCGAAGCGTACCGCCACGCCGAGCGGCGCTCCACCTCTGGTCCCAAACCGTCTCGCGGTGTTCACGCCGATCGCCGCGACCGATGCCAGGAGCGCGGCTGTCCTTGCGCCATCATGTGGCGCGGCCCGCCCAGGGGTCCGCGCCTGGACCCGCTGCCACCTTGAGGACTCGACATGTCCACTCGCCCGCCCTGCATCCGCTCCACGACTGAGGTGCCCGAACACACGCATCTCTATCCGCACAGCACCGAGCGCATGGGACCGGTGCGGCGCCTGGGCAAGGCGGCCGGCCTGGAGCGCATCGGCATCAACATCCAGCGCCTGCCGCCGGGTTGCCGGTCTTCCTGGCCGCATGCCGAGGAGAACGAGGAAGAGTTCGTCTATGTCCTCGAGGGCGAGGTCGACGCCTGGATCGATGGCCATGTCCACCGGATGCTGCCCGGCGACCTGGCGGCGTTTCCGGCCGGCACCGGCATCAGCCACTGCTTCATCAACAACACGGACTCGGATGTCGTCCTGCTGGTCGGCGGCGAGGCGCCCAAGCCAGGCAGCAGGATCGACTACCCGCTCAACCCCTCTCGCCGAGACGACATGGACCCGTCGAACTGGTGGCACGACGTGCCCAGGCGCAATCTCGGGCCGCATGATGCGATGCCGGTGCGGCCTTCGCCCGACTCGCCTCACCTGATCGATCTTGGGCGACCGACGAATTCCAAGCCCGATTGACAAACCCGACCCTATGCGGCGCCGGGCGCGTGGCCCCTGGAGAACTCGAATGAGTGAGCGCCTGCATCAAGCTGCGCGGCACCGCCCAGCCTGCTGCAGCCAAGGCCGGACAGGGCCCGGGGTTGGTCATCTGGTACTCGCGCAGTGAAGGCAGCGGCGGCAACCGAAGCTCGCTCACCAGCACCGACAACTTCGTCATCCGCGATGAGCATGGCGAGTGCGCGGTGCACACCCGCATCACCGTCATGCGCCCGTCCGACTACACCGCCACCGAGGGCTTTCTCGACAAGAGCCGGTCATCGCGCGTCGAACAGGCCCTGTATGCCGGAGATGCCGTGTTCGCCGTCGGTGAACTGCGTCGCGACCTGCCGCGCCTGGCTGGGGTGACGGATGCGCCTTGCCAGTTGGCGCGCTACGGCGGTGTGCTACTGGTGTCGGGCGAGTCCGAGCGTGCAACCCGGGTCTTCTTTCGCCTGTGGTCGCTGGTGCAGGCACCGCTGGCCTTGCTGTGCTTCGCCTTGCTGGGCTTCGGCAGCTGGGCCCATGTGGTGGGCTATCCGGAGGGTGAAGGAGGCCCTGCGGCGACTTTCCTGGAGTCGCTCAAGACCACCCCCTGGAAGTTCGAGGCCGGACCGGACCATCCGTTGTGGATCAAGACCCCGGCCGACGAAACCGCAAAACCACCCGGCCCTGACTGACCCGCCCAGCGCGGCACGTGTCATGGCCGTTTGGGCTGAAGGGCATGCGCCCAACAGATCTCAGCCACCTTCCAAGACCGACTCACACGCGTCGAGGGCTGTGCCCGGGCGTCATCGGGAAGGAAAAAGGGCGTTTGAAAACATGATCCTCGCGTGCCGTTGCTTGCCTTCCGGCCTGGCTGCAGGCCGAGGCGGTGGCGACCCGAGCGCACTGACGACGGCGCTCAGGCCTGCGCCAGCAGCGCCTCGCTCAAGCCCCACAGCCGCTCGGCGGCCTCGTCGTCGCATGCATGGGCCTCGACGCCGCGGTAGCGCGCCAGCGGGCTGGCGCTGTCGGTCGGGGCGGCGATGTCGGCGTCCTCACAGTACACGCCGTGCTTGCCGGCCAGCGCCGCGCTGCTCGCGGCCCACAACGTGGTGGCGCAGCCCTGCTCGGTGGTCTTGAACCCGGCCTTGGCCAGCGCCGAGGGCGTGCCGTCTTCATTGACCCAGCCCAGGCGCACCTGCTCCTCAAGGCCCAGGTGGCGCTGCAGTGGCGTGAAGATGCCGCCGGGATGCACCGAAAAGGCTAAGCCGCCGGAGGGCTTCAGGCGCCGGCTCAGCGCATTGGCGAACAGCGCATTTGCGGACTTGGACTGGCCGTAGGCCTGCCACTTGTCGTAGGGCGCAGCGCGGAAGTGGATGTCGTCCCAGCGGATGCCGCTGATCTTGTGGCCGGTTGACGACAGCGCCACGACGCGCGCGCCGGCGGTTCGTTGCAGCAGCCGCATCAGGCCCAGCGTGAGCGCCAGGTGACCCAGCTGGTTGGTTGCGAACTGCGCCTCCCAGCCCGGCCCGATGCGGGTCTCGGGGCAGGCCATGATGCCGGCGTTGTTGATCAACAGGTCCAGCCGCGGCAGCGCCTCGGCAACGCTGCTCACAAAGCGTCGCACCGATGTCAGATCGGCCAGATCCATGTCGGCCATCTCGACCGGGCCGGCCATGCCGGCCAGTGCGGCAGCGGCCTTGGCACGGTCGCGTACGGGCACGATCACGCGCACGCCCTTGGCCGCCAGTGCGCGCACCGCCTCCAGGCCGATGCCGCTGTAGCCGCCGGTGACGATGGCGACCTTGCCGGTGAGCTCGAGTCCGGCCAGCACTTGGGCACCCGTGGACTTGGCGCCAAAACCCGAGTGGACGGGGACTTGATCGGTCAGTGCCATCGCGGACTCCTGGGCGTTGGGGCAATCCGATCATAGGCGGCGGCCGTGCTCCGGCCGCGCTGGCAGGGCAACACCGCCAGCCCCAGACCGGCCGCGCAGGCGCGCTGCACACTGACTGATGCAACGCTTTGGCCCGGCCGCGCCCGAAGCCCGCAATGCCCGGCGGGTTCGATGACCCATCCGCATTCGACCCAGTCACCCAGCGCGAGTCTGCCGGCTACCAGGCGGGCAAGGCGCTCGCAGCCGATCGGCTGATGGACGCTGCCGAGACCTTGACTCCGGGCCTGCGCGCCCGAACCATGTTTCGTCGCGAGGCCAGCCCTGTGACGTTTCGTCGATAGGGCTGCAGCACGCACGGCGCGGTCTACGGAGCGCTGGGCCCTGACGGTGGCCGGGGCCCGCTGCCGCGTCGCAGCCCTTTGCCGGGGCTGGTCTTTGCGGGATCAGCCGCCAAAGGGCCCGGCGTCGAGGCGGCCATGATCGCCGGTGCCGAAGCGGCCGACGCGCTGTGACCTGGCTTGCTTCGTGCCTGACGGCTTTGCCCTGCCGCACAGCGGTCTGTCGCGCGCCGCGACGGTCTGTCGCAGGCCACTTGAAAAAGGTCGGCGCCGGGCTAATCTGGGCCTCTGGATGTTCAGTTTGAAGGGAGAAACACCGTGAATCTGAGTGAAGAACTGGGTCGACTGGGTGCGCTGCACGAGCGTGGTGTGCTCTCGGACGAAGAATTTGCGCGCGCCAAGGCGCGCGTTCTTGGGGGTGCGCCCGATGTCACCGCGCCAGTCCTGGTGGTCATCAATGCGCTGCGCCGCAGCCGCGACGACCGCTGGCTGGGCGGCGTGTGTGGCGGCATCGCACGTGCCACCGGCGTCGACGGCTGGATCTGGCGCCTGATGTTCACCTTGCTGGCCTTGTGCGCCGGAACGGGTGTGCTGGTCCACCTGCTGATGTGGGTCCTGGTTCCGGCGGACCCGCTGATTCCCGGGCGCGCGCCGGGGCATCCGCAGGCCGGGTAGCGCGCCGCTCTTGCGGCGACGGCTGCGGCCGGCGTGAAGTCGCGCCGAGCGCCGCACCTTGAACGGCCATCAGCCTGCACCCCCTGCAGCACGGTCCTGATCAGCCCGGGCCCGGCCGGGCAGACTCTCCGAGGGCATGCACAGGCCTGCATGCCGCGACTGGATCATCGCCAGCGGCGGGCCGATGCCATGCGGGCCGGGTGCGCACCGCTCGGGCCCTGCGCGTCCAGGAATCTCGCGCGCCAACGCCCCGGGCCGCCACTCCCAGCGTCGCCCTTCAAATCAGCATGCGTCGCGCCTCGCCGATCAGCCCTTCCACCCAGCGGCTGGTGCGCAGGCCGCGCGCTTCGGCCGGCATCGAGTCCAGGGTCTTCTGCGCTTCGTCGAGCAGCGGCTTGGCGCGGCTGGCATCCACCCAGGCTGAGGCGACGAGCGCGGCCGCGAGCGGCGGCTTGTGCATCTGGCCATCGCCGGCCTTGGCGTCCAGTTCGCGCATCGCGGCCAGCGCTTCGGCGGCCTTGGGAGCGGCTTCTTCCGTGCGGCCCAGGCGCGCCAGCGCCAGTGCCCACAAGGCGCGGTCGCTGGCGCGCATGGTGCGGTACTCCCTTGTCGTCAGCGGCAACTCGGCCGAGGCCTCGGCGGCCCAGCGCGCCTGCCCCTCGGCAGCCCCGTAGTCGCCGCGTTCGAGCTCCATCCGGCCCAGTGCCGCGTGCAGCCTGCTCAGGTCCCGGGAGCGGATGGCACGTTGCTCCGGGGTCTGACCAGGCTCCACTCCAAGCAGGTGCTCACGCAGGCCCTTGGCACTTTGGCGTGCCTGCGCGAAGTCGCCCTGCATGACGGCAATCTCGACTCGGTCGAGCGCCAGGACTTGCTGCCCAAACCGCGCCAAGTACGCGTCCCGTGGGAGCGACTGCAACCACCTCGTCCAGGCCTGATGCGAGCCGGCCAGCAGCTTCTCGGCCGTGGCGGCCTGGCCCAGCTCGGCGCTCCAGATCGCGGCCCAGAAGAGGCGATCGGCGAGCTGCTGGCTCCATCGGGCCGATCGGCCGGAGGCCGCTTCCAGCAAGGCCCTGGGCTCGAGCACCTTGGCCACCGCCTCGCGCGGGCGGCCCAGCTCGTACAGGGCAAAGGACGCATTGGCGTGCGCTGCACCCAGGTTGCTGATCGTGATGACGTTGCCCGGGTCAACGCGCGAGAGCAGCCGCCAGTCCCCGGCCGCGGCGTCGGCCGCTGCCAGCTGCAGCGCCCGCTGACCCGTCTCACCCCGTATGCGTGCCTCGGTGGACGCCAGCAGCGCGCGCCCGCGCAGCGCCAGCATGTGCGTCGGGCTGCGTTCGAGCAGCCGGGTGGCCAGCTCGCGCGCCGCGTCGGCCACGCGAAGGGCATCGTCAGCGCGGCCCAGGGCGCTCAGGGCGTCAGCCTGCCACGCCGAGGCGATGGCGAAGTTGGCGGCCGCGTCGCCGTCGGACTCCACACCGACGGCTCGCCATTCGTCCAGCGCGGTCTTCAGGCTGGCCAGCGCTTCTTCGTTGTGGCCGCTGCGCTGCTGCGAG
>JBJXHB010000154.1:0-2701 GCA_046160725.1 Aquabacterium sp.
GCTGCGCCGAGGCCGGCCATGCGCTGCGCGACGGCGGCGAGGTCCGTCAACGAGGCTGCCGCGGCGGGCGTGTGCGTAGGGGTGTCGGGCGAGTCGGGCATGCAGCGGCGGTTATACCGCCAGCGGCATGCCAGGCAGGACATGCGGGCGATGGTCTGCCCAGGCCGGGCAATCCCTGAGCCCCTGCCGGTTGACCGGCAGGGCATCGGTCGCCCAGAATTGGTCAGACCACTTGACCACCGCCGGGCCCGCCGGCATGTGCCGTGCCCCTGCAGACCATCGAGCCGCGCCGCCTGTACCGGCAGATCGCCGGGCAGCTGCGTGCGTTGATCGACGGCGGCGAGTTCCCCGCCGGCAGCCGGCTGCCGCCCGAGCGCGACTTGGCCAGCCAGCTGGGCGTGTCGCGCCCTTCGGTGCGCGAGGCGCTGATCGCGCTGGAGGTGGAGGGCCGGGTCGAGGTGCGCATGGGCTCGGGCATCTGGGTCACCGACGGCCGCGGTGCCGAGGCCCGCGCCGCCGCTGCGCGTGCGGCCACCGGCGAGGGTCCGCTGGAGACCATCCGGGCGCGGCAGCTGATCGAGTCGGAGCTGGCCGCGCTGGCCGCGCGCCGGGCCAGCCCGGCGCTGGTCAAGGGCCTGCGCGAGGCACTGGCATCGATGCGGCGCGACGCCGCCGCCGGCCGTCAACCCACGGAGGGCGACCGCCGCTTCCACCTGCTGGTCGCCGAGGCGGCCGACAACTCGGTGCTGCTGCGCGTGGTGACCGACCTCTTCGACGAGCGCCACAACCCGCTGTTCGCCACCCTGGGCGGGCACTTCGAGACCGCCGCCAGCTGGCGCCTGGCCCTGGCCGAGCACCAGGCGGTGGTGGATGCCATCGCGGCCGGCTCGGCCGCCGCGGCGCGCGCGGCCATGCGGCGCCACCTGGCGCAGTCGCACGACCGCTTCACCGCCACCTGGGCTGCGGCCTGAACCCCGAGAACCCGATGTCCCTTGCCCTGCGCATCCATGCCGCCCGCGACCTGCGGCTCGAGCCCGTCGACGACGCACCCCTGCAGCCCGGCCAGGTGCGCTTGGCGCTGGGCGCCGGCGGCATCTGCGGCTCCGACCTGCACTACTACCAGCACGGGCGGGTCGGCGCCTTCGTCATCCGCGAGCCGCTGACACCGGGCCACGAGGTGTCCGGCACGGTGGCCGAGGTCGGCGCCGGCGTCACACGCGTCAAGCTCGGCGACAAGGTGGCGGTCGACCCCTCGCTGGCCTGCGGCCGCTGCGACTACTGCATGGGCGGCCGCTTCAACCTGTGCCGCTCGATGCGGTATCTCGGCAGCGCCAGCGTGTGGCCGCACGAGCAGGGGCTGTTCCGCGAGCGCTTCGTGATGGAGGAGGCCCGGCTGCACCCGGTACCCGAGGCGCTGAGCCTGGCCGAGATCGCCTGCGCCGAGCCGCTGTCCATCGGCCTGCATGCGGTTCACCGCGCCGGCGGCGCGCTGCTGGGCCGCGAGGTGCTGGTCACCGGCGGCGGCACCATCGGCTGCATGGCCGTGATCGCGGCCCGGCTGGCCGGGGCCGCGCGCGTCACCGTGTGCGACGTGGCCGAGCGGCCGCTGGAGATCGCCCGGCAGGTTGGTGCCGATGCCGTGGTGCGCAGCGACCAGACCGATGTCCAGGCCCTGGCCGACAGCGTGGACGTGGCGCTGGAATGCGCCGGCCACCCGAGCGCGCTGGACACCTGCCTGGTGGCTACGCGCCGCGGCGGCGTGATCGTGCAGGTGGGCACGCTGCCGGCCGAGGGCGTGCTGTTCCCGGCCAACAAGGTGATGCAGCGCGAGCTGGACTACCGCGGCTGCTTCCGCGCCGCCCATGCCTTCGGCTGGGCGGTGCAGGCGCTGCGCGCCGGCCGGGTGGACGTGAAGCCGCTGATATCGGCCCAGGTGCCGTTGCAGCAGGCCAAGGATGCCTTCGAGCTGGCGGCCGACAAGTCGCGCAGCACCAAGGTGCTGGTGGTGGCCGGCTGACGCCTGCAAGGCGCAGCGGCCGTGATGTGATCGTGTGACCCTGACAGGAGACGAGAGATGACCAAGCGACGGATGTGCAAGACCCTTCTGGCCGGCTCGATGCTGGCCGCCCTGGCGCTGGCCGCGCCGCTGGCCTCGGCCCAGACCAAGCTGAAGTGGGCCCATGTCTACGAGACCAGCGAGCCGTACCACACGCAGAGCGTCTGGGCCGCCGAGGAGATCAAGAAGCGCACCAACGGCAAGTTCGACATCCAGGTCTTTCCGGCCAGCTCGCTGGGCAAGGAGACCGACATCAACCAGGGCATGACGCTGGGCACGGTGGACATGATCATCAGCGGCCCCAGCTTCGCGGCGCGCAGCTATCCGCGCCTGGGCATCGCCTACTACCCGTTCATCTTCCGCGACGGCGACCACCTGCTGGCCTATGCCAAGAGCGACGTCTTCAAGGAGATGGTCGATGAGTTCGGGGCCAAGACCGGCATCCAGATCACGGCCTACACCTACTACGGCGCCCGCCACACCACCAGCCAGACCGCCTTCACCGACTGTGCCGGGATGAAGGGCCTGAAGATCCGCGTGCCCGATGTCCCGACCTACATGGCCACCCCCAAGGCCTGCGGCGCGAATCCCACGCCCATCGCCTTCGCCGAGGTCTACCTGGCGCTGCAGACCGGCACGGTAGAA
>JBJXHB010000155.1:0-10112 GCA_046160725.1 Aquabacterium sp.
GCACCTGGCCCGCAGGGACAGGCGCCGCACTCTGGCCGCCCAGCCTGCCGGATCCGGCCTTGCCGCGCGCCAGCTTCAGCCCGCGTGGCGTCCAGACCGGCATGCCAGAAGAGGCGACTGATCCCAGCCGTACCCAGCTGCGAACCGAGCCGCCAACCTGGCCGATTGCCGCCTCAGAACCCCAGCACCGGCGCCAGCTTGCGCCGCGCCAAAGGGCATCAGGTCCTGACGGTGGATCGGACCCATGCATGCGGCGCAACTACGGATGCCGGGTATCAGTGATAGTCCTCTTCGCGCTGGTGGCGCACCGCCAGCACGACGACCTTGGAGGCACTGACCGCCTCGAACAGCGCGACATACCCGGTGCCACCAAACGGAATGATCAGTTCCCGCTGGGCCGGGCTCTGGGCCGCCTTTCGAAAGCTGAAGGGCGTCACAGCCAGCCGGTGCTGCACGGCCGCCCTGATGGCTTCGATCGCGGCCTGGGCGCGGTCCAGGTCCTCGGTGGTGGTGGCTTGATCGAGCAGGAATTCGAAGAGGCGCTCCAGGTCGGCCTCGGCCGCAGGGGACAGCTCGACGACGAAACTCATCGGCCGAGCTTTTTCCGCTTCGCGTCGAGCCTGTTCTGCAGCCGCTTCAGGACGGTCTCGACCGGCACCGACACGCCGGTTTGGTGATAGGCCTCCGACGCCGCACGTGCGCGGGCATGGAAGTCGGTCTGCACACGCCGGAAAGCGATGGCGTTTCGCACACTCGCCTCGACGAAGTCAGTCAGGGTCTCGCCCTGGCCGAGCACAGATTCGAGTTCAGCCCGAAGTTCAGGCTCGACACGGATCTGGGGTATGACGGCGGACTTCATCGGCAAATTGTATTGCGTTTGGGTTACGGCCCTTCAGAACCCCAGCACCGGCGCCAGCGCCCGCCGCGCGGCCGCCTCCTCCAGCCCCTGCCGCCGCGCATAGTCGGCCAGCTGGTCCTCGCCGATGCGCCCGACGTTGAAGTAGGTCGCCTGCGGATGCGCCAGGTAGAAGCCGCTGACGCTGGCCGCGGGCGTCATCGCCAGGCTGTCGGTCAGGTCCATGCCGATGTCGCGCGCCTGCAGCACGTCGAACATCGCGCGCTTGATGCCGTGGTCCGGGCAGGCCGGGTAGCCCGGCGCCGGGCGGATGCCGCGGTACTTCTCGGCGATCAGGTCCTCGTTGGCCAGCGCCTCGTCCGGCGCATAGCCCCAGAACTCCGTGCGCACCCGCTGGTGCAGGCGCTCGGCAAAGGCCTCGGCCAGGCGGTCGGCCAGGGCCTTGAGCATGATGGCCGAGTAGTCGTCGTGGTCGGCCGCGAACTGCGCCTCCTTCTTCTCCACGCCGACGCCCGCCGTCACGGCAAACAGGCCGATGTAGTCCGGAGCCGTGCCGCGCGGCGCGATGAAGTCGGCCAGGCTGCGGTTGGCCCGCCTCACACCGTCCACCACCGGCCGCTCGGTCTGCAGCCGCAGCGGCTGCCAGCGCATCAGCACCTCGGTGCGCGACTCGTCGGCATAGACCTCGACCACGTCGTCGTCGACGGTATTGGCCGGCCAGAAGCCGAACACGCCGTGCGCCTGCAGCCAGCGGCCCTCGATCAGGCGCTGCAGCAGGCGCTTGCCGTCGCTGAACACACGCTGGGCCTCCGCGCCGACCACCTCGTCGCGCAGGATGTCCGGGAAGCGACCGGCCAGGTCCCAGGTCTGGAAGAACGGTCCCCAGTCGATGCAGGCGGCCAGCTCCGACAGGTCCTGGTTGCGCAACAGCCGGCGGCCGATGAACTTCGGCCTCGGCGGCGCGTAGGCCTCCCAGTCGATCGGCGTGCGGTTGGCCCGTGCCTGGGCCAGCGTCACCAGCGGCGTGGACTTCTTGTTCGCATGCTGCTCGCGCACCCGGTCGTAGTCGGCCTTGAGCTCGTCGATGAAGCGGGCGGCGCGCTCGTCGGAGATCAGGTCGGCGCACACGCCCACGCTGCGCGAGGCGTCCGGCACATAGACCACCGGCCCCTCGTAGTGCGGCGCGATCTTGACCGCGGTGTGCACGCGGCTGGTGGTGGCCCCGCCGATCAGCAGCGGAATCTTGCGCAGGCGGAACCAGTCGTCGCGCTGCATCTCCGCGGCCACATGCTGCATCTCCTCCAGGCTGGGCGTGATCAGGCCCGACAGGCCCACGATGTCCGCACCCTCGACCCGCGCCTTGGCGAGGATGTCCTGGCACGGGACCATCACGCCCATGTTGACGACCTCGAAGTTGTTGCACTGGAGCACGACGGTGACGATGTTCTTGCCGATGTCGTGCACGTCGCCCTTGACGGTGGCGATGACGATGCGGCCCTTGGGCTTGGCGTCGCCGCCACCGGCCACCAGCCGGCGCTTCTCTTCCTCGATGTAGGGCAGCAGGTGGGCCACCGCCTGCTTCATCACCCGGGCGCTCTTGACCACCTGCGGCAGGAACATCTTGCCGGCGCCGAAGCGGTCGCCGACGATGTTCATGCCGGCCATCAGCGGCCCCTCGATCACATGCAGTGGCCGGCCGCCGCCGGCCTGGATGCGCTGCCAGCACTCCTCGGTGTCGGCCACGATGTGGTCGGTCAGGCCATGGACCAGCGCGTGGCTCAGCCGCTCGTCCACGCTTAAAGCGCGCCAGGCGTTGCGCGCGCTGTCGTCCTTGGCCAGGCCCTTGGCGCTCTCGGCCACTTCCAGCAGCCGCTCGGTGGCATCCGCCCGGCGGTTGAGCACCACGTCCTCCACGCGCTCGCGCAGCTCGGGCGGGATGTCGTCGTATACGCCGACCATGCCGGCGTTGACGATGCCCATGTCCAGCCCGGCGCGGATGGCGTGGTACAGGCACACGGTGTGGATGGCCTCGCGCACCGGGTCGTTGCCGCGGAAGCTGAAGCTGACGTTGCTCACGCCGCCGGACACCTTGGCGCCCGGCAGGTGGGCCTTGATCCAGCGCGTGGCCTCGATGAAGTCCACCGCATAGTTGGCATGCTCCTCGATGCCGGTGGCGATGGCAAAGATGTTGGGGTCGAAGATGATGTCCTCGGCCGGGAAGCCGACCTCGTCGACCAGGATGCGGTAGGCCCGCGCGCAGATCTCGGTCTTGCGCTGGAAGGTGTCGGCCTGTCCGGCCTCGTCGAAGGCCATCACCACCGTGGCGGCGCCGTAGCGGCGCACCAGCGTGGCCTGGCGCCGGAACTCGGCCTCGCCCTCCTTCATCGAGATCGAGTTGACGATGCCCTTGCCCTGGATGCAGCGCAACCCCGCCTCGATGACGCTCCACTTCGACGAGTCGATCATGATCGGCACGCGCGCGATCTCCGGCTCGCCGGCGATCAGATTCAGGAAGCGCACCATGGCCGCCTGGCTGTCCAGCATGGCCTCGTCCATGTTGATGTCGATGACCTGCGCGCCGTTGTCCACCTGCTGGCGCGCCACGCTCAGCGCATCCTCGAAACGGCCCTCCAGGACCATCTTCGCGAAGGCGCGACTGCCCGTGACGTTGGTGCGCTCGCCGATGTTGACGAACAGCGCGCCCGAGCCGATGGACACCGGCTCCAGGCCGGACAGGCGCAGCGGGGGCGGGGCGTACAGCGCGTCAGACGACGGGCCGGGCCGCTCGGTGGGGTCTGGAGAGGAGGTCATGCACGTCACCCGGGTGTCTTGGACAAGGGGTGAGCGCCGTTGCAGACGGCGGGCCAGGCCGCCGGCGGCCCGAGCCTGGCAGCATCGGCATGGATGCTGTCGCAACGCTCCTCGGGCGGGGGCGGATTGTAGGCAGCGGCTCGGTGGCGCGTCCGTGCGAAACCTCCCAACACCGGCCTTACATCGCGCTGCACGGCGCGGCCGGCATCTGCGGTTGCAATCGGCCGATGTCCCGGCCAGTCCTGCGTGCGAACTCGCCGTCCCGGCGCCCCGGCGCCGCCCTTGTGTTGCTGGTGGCGTTGTGCGGTTGCGGCCACCAGGGAAGGGTCGGCCCCGGTGTGCCTGCGCCCCCGGCGGTGCCACCGGCCGCGCCACCGGCCCGCGCCATCGCGGTACCGCACGCCCCGGCCCAGCCGCCGCCGCCCGCTGCCTTGACACCGATGGCCATGGAGCGGCAATGGCTGGCCCGGCAATTTGCCGACACGCCCGTGGGCATTGGCGGCGACGACCGCCTGCTGCGCGTCACCGTCCCGCTGCGGCACGCCTTCGACGAGGCGTCGACAGACCCGCGGCCAGCGTTGCGCGCTGTGCTGGACAGGCTGGCGCAGTCGATGCGGCGCCAGCCCGGCACGCGGCTACAGGCCGCCGTGCCCGGGCCAGGCGCGGCCGAGCGGCTGGCCACGCTGCGAGTTCACCTGCAGCTGCAGGGTGTTCCAGGCTGGCGCGTCGGCACGCCGTCATCCGCCACGGTGCCCGATGTGCAGCTGCTGCTGTCGCCGGCGCCGGTGTCCATCACCCGCCTGGACGACCGCCAGCTGCCGCGATGCAGCGGGGCACGGGCCGCCAGCAGCCCCACCGGCGGCCTGGCCTGCGACACCCGCCGCCCGTAGGCGGTGGCGCGGCGGCTCAAGCCGCCTGCAGCAGGGGCGCAAACAACGGGTCCGCCTTGCCTCGCGGCCGGTACGGCCGCAGGCGCCGGGCGATCTCGGCGATGTGCTCGGGCGTGGTGCCGCAGCAGCCGCCGGCGATGTTGAGGAAGCCGGCGCGGGCGAAGTCCTCCAGCAGCGCGCCGGTGACCTCCGGCGTCTCGTCGAAGCCGGTATCGCTCATCGGGTTGGGCAGGCCGGCGTTGGGATAGCAGCTGATCCAGGTGTCGCCAGCCACCTTGGCCAGCTCCTCGATGTAGGGCCGCATCAGGGCCGCGCCGAGCGCGCAGTTCAGGCCGACGGCGATGGGCCGCGCATGGCGCACCGAGTGCCAGAAGGCGCCCACGGTCTGGCCGGACAAGATGCGCCCGGAGGCGTCGGTCACCGTCCCGGAGACGATCACCGGCAGCCGCTCGCCGGTCTGCTCCATCAGCTCGTCCAGCGCGAAGATGGCGGCCTTGGCGTTCAGGGTGTCGAACACGGTCTCGACCAGAAAGAGGTCGCAGCCGCCCTCCAGCAGCCCGGCGGCCTGCTCGTGGTACGACGCACGCAGCTGCTCGAAGTCGACGTTCCGCGCCGCCGCGTCGTTGACATACGGGCTGATGCTGGCGGTGCGCGGCGTCGGGCCGAGCGCGCCGGCCACGAAGCGCGCGCGGCCGTCGGCGGCCTGTGCGGCGTCACAGGCCTGGCGCGCCACACGGGCGGCGGCTGCGTTCATCTCGCGGGCGACTTGGGCCAGGCCGTAGTCCTCCTGCGCGATCGACGAGGCGCCGAAGGTGTTGGTCTCGACGATGTCCGCGCCGGCGGCCAGGTACTGCGCATGGATGGCGCGGATCGCATCGGGTCGCGTCAGCACCAGCAGGTCGTTGTTGCCCTTGAGGTCCTTGGGGTGGTCGGCGAAACGCTCGCCCCGGAAGGCCGACTCGTCCAGCTGCAGGCGCTGGATCATGGTGCCCATCGCGCCGTCGATGATGGCGATGCGCTCGCGCAGCAGGGCCGGCAGTGCGGCGCCGCGGGTGTAGGGCTTGGCTGGGGCGGTCATCGGCCGATTGTAGGAAGCGCCCGGCGGCGAACCGGTGACGTCAATCCGCCGGCGCCGTGTCCTTGAACAACGACGCCCGGAAGGCCGGCGAGTCGTGGCGCTGGCCGTCGTCCATGGCCCACAGCGTCAATGCGCGCGCCGACATCGGCTTGGCGAACAGGAAGCCCTGCAGCTCGTCGCAGCCCATGCGCAGCAGGGTGTCGCGCTGGACCACGCTTTCCACACCCTCGGCCACGACGCGCATCTTCAGCGCATGGCCCATCTGGATGACGGCCTGGCAGATGCTGCGCGCCTGCTCGCTTGTGCCCAGGTCGTGGACGAAGGAGGCGTCGATCTTCAGCTCCGACGCCGGCAGCTTGCGCAGGTAGGCCAGGCTGGCCTGGCCGACGCCGAAGTCGTCGATGGCCACATGCAACCCGGCCGCGCCGAGCTGGCGGAAGGCGCGCTGCGTGACCGCGGTGTCCTCCATCGCCACCGACTCGGTGATCTCCACCGTGAAGCGGCCCGGCTGCAGCTTGTGCTGCTTCAGCTCGCGGCACAGCTGGTCGACGAAGCCGTCCAGCCGCAGCTGGTAGGCGGAGACATTGATGGCGACCCGCATGCGCAGGCCCAGCGTGCGCCACTGCGCCGCCTGGCGGCAGGCCTCCTGGGCCACCCACTGGCCGATGGCGGTGATCAGGCCGAAGCGCTCGGCCACCGGGATGAACACCGCCGGGCTGACCAGCCCGCGCTTGGGATGGTGCCAGCGCAGCAGCGCCTCCGCGGCGGTCACCTGCAGGCTGCGGGAGTCGATCTTGGGCTGGTAGAACAGCTCCAGCTGCCCGGCCGCCAGGGCACCGCGCAGGTCGCGCAGCAGCTCGGCCTGCTCGCGGCTGTCCAGCACCATGCGCGGCTCGAACAGGCCCCAGTCGTCGCCGCCGTTCTTCTTGACCTCGCGCATCGCGGCGCTGGCATGCGCGATCAGCCGCTCCGCGGGGCCGTGGTCCGGATGGCAGGCCAGGCCGATCGACACCGTCAACGCCACGCCCTTGCCGCCCGGCACGTCGTAGGGCTGGCGCAGGGCCTGGGTCAGTGCCTCGGCGCCCTCGCCCGCGGCGCCCGGTGCCAGCGGCACCATCAGCAGGAACTCGTCGCCGCCCCAGCGCGCCGCGTGCACGCCGCTGCCGCCGAAGGACACCAGGCGCCGCGCCAGCTGCGCCAGCACGCGGTCGCCGACGGCGGTGTCGTAGGCGTCGTTGACGGTGCGGAAGTTGTCGGCATTCACGAACAGCACCGCCAGAGCGCCGCCGTCCTGGTCGCAGCGCGCAGCCAGGCGCTCGACCTCCTGCTCGAAGCGGGCCTTGCCCATCAGCCCGGGCAGGGTGTCCTCGGCCTCGCCCGCCAGGGTGGACGCGGCGTCCAGGGCATGGCCGAGCCGGCGTGCCGGCCGGCTGCGCAGCCACAGGCCCAGGCCCAGCAGGGCCAGCAGCACGAGGGCGGCGGCGGCCCATGCCATGGCGGGGGCGAAGGCGAGGACGGCAGAGGGGGCCGGGAGGTTCATCCACGGCACTATCGGCACCCCGGCGCCGGGCTTGAGCCCGGCACCCCGTGGGTCAGTGCATCACCACCGGCTGCTGTGCGAGCTGGGTGTAGCCGCCGATGAAGGCATCGATCTCATCGGCGTCGGGGGCGCCGGCCTGGCCGTCCACCAGCGAGCGCACGCCCTGCTGGAAGTGCTCGGCCAGCGCGCCTTCGAGAAAGATCTCCTTGCGCGCGAATTTGTCGACGATCTCATAGCCGCCGCGGCGCAGGCCGGCCACGCCCTCGGCCGCCGGCGTGGCGGCATCGACCTCGAACGCAACGACGACGAACTGGTCGGACTGGTACATGATCTGCATGGCAGGGCCTCCTGGCCACCATGTGGCACCAACCGGGGTCATTTCAAGTCCGGCCGGTGCGGGCGGCGCGGCCTCAGCGGCCGGACTCGATGGCGCTGAGGTTCAGCTCGTAGACATACTCACTGCCGCGCGGGCGGCCCTGGCGCAGGCGCACCGGCCACCAATGGCGCGCCGGGTCCAGCCACAGCGTCATGCCGGGGTCGTCCGCATGGCGCGGCACGCGGGCCAGGCGCCAGGTGCGGGCCGGGCCGGCCGGCAGCTCGATGTCCTCCTCGGCCTCGACCTGGAAACGCCAGGTGCCGGCCGTGCCGCGCGCGTCCACCACCCACAGCGTGATCTGCTCGCCCGCCACCGGCGGCCGGCCCCAGGCCGACGCCACGGCGGCCACCTGCACCAGCACGCTCAGCCGGTCCTGCGCCCCCGGCGGCAGCAGAAAGTCCACCCGCGCGCCGGAAAAGGTGACGCGGCCGCCCTCGCGCTGAAAGTTGGCCGCCTGGCCACCACGGCCGCGCCGACGGTCGGTGAAGCGCTCCGGTGCGACACCGACATCGGCCAGCACGCCGCGGCTCACCTGCTCGATCATCGGGCGGCCGAAGGCGCGGCCCTCCAGCAGCAGCTCATAGGTCTCGCCGTCGGGCTTCCAGTGCAGCGCGGCCTCGCCGTTCAGCACGCCCATCTGCAGCGTGTAGTGCAGCAGCGCCGGTGCCGGCAGGCGGGTGGCATACAGCGGCAGCGGCTCGCCGTCGGCGTCGGTCTGGGCCGCCTGCTGGCGGTCGGCCACCGTCGGCTGGCGCAGCCGCGGGTCGGCCGGCGGCGCGGTGGTGACCGGTGGCACCGGCATGGCTGGAGCGGAGGCTGGCCATGGTGCCGATGCGGCGGCGGCCAGCGCCGGCAAGGCGGCGGTGGCTGGCGCGGCCGCCGGTGGGGCCGGCACCTCGGCCGCGGCGGGCGGCGGTGCGGCCTGGGCCGGGCGGGCGTCGGCCAGGACGATGCTGCGCAGTGTGATCGCCGGCGCGTCCGCATGGCGCCGTGCCGGCGCCTGGGGCAGCAGGCCCAGCAGCCAGGCATGGGCCAGCAGCACGGCGGCCAGCGCCAGCAGCGGCGGCGGGCCATGGCGCCGCCACCACCACAATAGGCTGGCCGACAACCGGTTTCGAGACGCCATCACGACATGAAGCTTGCCACGCTCAAGGACGGCTCGCGCGACGGCCAGCTGGTCGTCGTCTCGCGAGACGGCACCACGGCCCATTTCGCCAGCGCCATCGCGGGGCGGCTGCAACAGGTGCTGGACGACTGGAATTTCCTCAGCCCGCAGCTGGAGGACCTGTACCAGACGCTGAACCAGGGCAAGGCCCGGCATGCCTTCGCCTTCGATGCGCGGGCCTGCATGGCGCCACTGCCGCGTGCCTTCCAGTGGGCCGAGGCCGTGCCGGGCGACCCGGTTGCACGCCTGCGGCAGGGAGCGGGCGACGACCTGCTGGGCCCCTGCGACGACGCCCGCTTCGCCGGCGAGGCTGGGGCCATCGCTTGCGGCGCCGGGCTGGCCGTGGTGACGGGCGACCTGCCCATGAGCGCCACGGCCGCTGCCGCGCTGGAAGGAGTGCGCCTGCTGCTGCTGGCCGCCAGCTGGCGCCAGGGCCCGGCCGGCCCGGGCGGCGTTGACCCGCACACGCCCTGGCCGGCCGCGGCCTTCGGCCCGCTGGCCGTGACCCCGGACGAGCTGGGCGATGCCTGGCGCGGCGGGCGCGTGCACGGTCGGCTGGACGGCCGGCTCAATGGGCAGGGCGTGGCGGCCGCCGACGCCGCGGCCGGCATGCCCGCGCACTTCGGCCAGCTGATCGCGGGGCTGGCCCGGGTGCGGCGGGTGCGCGCCGGCTCGATCGTCGGCTCAGGACCGCTGGCCACCATCGGCGGCGGCGAGCCCGGCGCGCCGGGCCTGCGCCGCGGCGACCATGGCGGCATCGAGCTGGCCGGCAGCGACGGCCACAGCGTGTTCGGCGCCACCGCCCAGGTCGTGGCGCCGGCGGCGGGCTGATCCACCATGGGCGGGGACTTTCCGCGCACGCTCAAGATCGCCACCGTCTGGCTGCTGGCCGGGCTGCTGGTGTTCCTGGGCTACCAGGCGCTGGAGCGCCACGAGCAGGCCAGCCGTTTCGACAGCGACGGCCGCACCATCACCCTGCGGCGCGGGCCGGACGGCCACTACCACTGGCCGGGCCGGCTGAACGGCGTGGCGGTGGACTTCCTGGTCGATACCGGCGCCACCCGCACCGCGTTGCCCCAGGCGCTGGCCGACCAGGCCGGCCTGGCCCGGCTGGGCGAGGTACGGTCGGAGACGGCCGGCGGCATCGCGCGCGGCTGGGCCGCCCGCGCCGACCTGGCGCTGGACGGCGGCGTGCGCGTGCAGGGCCTGCCGGTGGTGGTGCTGCCGGGCCTGCGCGAGCATCCGCTGCTGGGCATGGACGTGCTGGGCCGCATGCGCTGGCGCCAGGAGTCTGGTGTGTTGACGATTGAACCCGGCCGCTGAGCGCCACAGGCTGCCGGGTCCTGCGCCCCGGGGCCGGCCACTTTGCGCCGCCGGCCAGCCCCGCTACTATGAC
>JBJXHB010000156.1:0-4409 GCA_046160725.1 Aquabacterium sp.
AGGGCAGCTGGGCCGTGATACCGGCGTTACCGCCCCAGCCCGAGTTGTAGTAGCGCGCGCCGATCAGCGTCTGGTTGCAGTGCGAGCCGTTGAAGGCCGTGCCCGGGACGCAGCGGCCGTTCCAGCCGGGAATCTGGTGGTAGTCGAGCTTGCCATCCTGGGTGCCGTTGCCATTGACCCCGGTGCGGTCCGAGAAGCTCGGGTGTTCGGGCCAGATGCCGCCATCGACGATGCCGATGATCACGCCCTCGCCCTTGGCGCCGGTGCGGTTCCAGAAGCCGGTGGGGCCGGACAAGCCGAGGAACGATGGGGTGCTGGCGGTGTCGAGCGCGCGCGCCTCGTCCTTGCTGACGGCGAGCACGCCGGGCACCGCGGCAAGATCATGCGCCTGCTGCGGCGTGAGATCGGCGGCAAAGCCGTTGAAGACATAGCCGTAGCTGTACAGCTTCTTCGAGGCACCCACGCGCGCCATCGCATAGTCGTGGCGCGACGTGAGGTAGCCCATGTAGCTGACCACCGCCGGATGGTTGGGGTCGATCTTCTGGCCCTTGTTGGGCTTGGTGGCCCTGTAGCCCCTGATTTCGCCGCGGTAGGCGGTCACGGGCACTTCAGCCATCTGCACGATGTAGGCCGAATTGGGGTTGCCCTTGCGCGCCGCAGCGGGCGTTCCTTCATCCTGCGCGAACGCGGGCAGCGACGCTGCGACCAGCACACCGGCGCAAGCTGCGCTCACTGCCGGCCGCAGCCATCTCATGGATGCCTTCATTTGCTCACCTTTCATTGGCGCGGGCATCAAGCCATCGCCCAGCATGGGAGTTCGGAGGATGCTCAGGGTCCGGTGACGGATGTGAGCGAACGCCCATTGGACGGGGCGCAAACGCCGGCGCAGCGAGGGAAAACCCGGGGAAGTCGCTGCCTCGAGACGCGAACCCCCTAACTGAGTGGCTGGCCGGTCTGCGGCATCATCGGATGCATGCACCATCGTCTTCGCCGGTGTCTGGTGGCAGCGATTGCCATCACGGCGGCCTGGCCCGCTGCGGGCCAACCTGCACAGCACAACGCCATGAGCGGCACATCCACGCCCAGTCTGACCCCGCGCTCGTTGCAAGAGACGGTGCTGATCGCGCGCCGAATGGCCGCCACCGCAAGCGGGTTGCCTCCTTCAACCTTCGAAGTGCTTGCCGCAGAAGTGGTGCAATGGGCGGACGGGTCGATCGGCTGCCCGCAACCCGGCCAGTTGTATACGCAGGCGCTGGTGCAGGGCTATCGGGTGCAGCTTCGCGGCACGGATGGCAACGTGCTGAGCTTCCATGCCGGCCTGCGCGGTGCCGTCATCCAGTGCCCCGAAGGCCGGGCACAGGCGCCGGCCTCGGGCGGTATCGACCGCTAGCCTGGGCTCCTGGCTGGCGGTGCGGATCCCGCCGTGCCGGGGTCAGTCGTCGGATGGGGGTCCTCGCTGCGCGCGCCGCTAGGCCAGGTCTCTCCGAACTGCGCGGTGCCCTTCGACGGCGACCCCGGGGTTGTCCTCTGCGCACACATCCAGCCCCCACTTGCGGGGGTGCCCGCGTGCGCGCAGCACCACCGCGACTTCAGCGCAAGGCGGCCCGGGCCGCGCGCCTTCAGCGTATGGGCTACAGGCTACGCCGTCGCCCTGGCACTGCGCTCTCACTGAGATGCAACGCTGGCGACAAGCCTGAAATGCGGGTAAACCCGGCCCAGACTCCGAGGATTGCCGCGGGCCCCGCGGCGACGCGATAGTCCGATCGCGTTCCTAACTTCCCAATTGACCTGCGCGTGCGTTCAGTTCGCCAGGCCGGTTCTTTCGGATCCTGCCCCGCTCCGGTCATTCATTCGTCCAACTCAGCGCCACTCACCTATTCCTCAACGGAAGCTCCATGAAACTCACCCACCTTCTGCGCGGTTTGCTGGCCAGTGTCTTCCTTGCAGCGACCCTGCCCCATGCTGCCTTGGCAGCCTTGGTCACCGAGGTCCCGGACGCCGGCCAGACGCTCGGCGCCGCCCAGGACGCCACCGTGGTTCCGCTCACGGGAATCAACGGCACGCTGTCTGCCGAGCCATCCGCTGGCCCGGACTTCGTGGACATGTACAGGATCTTCATCCCTGGAGGGGGGGGCCGGATCTTTGCCAACACTGGCCCAGGGACCGACCCCGCCTTGGTCGCTGACCCCGTGCTGTTCCTGTTCGATGCGCTCGGGATGGGCGTCGCGATGGACGACGAGACAGGCGGCTTCGGCCAGGCGTCGCTGACGACGGGCATCCTGAACGGCGGCTTTTATTACCTCGCGATCGCGTTTGCCGGCCTCGAGCCGCTGGACGCCGGCGGCAACCCGATCTTCGACGCCTTCGGCGGCGGCGGCTTGCTGTCGGTGCTGGGGCTCGACTCCTGGTTCGGTACACCGTTCGCAATCGACCCGTCGGTCGAAGGCCGCTACTCGATCACCACGTCAGTCGTGCCGCTGCCGGGCACGCTGCTGCTGGTCGTTCTCGGGCTGGCCGCGCTGCGCGCTGCCCGCAAGTCCGACAGCCGCCGCGCCTGAGACCCCTTCTATCCTTCGCCCCTTCCGAGGGAGATCGCGCCGCCGTGCAATGGTTGCCGGCGGCGTTTCCAGTTCCATCCGAGGAGACATGAGATGACAGTCCGAAACAACGGCCGTCTGGGCCGCAGCCTGCTGGCCGTCGCGGCCATGCTGGCGATGCTGCCGCTGGCGAATTCGCAGATGCCCGACGTGGCGCGCCTTGCCGTGCCCGGCGGCCCGATGACCATGGCGGCCCCCGCCGCCGAGGCCACCGCGCCGGTCGAGTTGTACGTGCGCCTGACCGACCTGCCGCTGGCCGCCGTGGCCGGCAACAAGCGCACCGGCATGAAGATGACCGGCGACCAGCAGCGCGCCTACGCGGACCAGCTGCGCCAGAAGCAGGCTGCGCTGATGGCGCAGATCGGGTCGATGGGCGGTGCGCAGCTGGCCGGGCTGACGAACGCGACCAACGCGCTCGTCGTCGAGATCTCGGCCAACCAGGCAGCCGCGATCGCGCAGCTGCCCGGCGTTGCGCAGGTGCTGCCGGTCGGCCAGTACAAGCTCGACCTGAGCACCACCGTGCCCTACATCGGCGCCACCGCGCTGCAGGGGCTGGGCGTCAACGGCACCGGCGTGACGGTCGCGGTGCTCGATTCCGGCGTCGACTTCATGCACTACGACCTTGGCGGCACCGGTGTGCTGGCCGACTACACGACCTGCTATGCACAGAATGCGGTCGCGCCATCCGGCCTGTGCGCCAGCTACTTCGGGCCGGCCGCACCGAAGGTGATCGGCGGCCACGACTTCGTCGGCGAGAACTGGACCGGCGCCGCGCCCAACACCGTCCTGCAGCCCGACCCGAACCCGATCGCCCGTGCGGTCACCGGCGGCCACGGCACCAACGTGTCGGACATCATCCTCGGCCGCCTCGGCGTCGCGCCGGGCGCCAAGACCTACGCCTACAAGGTGTGCAGCGCCGTCTCCTCCTCGTGCAGCGGCGTGGCCATCCTGCAGGGTTTCGACCGCGCGCTCGACCCGAACGCCGACGGTGACCTGTCCGACGCCGTCGACGTCATCAACCTGTCGCTGGGCGCGAGCTACGGCCAGCGCGAGAACTCGTCGGTGCAGGCGGCCAACAACGCGTCGCTGGTCGGCTCGGTCGTCGTGGTGTCGGCCGGCAACAGCGCCAACCGGCCCTTTATCACCGGTTCGCCGTCGACAGCCACCTCGGCGATCAGCGTCGCGCAGACGCAGGTGCCGACTGCGACGGGCGTCCCGCTGATCATCAACCCACCGGCGACGATCGCGCGCACGATCGTCAATACGGCCACGCTGCCCTGGGCGCTGGTCGGTGCCGGATTCAGCGGCAACGTCAGGTCGACAGCCGCATCCCCGGCTTCGCCTCCAGGCAACGACGGCTGCAACGGTGTCTCGCTGCCGCCGCTCGCAGGCTTCGTCGCGCTGATCCGGCGCGGCACCTGTGCCATCGGCGAGAAGGTCACGAACGCCACCCTCGCCGGTGCGGTGGGCGTGCTGATCGACAACAACGCAGGCGGTGACCCGCCGAGCTTCGCCCAGGGCGGGACCGGCCCATTCGGGCCAACCCTGATCCTGTCGCTGGCCGACGGCAACCTAATCCGCAGCCGGCTGGCCGCCGAGACGATCAACGTATCGACCGGCGCCCCCGTGAGCGCCGCTGGCAGCCTCGTGACTACCAGCTCCCGTGGCCCGAACATGCAGCTGGGCATGATCAAGCCCGACATCGGCGCGCCCGGCGCGTCGCTGTCGGCCGACGTCGGCACCGGCACCGGGCGCTCGGTCTTCGGCGGCACCTCCGGGGCGGCGCCGATGGTCGCCGGCGCGGCGGCGCTG
>JBJXHB010000157.1:0-3200 GCA_046160725.1 Aquabacterium sp.
GCTCGCCTTCATCACCGTCGGCATCGGCTTGAAGCTCGCGCTGTTCCCGCTGCACCAGTGGCTGCCCAACGCCTATGCCTTTGCGCCGTCGGCGGTGACCGCGTTCCTGGCCGCCACGGCCACCAAGGTGGCGGTCTATGTGCTGCTGCGCTTCTATTTCTCGGTGTTCGGCGGCTCGGCGGTGTTCGAGCAGTTGCCGATGCAGCAGGCCATGCTGCTGCTGGCGCTGGCGGGCATGTTCGTGGCCTCGGCGATCGCGATCTTCCAGGCCGACCTGCGGCGGCTGTTCGCCTATTCCAGCGTCGGCCAGCTGGGCTACATCATCCTCGGCCTGTCCTTCGGCTCGGCCACCGGCCTGACGGCCACCATCGTCCACCTGTTCAACCACGGCGTGACCAAGGGCGCCATCTTCCTGCTGCTGGGCGGCGTGGCGATGGTGATGGGCGGCACCAGCCTGGCGCGCGTGCAGGGGCTGGGGCGGCGCATGCCGCTGACCAGCTTCGGCATCGTGCTGTGCGGCCTGTCGCTGATCGGCGTGCCGGGCACCGCCGGCTTCGTCAGCAAGTGGTACCTCATCCTGGCGGCGCTGGAAAAAGGCCAGTGGTGGCTGGTGTTCCTGATCGTGCTGTCGTCGCTGCTGGCGGCGGCCTATGTGTGGCGTTTCGTGGTCGCGGCCTACTTCCATGCGCCGCGCCAGGACATCGACGCCGACGCCCGCGTGCCGCTGGGCATGGCGGTGCCGGCGGGCCTGCTGGTGGCCGCCACGGTGTACGTCGGCCTGGACACGTCGTTCACGGTCGGCTCGGCGGCGCAGGCGGCGGCCGGCCTGCTGGGGGGAGGCCGCTGATGCTGGCGCCCGAGCAGGCCATCGCCTGTGCCCTGGCGGTGCCGGCCGTCGGCGCGCTGCTGGTCGCCCTGGCCGGCCGCGCGCCCAACCTGCGCGAGACCATCACGCTGGCCACCGCCGTGGCGCTGCTGGGCTGCGTGTGGAGCCTGCTGCCGGTGGTCAGCACCGGCGCCCGGCCGGCGGTGACGCTGTTCGCGCTCCTGCCGGGGCTGCAGATCGCCTTCAAGGTCGAGCCGCTGGGCATGTTGTTCGCCCTCATCGCCTCCGGCCTGTGGATCGTCAACTCGCTCTATTCCATCGGCTACATGCGCGGCAACGGCGAGTCCCACCAGACCCGCTTCTACGTCTGCTTCGCCCTGGCGCTGGCCGCCACCATGGGCATCGCCTTCGCCGGCAACCTGTTCACGCTGTTCGTCTTCTACGAGCTGCTGACGCTGGTCACCTATCCGCTGGTCACCCACCACGGCACCGACCGGGCGCGCGACGGCGGGCGGGTCTACCTGGGCCTGCTGATGGGCACGTCCATCGTCTTCCTGCTGCCGGCGCTGGTGTTCATCTGGCATGTGGCCGGCACCACCGACTTCGCCGCCGGCGGCATCCTGGCCGGCAAGCTGCCACCGCTGGCGCTGGCCGGGCTGCTGGCGCTGTGCATGTTCGGCATCGGCAAGGCGGCGCTGATGCCCTTCCACCGCTGGCTGCCGGCGGCGATGGTCGCGCCCACGCCGGTGTCGGCGCTGCTGCATGCGGTGGCGGTGGTGAAGGCCGGCGTGTTCAGCGTCGTCAAGGTCATCGTCTATGTCTTCGGCATCGACACCCTGGCCGGCGGCACCGGCTGGCTGGTGGGCGTGGCCGGCTTCACCATCGTCGCCGCGTCCGTGGTGGCGCTGGGCGCCGACAACCTGAAGCGCCGCCTGGCCTACTCCACCATCAGCCAGTTGTCGTATGTCGTGATGGCCGCGGCGGTGCTGGCGCCGCTGTCGCTGGTGGGGGCGGTGCTGCACATCGCCGCGCATGCGGTGGGCAAGATCACGCTGTTCTTCGCCGCTGGCGCCATCTACACGGCCGCGCACAAGACCGAGGTCAGCCAGCTCGACGGCATCGGCCGGCGCATGCCCTGGACCATGGGCGCCTTCAGCATCGCCGCGCTGTCCATGATCGGCCTGCCGCCGGCGGTGGGCTTCGTCTCCAAGTGGTACATGCTGTCCGGCGCGATGGCCGCGCAACAGTGGCTGGCGGTGGCTGTGATCGTCGTCAGCACGCTGCTTAACGCCGGCTACTTCCTGCCCATCATCTACCGTGCGTTCTTCGTGCCGCCGCCTGCCGGCGGGCATGACCATCCGCACGGCGAGGCGCCACTGCCGATGGTGCTGGCCCTGTGCGCCACCGCGGCGGCCACGCTGCTGCTGTTCTTCCTGCCCGACGTGCCGTTGGCGCTGGCGCGGCAGACGCTGGGGCCCTGAGGGATGACGACGATGGACCGCAACGCCAACCCCGACCCGGCCCCTGAGGCCCCGCCCGGCCACTGGCTCGACGAGCCGCGCAACGTCCAGCGCCTGTGGCGCGGCTTCCTGGTCGTGCTGGTGCTGACGGTGGCCGCCGAGGTGGTGGTACACCTGCACCCGCACTTCGGCATCGACGCGGTGTTCGGCTTCAATGCCTGGTTCGGCTTCGGCGCCTGCGCCGCCATGATCGTCGTGGCCAAGGCGCTCGCGCTGCTGCTGAAGCGCCCGGACAGCTACTACGGCAGCCGCGATGACTGACCTCGTGGTCCATCCCGGCCTGGTGCTGATCCTCGGCGCCCTGCTGCTGCCCGGGCTGCGCGGCGCGCTGCGCTCGGCCGCGGTCGTCGCGCTGCCGCTGGTGGTGCTGGCCCTGGTGTGGCAGGTGCCGGACGGGCCGGCCTGGCAGGCGCGCTTCCTCGACCACACCATCACGCCGCTGCAGGGCGACAAGCTGTCGCGCCTGTTTGCCACCATCTTCGCGCTGATGGCGGCCGGCGGCGGCCTGTTCGCACTCGGCCAGAAGAGCCGCCTGGAGGTGCCGGCGGCCTACGTCTACGCCGGCTCGGCCATCGGCGTGACGCTGGCCGGCGACCTGATCACCTTGTTCGTGTTCTGGGAGCTGATGGCGGTTGGCTCGACGCTGGTGCTGTGGAGCCAGGGCCGGGACCTGGCCTACCGCGCGGCCCGGCGCTACCTGATGATCCACCTGCTGGGCGGCGTGGTGCTGTTCGCCGGCATCACCGGCCACATCGTGCAGTCGGGCAGTGTCGCCTTCACGCTGTTGTCGTCGGGCAGCCAGGCCGAAAGCGGCGGCGCAGCGGCGTTGACGAGGAAGCCGATCAGGATGAGCC
>JBJXHB010000158.1:0-21007 GCA_046160725.1 Aquabacterium sp.
CTGCTGTAGGACGGAACAGCGATGGACGCGATCACCGCCACCACCGCGACGGTGATCAGCAACTCGGTGATGGTGAAGCCGCGATGGCGGTATGCACGCATGGATCGCACCTGTTGAACTCGGACTTGGCGCCGCAATGCCCCTGCGGCCTGGGAAGGCTTGTCAGCCCTGGCGGGATGCTACGAATCAGCCCGGGATATCGGTCAATCCGCTGCGGGATGGACGGGTTGCGCCGGCCGACAAGCGGGGCGCACACACATTTCGTCGCAGTCCTTGCGAATTTCGGCGCGCTATGCCGGGAGAAATTCCCGCCGACGGGGTGGTGGGATGGCGTCCGGCACGGCCCGCAGGGCGCCCGCGCGTCCGCCCCGGTCAGCCTGGGCTGACAAACAGGTCGCCGGCGGAAGCCGGTGGCAACAGGCCGAGATGTCGGTAGGCCGCGGCGGTGGCTATGCGGCCTCGCGGCGTGCGTTGCAGGAAACCCTGCTGTATCAAATAGGGCTCGATCACGTCTTCGATCGTGTCCCGCTCTTCGCCGATCGCTGCGGCGACGTTGTCCAGGCCGACCGGACCGCCGTCGAATCGGTGCACCACCGCCTCCAGCAGCTTGCGGTCCATGACATCGAACCCCAACGGGTCGACGTCCAGCATGCGCAGCGCCGCGTCGGCGACGGCCCGCGTGGCAACGCCGTCGGCGCGCACCTCGGCATAGTCGCGAACCCGCCGCAGCAGCCGGTTGGCGATGCGCGGTGTCCCGCGTGAGCGGCAGGCAATCTCCCGAGCGCCTTCGCCATCGACCGTAACGCCCAGCAGGACGGCCGACCGCTGGACAATGCTGATCAACTCATCGGTGGTGTAGAACTCCAGCCGGGCGACGATGCCGAAGCGGTCGCGCAGCGGGCTGGTCAGCATACCGGCGCGGGTGGTGGCGCCGACCAGCGTGAACGGCTGCAGGTCCAGCTTGATCGAGCGCGCCGCCGGCCCCTCGCCGATCATGATGTCGATCTGGTAGTCCTCCAGTGCCGGGTAGAGGATTTCTTCGACCACCGGGCTCAGGCGGTGGATCTCGTCGATGAAAAGGACGTCGTTGCGTTCCAGGTTGGTCAACAGCGCGGCCAGGTCACGCGGCTTCTCAAGCACGGGGCCGGAGGTCTGGCGAAGGTTGACGCCCAGTTCGGCGGCAACGATATGGCTCAGCGTCGTCTTGCCCAGTCCGGGCGGCCCGAAAAGGAGCACATGGTCCAGAGCCTCGCCGCGCCGGCGCGCGGCGGTGATGAAGATGTCCAGCTGCTCTCGGGTCTTGGCCTGTCCGACATAGTCCGACAGGCGCTTGGGCCGCAGGGCGCGTTCAAGCGCCTCCTCTTGCGGGCTGCCCCTGGTCGCGGTCACCAGGCGAGGGGTGGACGTGCCGCTTAGGTCGTCGGTCTGAATGCCCATGGCGATCAGTGTGTGCAGCCTGCGCTCAGCGCGCCAGCGCCTTCAGCGCGGATTTGATGCCGTCGGCAACGCCGACATCGGGACCAAGCGCCTTGACCGCAGCGCCGGCCTCGCGCTCGTTGTAGCCGAGCGAGATAAGGGCTTGCACGATGTCGCTCTGTGCGCCCGGGATGGCCGTCACTGGGCCGCCCAGGTCGGGGCCGAGCTTGCCCTTGAGTTCCAGCAGCACGCGTTCGGCGGTCTTCTTGCCGATGCCGGGTACCTTGACCAGACGCACGGCATCCTGGCGCGTGACCGCGTCGGACAGCTCGGCGACGGACAGGCCGGACAACAGCCCCAGCGCGGTCCGCGGACCCACTCCGGAAATCCGGATCAGTTCCCGGAAAGCCGCGCGTTCATCCGCACGCAGGAAGCCGAACAACTGCTGCGCATCCTCGCGGACGATGAAGTGAGTCAGCAGCGTCACCCGGGCACCCGGAGCAGGCAGGTTGTAGAAGGTGCTCATGGGCACGTCGACCTCGTAGCCGACGCCCCACACATCCAGCAGCACTTGCGGCGGGGTCTTTTCCAGCAACGTGCCTTCGAGCCGGCCGATCATGGGGCGGGATTATCGCCCCGAGGTGCGCCGCACTCAGCCTGTGTCGGACCTGGGCAGCCTGTCGATCAAGCGATCAGCGCCTGAACAACCCCAGCCGTTGCGCCTCCAGAGCGGCCTCAGCCCGTGAGCTCACATTCAGCTTGCGATAGATCTGCTTGACGTAGTCCGCGATCGTGTGGCGGGACAAGCCAAGCTGCACACCGATCTCGGGCAAGGTGTAGCCCTTCGCCACACGCAGCAGCACCTCGCTCTCCCGCTCGGTCAGGGAGACGGCGGGCACGTTGTTGCTCGAGGACTGTGGCCGAGCTTGTGCGGCAAAGAAGGCAATCACCTTGCGCGCGATCGACGGCGACAGCGGAGGCTCGCCTTGGCTGATGCGCTGCAAGTGCTCGGCGATCAGTTCGCGGGACTGCTCCTTCAGGATGTAGCCGAAGGCACCGGCCTGCAATGCCGGAAACAGATGCTCGTCATCGTCGTGGATCGTCACGACCACCGACAGGGCATCGGGCTGGGTGTCGCGCAGGGCCTGCACCACGTCGACACCAGAGCCATCAGGCAGGCCCAGATCCAGCAGAGCCAAGTCGAACTTGTGGGCCGGTACCTGGTTCAGGGCATCGCTGACCCGGGCGCACTCAATGATGCGGGCACCGGGGAACACCTGCATCACCAGGCTCTTGAGCCAGGCGCGGATCTCGGGCAGGTCTTCCAGCAGCAGGATCTGATTCATGGGGGTTTCGGCATCGAGGGCGGCCGGATTGTCGGCTTCAGGTCAGCCGGACTTGACATGCTGCTCAAGCGGGAGCGTGAGGCGTATCACGGTTCCATAGCCGGGCCCGGACTCGACCAGGCATTGGCCCTGCATCTGCTTGGCCCGGTGCTTCATGCTGGCCATGCCGTGGCCGCGATCCAACCGGCCGTCCATCTCCATCGGAATGCCGTTGCCGTTGTCCTGCACCAGCAACTGGAAGTCACCATCGGCAATCGTGCATCGAACCGTGCAGCGGGTGGCACCGCTGTGCTTGATGATGTTGCTCACGGCCTCGCGCAGGATCCGGGTGGTCTGGACAAATGCACGGGCCGACAGCGTCTGGGTCACTTCTTCGTCAGGTGGTGAGGTCCACTCAGCCTCGATGCCGGACTGGGACAGGCGCGACACCACCTCCGCACGCCAGTCGCCCAGCGCGTTTTCCAGGCGGACCGCCTTGCCTGTCAGCCCACGAACGGACAGGCGCATCTCCTCCAGCGCTTCGCGGGCCAGTGTCGAGATGCGCTCGTTGTCACTGGTGTGGACGATCGTCAGAAGCTTTGCGCCCAGGTCGTCGTGCAGATCGCCGGCGATCCGCTTGCGCTCGCGCTCGGTGACCTGTTCGACCCTGAGCTCCGCCAACTGCGCGAAGTTGCGCTCGATCTGAGCCGTCGCCTCGCGTATGCGCACCTCCAGTTCGGCGCGGTCGCGTTCGGACGACTCCAGGGCTTGGCCGTACTGCTGGACCATGCGCAACCCGAGACCCATGAAGAGGAGCGCCGGAATCAATTGACCCAGTTGACCAACCCGGCTGTCCAGCGCCGTCACATGGGCCAGGTATTCGGTGCCCAGGCCCAGGCCGACCACGGCCAGCAACGGCCCCATCAGCCACATCGGCTGGCGCCGCGGCGCCTTGGTCGCCCGCAAATGCGCCCAGGCGGCCAGTCCGGTCTGGATGCCCAGGATCGAGAACCAGATTGAGGACACGGTCGCCAGATGGGCCGGCACCGCGGCCCACAGCGTCAACGCCATGACGACCGTCTGTGCCGGCAACACCAGGTCCACCCAGCGATGGCGCAGCCCGGCGTAGCGCAGCAGGAACTGGATGGCCGCCCAGGTCACCAGCCCCATCAGCAGTGCCAGCAGGCCTTCAGTCACAGCATGTCGCCACGGGAGCTCGGTCCACCAGAGTCGGGCCAGGATCAGGGCCCAGCCGATCATCAATGCGCCGAAATAGGCCAGGTGGCTTTGCACCCGGTTCAGGCAGCCCATCACGAACATGAAGCCACCGACCAGCACCAGCGTGACCGACACCGCCAGCGGCACCGTCACAGCAAAGCCCATGCGCGCACTCTGGCCACCGGCCAGCAGCGCATAGGGACCCAGCTCGACGGCCGACAGGCCGCCTGCACGCTGGCGTGAGGTCAGCTCCCGATCAGAGTAGCCGGCCAGACGGATCTCCACGACATTGCCGCGCGGCAACAGCAAAGGCGCCGGCACACTGACCAGCTGAGGTTGATGGCACAGCCGCGACACCGGCTCCTGCACCCGGCCGGCCCGATGCACCAGACGCCCGTTCAGATAGATCTCGCCGGCGCTGCACATCCGGTCCAGATACAGGCCGAACAGCTGCCCGCTGGCAGCGGCACCGTCGGCATCGAAGATCAGGCGATACCAGACGATGCCGCTGAAGCCAGGCAAAGATCGGCTCCAGTCATGTGGGAGGTCGACAACTTTCGCCGACATCCAGTCGGGCAGGCCGTTGGCACCGGCCGGCGACACTTGGGCTTGCCGGAACAATAGTTGCTGGGTGGGCAGTGACTGCGCCTGGACGGCCTGCGTCCAGAAGCCCAGGATGACCGACACCACCAAGGCCAGGACGACCAGCCACCACATCGGGCGCGACGCCCATCGATCAATCCATTGGTCAGTCATCGGGGCTCGAACGGCACGCCACCAGGCAGGCGTGGCGCACGATTGTGCATGTCAGGCCTGCCGTGGCAGCGTCGACAATCGGCACAAAGGCGCAGCCCTCCGAGTCCTGCGCGTCCCTTACGTCATGATGCTTCGTCACCGCTTCGACCCCCTGGACCACCGCCGCCTGGTGCACCTGTGCGGCGCGTCCGATGCCCACCTGCGGCAGGTGGAGGAAGCGTTCAGCGTTCGGATCCAACGGCGCGAGAACGCGATTCGCGTCGACGGCGAGGCGACGACGGCGCGCGCGGCGATGTCCGCGCTGCAACAGTTGTACGAGCAGGCCGGGCAGCCCATCGACGCGGAGCAGCTGCACCTGGCCATGATCCAGGCCCGGGCTGCGATCTCGGCCTCGAAGGGCGTAGCCGCGGGTGACGGCGAATCCGCATCAAGTGACAACGTCGTACCGGCGCTGCACACGCGCCGCCATGACTTGCGGGGCCGAACGCCCAACCAGGTTCGCTACTTGAAAGACATACAGGATCATGACATCACCTTTGGCATCGGACCTGCGGGGACAGGCAAGACCTACCTGGCGGTGGCCTGTGCGGTGGATGCCCTGGAGCGGCGACTGGTCCAGCGCATCGTCTTGACCCGTCCGGCGGTCGAGGCCGGCGAGCGGTTGGGCTTTCTGCCAGGCGACCTGGCGCAGAAAGTCGACCCTTATCTGCGGCCCCTGTACGACGCGCTGTACGACCTGATGGGTATCGAGCGAGTGGGCCCGGCCTTCGAGAAGGGCACGCTCGAGATCGCTCCACTTGCGTTCATGCGGGGACGGACACTGAACCATGCCTTCGTGATTCTGGATGAGGCGCAGAACACCACGCCGGAGCAAATGAAGATGTTCCTGACCCGCGTCGGCCTGGGTTCACGGGCCGTGGTCACCGGCGACATCAGCCAGGTCGACCTGCCGCGTGGGCATGCCAGTGGGCTGGTCCAGGCGCAGCAGGTGCTGGGTGGTGTCAAAGGCATTGCCTTTACCCAGTTCACGTCGGTGGACGTGGTGCGGCACCCGCTGGTGGCCCGAATCGTCGACGCCTACGACGCGGCGACCGCCCGGCAACGCACAGACGCGATGCCCGTCGCCAGCACTGGCGGGCGGCGGGCCCGGCGCGACGCGGCCTCAGATTGATGCCGCCGCGCCCCGAGCTTGCCCTGTCGCTGCAGTTTGCGGATGCGCGACACCGCCCGTTGGTTCCGCGGCACCTGGTGGTGCGATGCATCCGATGGGCGCTTGAACGGCCGGCCCAACTGACCGTGCGGGTCGTCGCCGAGGTGGAGGCTCGGCAGTTGAACCGAAACTACCGAGGGCGTGACTATCCAACCAATGTGTTGACGTTCGACTACCAACACGCACCGATCGTGGTGGCCGACCTGGTGCTTTGCGCGCCGGTCCTAGAGCGCGAGGCTCTGCAGGCGGGCCGCGCCGTGGTTGCCCACTATGTGCATCTGCTGGTTCATGGAACCCTGCATGCGCAGGGATACGATCACGTGCGCTTGGCCGAGGCCCGGCGCATGCAGGCGCTGGAGGTGGCGGTGCTGGCGCGCCTGGGTCTGCCGGACCCTTACCTGGCGCCGCCGGGAACTCAGCCCCCTGCTCGGAGCAGCCGCGCGGCGTCGCGGGCGAAGTAGGTCAACACACCATCGGCCCCAGCGCGCCGGAAGGCCAGCAAGGCCTCCATCATCACCGCGTCGTGGTCCAGCCATCCATTGGCGGCGGCGGCCTTGAGCATGGCGTACTCGCCGCTGACCTGGTACGCAAAAGTCGGCAGGCGGAACTCGTCCTTGACGCGCCGCACGATATCGAGATAGGGCATGCCGGGCTTGACCATGACCATGTCGGCGCCCTCGGCAATGTCCAATGCGACCTCGCGCAGGGCTTCGTCGGAGTTGCCGGGGTCCATCTGGTAGACCTTCTTGTCGGCCTTGCCCAGATTGCTGCGCGAGCCGACCGCATCCCGGAACGGACCGTAGAACGCGCTGGCGTACTTGGCGCTGTAGGCCATGATCCGGGTATGGATGGCCCCGCTGGCCTCGAGCGCCTGCCGGATGGCTCCGATGCGGCCGTCCATCATGTCGCTGGGCGCTACCACATCCACACCCGCCTGCGCCTGCAACTTCGCCTGTTCGACCAGCATCGCGACAGTCGGGTCGTTGAGGATATAGCCTTGGTCGTCCAGCAGGCCGTCCTGTCCATGGCTGGTGTAGGGGTCCAGCGCGACATCGGTGAGCAACCCCAGGCCGGGAAATCGCTGTTTCAACGCCTGCGCAGCCCGCGGGATCAATCCATCCGGGTTCAGAACCTCGCGCCCGTCCGGTGTCTTCAGTGCCGGGTCGATCACCGGGAACAAGGCCATCACGGGAATGCCCAGGGACACGCAGTCCTCGGCCACGTTGAACAGCCGATCCACGCTCAACCGTTGAACGCCTGGCATGCTGGCGATGTCCTGGACCTGGTCTTGCCCATCCAGGACGAAGACCGGCAGGATCAGGTCCTGCGGTGCCAGGCGGCTCTCCCGCACCAGTGCGCGGGTGAACGCGTCGCGTCTCAGCCTGCGCGGCCTGGATTGAGGAAAGGGTGGTGGAGTCTGCACGTCAGGGCCTCTGATGGGCCGGCCGGCGCTCTTGTGAATACCGGTCGGGCAATTTCGCGCACTTGGCGTTTGCCCGGACCGCGGGGGGCTTGGCGATCCGGACCGTTCTGATAAAGTCGTTCTCGGATGATAGCCGCAAGGCTGTCGTCCCCTGCTTTTCCTCCCTGAGCAGGTGCCTTAGCGTGATGACAGCGATAAGGCTTCCAACCCCGGTCTCGCGACCGGGGTTTTTTTCTGGGTTCTCCGCCGAGGCGGGTCTGGCTTGACCTCGCCTCGTGGTCCCGGTGCGACATGCCGATAATGTTGCGATGACCAGCGGCTACTTGTGGATCAAGGCCTTCCACATCATCTTTGTGGCGAGTTGGTTCGCTGCGCTGTTCTACCTTCCCCGCATCTTCGTCAACCTCGCCATGGTGCCGGAGGACAGTGCATCGGAACGCCTTCGATTGGTGTTGATGGCCGAGAAACTTTTCCGGTTCGGGTCTGGCCTGATGCTGATCGCCCTGGCCCTGGGTCTATGGCTCTGGTTGGGATTCGGTCTGTGGCGGCTGGGTGAGGCGACATGGCTCACGGCGAAGCTGGGTCTGGTGGCAGCGGCGGTGGCATTCCACTTTGCCTGCCTGCGCCACCTGAAGCACTTCCGCGCCGGACGAAATCGGCGCAGTCACCGCTGGTTTCGCGTCTTCAACGAGGGGGCCGTCCTCGTGTTCGCGGTGACGGTCGTTCTGGTCGTGGTCAAGCCGTTCTGAGCAGCCGCGTGTCTTTGGCTCGATTGCCGGCGACACCCAGGCGCTACGCCGCCCCGCTGGCTTGGTCATGGGCGCTGCTGATCATGTATGCGACGCTCTTTCCATTCAGCGACTGGAGCTGGCCGCCGGGTGCAGCGTTGTTGGACTTGTTGCGGTTGCCATGGCCACGGTGGTACGACCGGTTCGATGTGGCGTCCAATGTCATCGCCTACGCGCCACTCGGCGCGGCACTTGCATTGCGTGTGTCCAACGCGGCCAGCCGACCCGGCTGGTACGCCGTTGCAAGCGCAACCGCTGGTGCGGCGGTGCTTTCCTATGGCCTGGAGGTCGGTCAGCAGTTCCTGGCAGCACGGGTGCCGTCGTTGCTGGACACCACAGCCAACGTGCTCGGCGCGTTGCTGGGGGCCGCACTGTGCGTGCTGGCGGCACGCCTCGGGTGGTTGCAGCGGCTTGCGTCTGAAGGCGACCGCTGGCTCCTGACGACCGGGGTCACGGGCCCGCTGCTGCTGGTCCTGTGGCCTGTGGCGCTGCTCTTCCCGGTACCCATGCCGCTCGGCCTGGGCCAGATCGGACCCTATTTGCGCGAGGCGACGCTTGACCTGTTGGTGGACCTGCCGGGCCAGCAGGGCCTGCTGGTCTGGTTGGAAGAATCTGGTGCCCGCATGACGGTCACGCCGTCGTTCACAGCACTTGTTGTGGCAGTGGGGATGGGGGGCACCTGTGCCATGGCCTTTGCGTGCACGAAGGCGGGTTGGCACCGCCTGATCGTGGTTGCGCTCGTTCTGTCGATGGCGGTGTTGGGAAGCAGCCTGTCTGCGCTTCTGAGCTTTGGGCCACAACACGCCTGGTCTTGGGCAGGGCCTGGCGTCTGGCCGGGATTGCTTCTGGCGGCGGCTCTGGCCTGTCTGCTGATCAGTATCCGCCCCATCGTGGCCACGGCGCTAGGGCTGATGGCCCTGGCGGCGTTGGTGACGGCGGTCTCGGTGGCGCCCGTTGATCCCTACTTTGCTCAGAACCTGCAATCCTGGGAGCTCGGCCGCTTCATTCGATTTCATGGCCTGATCCAGTGGCTCTCCTGGCTTTGGCCCTATGCAGCTCTGGTCTGGCTTCTGGGTCGGCTGAAGATGCTTGGCGCGTGATCGGTGGATCAGCGGCATACGTGCCGCTGCCTACAATCGATCAGGATGAGCTACTACCGGCACCACATCTTTTTCTGTCTGAATCAGCGCAGCAACGGCGAGGCCAGCTGCGCGGACGTTCAGGCCCAGGCTGCCTTTGACCATTGCAAGGCGCGCGTGAAGTCGGCTGGACTTGCGGGGCCTGGGGGCGTGCGCGTCAACAAGGCGGGCTGCCTGGACCGTTGCGCCGGTGGGCCAGTGGCCGTGGTCTATCCACAGGAGACTTGGTACACGTTCGTGGACACGGCTGACATCGACGAGATCGTGGACCGTCATCTCAAGGGCGGAGAGCCGGTCCAACGCTTGCTGCTCGAGCCCGGTGTCGGGCGCTGATGTCGCCGTCGTCGCGCAAGGCCCGCCTTGCCGGGGCTTCAGGGCAGCTGGAGTGCGTCATTGATGAGCCTGCCGGCGCCTCGGTCGGGCTCGCGGTCCTTTGCCATCCGCATCCGCAGTTCGGCGGAACAATGGACAACAAGGTGGTGCAGACACTGGCACGGGCGTGCGTCCAGTCGAATTGGACGGCCGTGCGATTCAACTTCCGCGGCGTTGGAGGGTCAGGGGGCGTTTGGGACGAGGGCCGTGGCGAGCTGGCCGATGTCCTCAGCGTGGTCGGCGCCTGCCGTAACCCCGGTCAGCGCCTGGTGCTGGCCGGGTTTTCCTTCGGTGCCGCGATGGCCGCGCAGGCGGCCGTACAGCTGCCGGACCTGCACCGATTGATTTTGATCGGCCCGGCGGTCAGCCGCTTTGATCTTCCCGGGGTTCGTGAGGACACTTTGGTCGTGCACGGCGAGAGGGACGATGTGGTGCCGCTTGCGGCCGTCCTGGATTGGGCCCGGCCTCAGACGCTGCCGGTTGTCGTGATGCCGGGCGTTGGACACTTCTTTCATGGCCAGTTGACCCGGCTGAAGGCGATCGTTTCCAGCGCATTGGACACTTGACCTCGCCCCTCGGCCTTCGCCTGCCCCGAGAGCGGATCGGCACTCTCATTGACCGCAATCTCCCCTTTCTCATGTCCCATCCCCTGTTGAAGTCCCTTTGGTCCGTCATCGGTTTGGTTGTCCTGATTTCGGCGCCATCGGCCCTGGCGCAGGCGCTGCCCGCGCCGCCCGAGGTCGCAGCACGGTCCTACCTGCTCATGGACTTGAGCAGCGATCAAATCCTGGCCGAGCGGGACGCCGACCAGCGCGTGGATCCCGCGTCGTTGACCAAGCTGATGACCGCGTGGTTGGTTTTCGATGCTCTGAGGCAGGGCAAGTTGACGCTGAGCCAAGGCCTGCCGGTGTCGGTGCGAGCCTGGGCTGAGCGAAAGGGCGGCGGATCGTTGATGTTCATCGACCCGAAGATGACACCGTCGGTGGACGAGTTGCTGCGCGGCATGGTTGCGGTTTCCGGCAACGACGCCGCCGTCGCTCTTGCCGAGGGCGTTGCCGGTTCGGTCGATGGCTTTGTCGCTGCCATGAACCGGCAGGCACAGGCATGGGGACTGAAGAACAGCCAGTTCCGCAATGTCACCGGTCTCACAGAGTCCGGGCACTACAGCAGCGCGCGAGACATGCTGACCATTGCGTCTCGCGTCATCCGGGACTTTCCGGATCAATATGCCACCTACTACGCGATCCGCCAGTACACATTCAATGGCATACGGCAGGACAACCGGAACATGCTCCTTGGGCGCGATCCGACCGTGGACGGCATGAAGACCGGTTTCACGGAGGCGGCTGGCTACTGTCTGGTGGCCAGTGCGAAGCGGGATTTCCCGAATGGAAGCCGTCGACTGCTTTCCGTGGTGCTGGGCACCGCCTCAAGGGAAGCCCGTGCGGCCGAGAGCGGGAAGCTTTTGAACTGGGGCTTTACCGCCTGGGACATGGTTCGGATACTGGACCCGGGAAAGCCGGTTGTCACGGCCCCGGTCTGGAAGGGAATCCAAGCGCAGGCTCGCCTGGGCGTTTCCACTCCCTTGGTTGCGACCGTCCCACAGGGCCAGGGTGACAAACTTCGGACCGTTGTCGAGCGCACCGATCCACTGGTGGCGCCGTTGACCAAAGGGCAGCGGGTCGGCACCGTCAAACTGTCGACAACGGCTGGCGCCCAAGTGGCCTCAGCGCCGCTGGTCGTTCTGGAGACGGTGGAGCAGGCAGGCATCCTGGGTCGAGCCTGGGACTCACTGCGCTTGTGGATCCAATAGCCGATCAGATGGCCATGACAGAATCGATCGCAGCTGCAAGGGGTGACCTGATGAGCGACCTGCTGTGCTACCTGAACGGCGATTTCACGCCGTTGTTCCAGGCCAAGATCAGCGTGCTGGACAGAGGCTTCCTGTTTGGCGATGGTGTCTACGAGGTGGTACCGGCCTACGACCGCCGACTGTTCAGGTTCGACGAGCACATGGCCCGGCTGTCGCGCTCGCTGGACCGGCTTCGGTTGGTACAGCCCCAGACGCGTGACCAGTGGCTGGCCTGCTGCCGTCGTCTGGTTGATGCGACCTTTGATGCCACTGCAGCCGTTGACCAGGTGTTGTACATCCAGGTGACGCGAGGTGTGGCACCACGTGACCATGTCATGCCGCAGGGTGTGACGCCGACGGTGTTCATGATGTGCAACCCGATGCGGCCGCCGTCTGCGGAGCAGCGGCACCACGGTGTGGCATGTGTCACTGCGCGGGACTTCCGCTGGGAGCGTGGAGACATCAAGAGCATCTCCCTCCTGGGCAACGTGCTGGCCCGCCAGATATCGGCGGACCACGGCGCCGCCGAAACCGTCATGTTCCGTGACGGTTGGCTGACTGAGGCATCGGCCAGCAATGTCTGGATCGTTCACGAAGGGGCCCTGCTCGGGCCGCCACGTAGTCCGCATGTTCTTGAAGGTATCCGTGTCGGTCTGCTGGCCGAGCTGTGCGAGGACCTGGGCATCGCCCACAACCTGCGTCCGATTTCCGAGGCGGACGTCAGGGCGGCGGACGAGGTGCTGCTGACATCGGCCACCAAGGAAGTTCTAGCGGTGACGCAGCTGGACGGGCAGCCCGTCGGTCATGGATCCATGCGAGGCAAGCCAGGCCCGGTGTACGCCCGGCTCTTCGAGGCCTATCAGCGCGCCAAGGCTGAGCAGTCGATCTGACCATGCCCGACGCCGGCGAGTCGTTGCTGCAGTTTCCTTGCTCCTTCCCGGTCAAGGTCATGGGGCAACGTCAGGATGGCTTCGCGCAGGCGATGATTGAGCTGGCCCTGCGGTTCGACCCGCAGTTCGATCCCAACACCGGCGTCGAACTTCGCGACAGCCGCGCCGGCACGTACCTGGGCGTGACGCTGAACATCACCGCGACCAGCCGAGAACAGCTGGATGGCCTGTATCGCGCGTTGACGGCGCATCCACTGGTCCGCCTCGTGCTCTGACACGGCACGGCCCGCACGTCTTCGGCCGCACAGTGAATCAAGCCCTCACCGTCCGGTGGTTGGATCGCCGGGACTTCCACGAAACCTGGTCAGGCATGCGCGCCACCAGTCTGGAGCTGGCGATCAGGCAAGCCCAGGAGCTCTGGATGGTCGAACACGACCCGGTCTTCACGCAAGGCGTCGCCGGACGTTCCATCCATGTCTTGGATCCCGGTGGTATCCCGGTCGTGGCCTGTGACCGCGGTGGACAGGTGACCTATCACGGCCCTGGCCAGGTTGTGGCCTATCCATTGGTCGACCTCCGGCTGCTCGGGTTGCATGTCAAGGAGTATGTGTACCGGCTCGAGCAAGCGGTTTTGCGGGTCCTGGAGAGCTACGGCATCACCGGTCACCGACTAGCTGGTGCGCCGGGCATCTATGTACGCCTTGAGGACCCGCGTGGGCACGCCACGCTGGGGCCACGTGACGATCCGACCACGCGCTTTGACGGACTGGGCAAGATTGCGGCCCTGGGCATCAAGGTGAGTCGTCACCGCTGCTGGCATGGCCTGGCTTTGAATGTGGACATGGACCTGAGTCCTTTCTCCCGTATCGACCCCTGTGGCTACCGGGGGCTGCGGACCATCGATCTCGCTACACTCGGTGTCCGGGTCACCTGGGTGGACGTCGCGCAGCAGCTGGCTGCGCGCCTTCAGATTCAACTGAGCCCCCACCGCCGCATCGAACATGACGCAACAGACAACGCCGGCAGCGCCTGCTGAGCCGGCGGCCAAGCAGAAGGCGCAGGCCAAGACCTCGCGCATCCCGATCAAGATCGAGGCGGCGCCAGCGCTCAAGAAGCCAGATTGGATCCGTGTCAAGGCCGGCTCGCCCTCGACGCGGTTCTACGAGATCAAGCAGATCTTGCGCGAACACCGCCTGCACACGGTCTGCGAAGAGGCGTCATGCCCCAACATCGGCGAGTGCTTCGGCCAAGGCACGGCGACCTTCATGATCATGGGTGACAAATGCACCCGGCGATGCCCGTTTTGCGACGTGGGTCACGGCCGCCCGGACCCCTTGGACCCGCAGGAGCCGGAAAACCTCGCCAGCACCATTGCCGCCCTTCGGCTGAAGTATGTTGTCATCACCAGCGTGGACCGCGACGACCTGCGAGACGGCGGTGCGGCTCACTTCGTGGAGTGCATCCGCCAGGTCCGATCGCAATCGCCGGCGACGCGCATCGAGATTCTGACCCCTGATTTCCGGGGCCGCATGGACCGCGCGCTGGAGATCCTCAAGGCGGCTCCCCCCGATGTCATGAACCACAACCTGGAGACAGTGCCTCGTCTTTATCGCCAGGCTCGCCCAGGATCTGACTATGACTATTCGTTGTCCCTTCTCCAGCGGTTCAAGGCTCAGTTTCCGCAAGTGCCGACCAAGAGCGGGCTGATGGTGGGTCTTGGCGAGACGGACGACGAGATCCTCGACGTGATGCGCGACATGCGTGCTCACAGCATCGACATGTTGACAGTCGGGCAGTACTTGGCGCCATCACCCCATCACTTGCCGGTGCGGCGCTACGTCCATCCGGACACGTTTGCGATGTTCGAACGCGAGGCAAGGGCGATGGGGTTCAGCCATGCCGCCTCCGGTGCGCTGGTCAGGTCCAGCTATCACGCCGACCGGCAGGCCGCCGGAGCCGGCGTCCAGGGGGCGTGGTAGGACTTGGCCGTCGGTGCGATCAGGACTGCGACAGCAGTTGATCGATCAACCCGTTCAGGCGATCAAACTCTGGCTCACCCACATATCGCTTGACCATCCTTCCCTTGCGATCAATCAGGAAGGTCGTGGGCGTCAGCCGCACATCACCAAACTGCCGTGCGATTTCACCCGTGTTGTCTATCGCGACGCCAAACGGCAACTTCCTTGATTCGGCGAAGGCGGCAACGTAAGCCGGCGGGTCATAGCTCATGGCAACGGCCACAGTGTCGAGTCCCCGCGGGCTGAACTTGTTGTGAGTCGCGACGATCTGCGGCATCTCCTTGACGCAGGTCGTGCAACTGGTCGCCCAGAAGTTGACCAAAATCACTTTGCCCGACCACGACTCGCTGCTGCGCCGCACGCCGTCAAGCAGCGTGTACTCAACGCGAGGGGCGGGACCAAGGTTAGTGGACCCGCCGACCAGGAACCAGATGCCCGCACCGGTTGCGGCGAGGCCAGCGGATCCAAGCAGGTATCGGCGATTCAACTTCACGGCTGCAGGCGGTAGAGAGCCCGAAGTGTAGTGCGCACATCCCTCAAGTCAGACGCCCTTCTGCCTGGCCAAGCCGCAAGTGCGTCGTGTCTGACCCTAACTGCGGCGCGACATCTCGGCCACCAACGTCGGCGCCAGAGTTCGGCCCAACCCATCGATGCCGATATGGCAGACAGCTTCGGCATCGGTCTCCACCAGCCGGCCATGGGGGACCAGCTCGAGAATCGGAAGCCGAGGTGCTGATTCTCGGGCTCGAATCCGGAGGTCGGTCATCGACTTGCCGGCCAGGTCCGACTGGTACAGGATGGCTTGCGGTAGCCCATCGCGACAGAACTGGACGGCAGCATCGATCGAGTTGACATAGTCGACGATCATGTCAAGCCCCTTCAGCGCGTCGCGTACACGCTGACGGATGTCCCTCGACGGCGCGACGACCAGCAACTGGTTGCCGGCGAGGAAGCGAGAGTCTCCTGTGGAAGCGAACCCGTCGTCGACATCCAGCCCGGGAATCGAGACCACGCTCGATCCCAACGTCTCTGGGAATTCGATGCCGGCCTCGACATCTGTTGTCCGGTCCTGCCGGGCCAAGGTCGCACCCAGTGCGCCGCACAACTGACGGACAAGATGCCAGGACAGCGTGTCCAGTCGTCGGTTCGGTTGAACTGCAGATCCAAGGTCGGCAGCCAGATCAGCCGGCACATGGCGGAACCGGCAGCTCAGCCGCGCGCGCATGGGCCAAGGCTTGACTTCAATCCGGAACTCAACACCAGAAATCGCATGGGTCAATGCCCAGTCCAGAAGTCCATCGACCAGCGCCGCGATCAAGCTGGGGTCAGCCATGATGTCGGCCGGTGCCAGCGCCTGTCGCACGGAAAGGCCAGCTGGCGGCGAGTGCCGCAGGCGAACCGCAATCTGGTCTCGCACCAATTGGGTCAACGATGTCCTCTCTCGGTTCGGCATCACTTCCCCTGCGGCCAGACGCGCGATCTGTTGGCCCATCATGCCGGCGCTGCGCGCGGCCGAAATCTCGTCGCAAAGTGCTTGCAGGTCGGCGCGCTCGATCCTGCCGCTAGCGGCCATGCGTTTGGCGCGGTCCAGGGCATGGGTCAACGGCTCTGCCACAGCGGCGGCCACCGTGCGGACAACCGGTGCCCAACCGTGGCTGGCTGCTTGCCCGGCAGCTTCGGGCGTGTCATTCGGCCGGTGCACTGCACCCGAGTCGAGCGTAACGGCGGACATAGTTTTCCTTCGTGCACACTGCGGCGTCTGGTGACGGTCCCAACACGACCGATCACCATCCCATAACGCGCTGAGTCGATGGTCGGATGCATCGCTTCGGTTGACCACCCCTTGACCCCGGGGGGCATAGCTTCAGGCCGTGAATCGGCGCACGCAGAACACATGGTTTCAATTGGCTCCGTCGCTGTGCCTGGGTTCCAGCCATTTGGATTGGCGGCCGCAGTCGCCTTTTTTGGACTCCTGGTCGGCTGCGGAGAGCCAGGGCGATGGCGCGAGATGCTGTTGCCAGGTCTGGGACTGGGGCTATCCATGCCGTGCCAGCCGGTCAAGTCCAGTCGGCCTGTTGCCATCGCCGAGCTACGGCTGGAGATGGCGCTTTGGACTTGTAGCTATCAAGATGTCACCTACGCTATTTCGATGCTGGATGCGCGGCATCCTGACGGTGTGACGACGGTCCTGACTGCGCTCACAGCGGTACTGGAGGGCAACCTCTCTGGAGGCGTCCTTTCTCGAGAGCCGGCCCAGGTTCCGGGCGCGTCGCCGCACCCAATGGCAGCACGGGTTCGTGCGCACTCGAAGCGCACGGGACAGCCTGACCAATTCGTAGACGCGGTCCTATTCAGGCATGGACTGCGGGTCTATCAAGCTACGCGGATCGCCTCGGGGAGCAGGCCAACAGCTGACGACGCGTTTCTGCCGTCTCTTAAGGTTGCGCGGTGACCACTGTCCGTCGGGATGCCGCTCGACCGTCGACTGAATTGCCAGGGCCGATGGGACGCAATGCGGTTGCGACGATGTTCCTGGCGTTTGCGGTCGCGTACTTCCTCTCCGCTTTGGTACGGGCGAGTGTGGCGACGCTTGCTCCGGCACTCAGTGCTGAGTTGTCATTGACATCGGCTGACCTCGGACTCCTGGCCGGGGCCTATTTCCTGGGCTTCTCGGTCATGCAACTCCCTATGGGCATCGCGCTCGACCGTTTTGGCCCCAAGAGGGTTCAACTGAGTATGCTGGTAATCGCGGTTCTGGGCTGTGCAGGCTTTGCGTTGGCTAAGACGCAGCTTGGACTGCTGACCGCCCGGTTCTTGATTGGTGCTGGCGTGGCGGGCTGTCTGATGGCGCCGTTGACGGCCTATCGGCAGCATATGGCTGCTTCTGCGCAACTGCGGGCCAATGCGTGGATGCTGATGGTGGGATCGCTGGGCATGCTGACGTCAACGGTGCCCGTCCAGTGGGCCGCGGCGATCTCGGGCTGGCGGGTGGTCTTCGCCCTGGTGGCTGTCGCCCTGCTTTGCAGCGTGGTCCTCATTTGGATCTTGGTTCCGGCAGACCCGGCAAGACCCACCACGCGCGCTGAAAGCTCAGGCTACCGCGACGTCGTCAGTGAGGCGACGTTTCGTCGCTTGGCGCCGCTTGGGTTTTCCTTGTATGGTGGGCTGGTCGCCATGCAGGCGCTCTGGATCGGTCCATGGCTGACGCTGGTGGTCGGCAGAACCGCGCAGGAGGCCGCTTGGGGCCTGCTGCTGGTGAATGCAACGATGATGCTGGCCTTCCTTGCCTGGGGTTGGCTTGCGCCCAGGTTGGCGCAGCTGGGTTGGCCGGTGGATCGGGTGATTTCGGTCTGCTGGCCCGCTAGTGTCCTGGCGCTTGTGACCATTCTATGGATGGGCCATCGGGCAGACGAGCATGCCTGGGCGGCCTGGTGCATCGTGACCAGCGCCATCAACCTGAGTCAGCCAGCCGTCGCCCTTGCTCAGCCGGGACGTCTGGCTGGGCGGGCGCTATCTGCCTACAACCTGGTCATCTTCATCGGTGTCTTTGCGGTCCAGTGGGGTGTGGGCTTGCTGATGGATCAGTTGCTTTCAATGGGTTTCGGGCGGGATACCTCGTTGCGCCTGGCGCTCGGCTTCTTTGCACTCTCGGTGGCCGCAGCGGGACTATGGTTTCAATTCAAAAGGCAGTCGCCCCGCCCTGGGGCCAGATAATCGAAGGGGCGTGTCCAACGTCTACCCTCTATGGCCGTCATCTTGATCATCGCTCACGCGCCACTTGCAAGCGCCATGCGCTCGATGGTGGCCCATGTAGTTCCGGATGCTCAGGACGCCGTGATGGCATTTGACGTCGAGGCAGATCTAGATGTCGAGGTCACTCGACGCCGGTTACAGCAGCTGGTGATCTCGCTGCCCGAAGATGATCTGTTGGTACTGACCGATGTCTATGGGGCGACGCCCTGCAACCTGGCGGCGGCATTGTGCAGACAGCCGCGAGTCAAGGTCCTGGCCGGACTGAATTTGTCCATGCTTTGGCGCGCTGTGGCCCATCGTTCGGCACCCATTGCAGAGTTGGAGCGCATCGCCATGGAGGGCGCCCGCCAAGGCATCATCCGACTCGGCAGCACGTCGCCCCAGAACCAGAAACTTCCACTGACGCCGGATGATCAAGGCCACAACAACCAGAGTCAATAGGCTCGGCCTGCATGCCCGAGCGTCGGCGAAGCTGACCCGCCTGGCAAGCAGCTTTGCCGGCGATGTCTACCTGAGCCGAGGTGGGCGCCGCATCAACGCCAAGAGCATCATGGGTGTGATGATGCTGGCAGCAGGACTAGGTGCTGAAATTGATGTCGAGTGCGACGGTGCAGACGAGCAGGCGGCGATGTCAGCCATCCTGGCCCTCATTGCCGATCAATTCGGAGAAGGGCAGTGAGCATTCAGATCTACGGGCTGCCGGTTTCCAGAGGTGTGGCGATCGGCAGGGCGGTGCTGGTGGCAGCAAGCCGCATCGACGTCGCGCACTACTTTGTAAAGCCCGATCAGATTGACGCGGAAGTTCAGAGGCTGAGTCGCGCTCGCGACATCGTTGTTGCAGAGCTGACAACGCTTAAGGCAGCACTGCCGAGCGATGCGCCTCACGAGTTGGCGGCGTTGCTCGATGTCCACCTCATGCTGCTCAATGACGAAGCACTCGCCGATGCGCTGCGCCAATGGGTCGAGGAGAGGCACTACAACGCCGAATGGGCGTTGTCAGCACAAGTCGAGGTGCTGGCCCGTCAGTTTGACGAGATGGAAGACGAGTACCTGCGCGAGCGAAAGGCTGACATCGAGCAGGTGGCAGAGCGAGTTTTGCGGGCCCTGAGCGCCGGGGTCTCTGGACGGGCTGCTCCACTCACCAGCGCCGCGGATCCAGGCGACGCGACAGAGGGTCCACTTGTCTTGGTGGCGGGCGATATCGCGCCAGCGGACATGCTGCAGTTCAAGGGCAGCGTCTTCAAAGGCTTCGTCACAGATGTTGGTGGCCGCACCTCTCACACGGCGATCGTCGCGAGAAGTCTGGACATTCCGGCAGTCGTGGGTGCGCGCGAAGCCAGTCGGCTGGTTCGACAGGACGACTGGGTCGTTGTTGACGGAGACGCCGGCGTGGTCTTGGTGGATCCGTCGCCGATCGTGCTTGAGGAGTACCGCCACCGGCAACGTCAGCACGAGGTCGAGCGCATGGGCCTGGACAGGCTGCGCAAGACGCCGGCGGTGACGCTTGACGGACAGGCGATTGATCTACTGGCCAACATCGAGCTGCCAGAAGATGCTGCTCAAGCGCTTGCGGTCGGGGCGGCTGGTGTAGGACTGTTCCGCACCGAGTACCTGTTCATGAATCGAGCGGGTGATCTGCCGGGCGAAGAAGAGCAGTTTCAAAGTTACCGACTGGCCGTGCAGGCCATGTCCGGGATGCCGGTCACTATCCGCACCGTCGACATCGGTGCGGACAAACCGCTGGAGCGCATGACGGCGCATGAGTTGCGCCATGAGCACACGCTGAATCCGGCGATGGGACTGCGTGCGATTCGATGGAGCTTGGCAGAGCCCACCATGTTCCGCCAGCAGCTGCGTGCCGTCCTCAGGGCGGCGGCCTACGGCAGCGTACGCCTGCTGATTCCGATGATCGCCCATCAGGCCGAGGTGTTGCAGGTGGTGGATATGCTCGAGAAGGCACGCCAACAGCTTGCCGCCGCGGGATGTGCCTATGGGTCTGTCGAACTGGGCGCCATGGTGGAGGTTCCTGCGGCAGCGATCAATCTAGAGGCACTGCTCGGTCACTTCGACTTTGTTTCGGTAGGCACGAACGACCTCATCCAATACACGCTTGCGATCGATCGGGCAGACGAAGCCGTCGCACACCTGTTCGATCCTTGCCATCCGGCAGTTTTGCGCCTGATCTGGCAATCGATATCGACCGCGAACCGTATGGGGCGGCAAGTGAGCGTGTGCGGCGAGATGGCGGGCGACACGTCGTTTACGGAACTGCTGCTTGCAATGGGACTAAGGAGCTTCTCCATGCACCCGGCCCAGATCTCCAAGGTCAAGCAGCATGTGTTGCGTGCCGACACGAGACGCCTGGCCGCGAAGCTGGAAGAACTGCTGGCGTCGGCCGAGCCGCAGTTGACTTGGACTCGACTTATGGAGCGATGAGGCGACGATCGAGCGGCAGCTCAGGAACCGTGCTAGGATCCAAGGCTTCGCTGAGCGGAAGTTCACTCAGAGATAGGTGGGAAGCAAGACTCCCGCCGAGGCCACTAGAGCGGGCCGCAAGCCGCCGGGAAATCCCGAGCGCTTGACAGGGATTACGAAAGTCTCCCATAATCGCCCTTCTTTGCTGATCGCTGGTCAGCGACGTCGAAAGACGATGATCTTTAACAACCAACAGCCGATGAGTGTGGGCGTTTGAAGGCGCAAGCCGCAGGTCGAAAGACCGCAAAACGCTCACGGAAGTGAAGTTCACTTCAATTCCGTTTTGAGCAAATTCAAGATCGAACTGAAGAGTTTGATCCTGGCTCAGATTGAACGCTGGCGGCATGCCTTACACATGCAAGTCGAACGGTA
>JBJXHB010000159.1:0-6843 GCA_046160725.1 Aquabacterium sp.
TTAGACATGCACGAGCGTGCCCTCGTCCTCGCCCAGCACAACCCGCTGGAGGGCGCCTGGCTTGAAGATCGAGAACACACGGATCGGCAGCTTCTGGTCGCGGCACAGCGCAAAGGCGGTGGCGTCCATCACCTGCAGGTTCTTGGCGATGGCTTCATCAAATCCGATGGTGGCGTAGCGCGTGGCACTCGGGTCCTTTTTCGGGTCGGCGGTGTAGACACCATCGACCTTGGTCGCCTTGAGCACGATCTCGGCGCCGATCTCCGCGCCGCGCAAAGCGGCGGCGGTATCGGTGGTGAAGAAGGGGTTGCCAGTACCAGCGGCAAAGACCACCACCTTGCCTTCCTCGAGATATTGCAGCGCCTTCGGCCGCACATAGGGCTCGACCACCTGCTCGATGCTGATGGCCGACATCACACGGGCTGTCATGCCGGACAGACGCATCGTGTCCGCGAGAGCCAGAGCGTTCATGACCGTGGCCAGCATGCCCATGTAGTCGGCCGTGGCACGGTCCATGCCCACCGATCCCCCGGCCATGCCGCGAAAGATGTTGCCGCCGCCAATCACCACCGCGACCTCGCAGCCCAGAGCCGTGACCTCCTGAACCTCCCGCACCAGGCGCACGATCGTTGCGCGGTTGATGCCGTAGGCGTCCTCCCCCATCAAGGCCTCGCCGGAGAGCTTCAGGAGGATGCGTTTATAGGCCGGCATGGAGCGGGGCAGCGAGGGCTGGAGCGAGGACGGGCGCAGTGTATGCGCCCGCCTGTGGATCAACGGCTGGGCCCGGAGGCCGCAACCGACTGCGGGACGTATCAGGACTGGCCGCGTGCAGCGGCGACCTGAGCCGCGACCTCGGCTGCGAAGTCGTCGGTCTTCTTCTCGATGCCTTCGCCCACGACGTACAGCGTGAAGCCCCGCACCTGGGTGGCCTTCTCCTTGAGCATCTGCTCAACCGTCTGCTTGTCATTCTTGACGAAGGACTGGTTCAGCAGCGAGACCTCCTTGAGGTACTTCTGCACCGAGCCCTCGACCATCTTGGCCGCGATCTCTGCCGGCTTGCCGCTCTCCGCCGCCTTTTGCTGGGCAATGGAGCGCTCCTTGGCCACCAGTTCCACCGGCACGTCGGTCGTGGCCAGCGCCGCCGGCTTCATGGCTGCGATGTGCATGGCGACATCCTTGGCCGCGACTTCGTCACCATCGAACTCCACCATCACGCCGATACGAGTGCCGTGCAGGTAGTAGGCCAGGCGGGCACCGCCGGCATAGCGGCGGAATCGGCGGATCGACATGTTCTCGCCGATCTTGCCGATCAGGCCCTTTCGGACATCCTCTACCGTCGGGCCGAAGCCATCCTGATCCAGGGCCATGGCGCCCAGTGCTGCGACATCGGCAGGTGCGCCCGAGGCGACCAGCCCGGCGCAAGCCTTAGTGAAGGCGATGAACGAGTCATTCTTGGAGACGAAGTCGGTCTCGCAGTTGATCTCAATCAAGGCGCCGGTGCTGCCGTCGACCACGGCGGCGATCACGCCTTCGGCGGTGATGCGGGACGCGGCCTTGCTGGCCTTGTTGCCCAGTCGCACGCGCAGGATCTCCTCGGCGCGCGACAGGTCACCCTCCGCCTCGGTCAGGGCCCTCTTGCATTCCATCATCGGCGCGTCGGTGCGCGCGCGCAGTTCGGCCACCATGCTGGCGGTGATAGCTGCCATTTCATTCACTCCATCAGGAACAAGACGCGGCGCCTTTCGGCACGAGCACAGTGCCGACAGGCCACCGCGCCGATAGGTCAGTTGTCGTCGACTTCGACGAACTCGTCGGAACCGCCCTGCGCCGCAGAGACCACCTCGGTCACGGCGTTGTTCTTGCCGTCCAGCACCGCGTCGGCGACCGCACGGGCATACAGCGCCACCGCCTTGGCGGAATCATCGTTGCCGGGAATGACGTAGTCGATTCCGTCTGGCGAGTGGTTGGTGTCCACCACGCCGATCACCGGAATGCCGAGCTTCTTGGCCTCGGCCACCGCGATCTTGTGGAAGCCGACGTCGATGACGAACAAGGCGTCGGGCAGCGCGGCCATGTCGCCGATGCCGCCGATGTCCTTCTCGAGCTTGGTCAGCTCGCGCTCGAACATCAGGCCTTCCTTCTTGGACATCTGCTCCATGCCGGCTTCTTTCTGTGCCTGCATGTCCTTCAGTTTCTTCAGCGAGCCCTTGACGGTCTTGAAGTTGGTCAACATCCCGCCGAGCCAGCGCTGGTCGACGAAGGGCATGCCGCAGCGACGTGCCTCCATCGCCGTGACCTCGCGCGCCTGGCGCTTGGTGCCCACCATCAGGATGCTGCCTCGACGACCGGACAGCTGGCGGATGAACTTCAGGGCATCCTCGAACGCGGGCAGCGTCTTCTCGAGGTTGATGATGTGGATCTTGTTGCGATGGCCGAAGATGTACGGGGCCATCCTCGGATTCCAGAAGCGGGTTTGATGTCCGAAATGGACTCCCGCTTCCAGCATCTCACGCATGGTGACAGGCATGGAAACTCCAAAGGTTGTGACTAGAATCCGCCGCGAATTGCGCCCGGCACAAGCCCATCCGGCCCGGCTGGTGCGCAACACCTCAGATGCAGCGGTTCGCGCGTTGTGTCTGCCCACCTTCCCCCGGCTCGCGGCCCTCACGGGCGCTGTCCTTGGGCTGTCGGACAAACCCACGGAGTATAGCAAGAGCGATGCAGGCGCCTGACCTCACCGCCGCAGCCGCATCGGTGCGGGCGGGCCAACTGACCGCCCAACTGGCGTGGGACCAAAGCCGCGCTGCGGCGGATACACCCGCTGCTGACAACGTGTATGTGCGCCGATTCGACGCCGCTGGCGCCGCGGCGGCGCGGGCGACCGACTTGCTACGCGACGCAGGTGCGGCTGTGGCACCCCTGGCCGGATTGGCGGTCTCGATCAAGGACCTGTTCGATGTCGCCAACCAGCCCACCACGGCGGGTTCGGCCAGCATGGCTGAAGCGCCCTCGGCGACGCGCGACTGCACGGCCGTGGCGCGCCTTCGTGCTGCCGGCGCCGCGTTGAGCGGCCACACCAACCTCAGCGAGTTTGCGTTCTCCGGTGTCGGACTCAACCCACACTTCGGCACACCGGCCAACCCTGCGACGATGGCCCTGGACACGACACCGCGCGTGCCGGGTGGGTCAACATCCGGCGGGGCCGTCAGCGTGGCCTGTGGCGCGGCATGGGCGGCGCTCGGGTCGGATACCGGGGGATCCATTCGAATTCCTGCCGCCTTGCAGGGGCTGGTCGGCTTCAAGAACACCCAATCGCTGACACCGCTGGACGGCACCATACCGCTGTCGTCAACACTGGACACAGCCTGTGCGATCACGCGATCGGTTCGAGATGCGGTCCTGCTGCACGGCATCCTGGCCGCGCGCACACCCCGGCTGGCCGGCCGGCCACTGTCATCTCGGACGTTGGGCGTGCCCCGCACTTTGATGTTGGATGACCTGGAGCCGGCCGTCGCGCGGGCCTTTGATCAGGCCCTGTCGCGCCTGTCGGCCGCCGGCGCACGCATCATCGACCTGTCTCTGCCTGAACTGACCGAAGTGGCGACGATCAACGCCAGCGGCGGATTCGCGGCCGCTGAAGCCTGGGCCTGGCATCGTCAACGCCTGGCACGGGACGCAAGCCGATACGACCCGCGTGTGGCGCAACGCATCCGCCGCGGCGAAGCGATCAGCGCGGCCGACTACATCGACCTGCAACAGCGCCGCACCGACTGGATGACGCGGATGGGCATTGCCATAGCAGGCTGCGACGCCCTGTTGTCGCCGACAGTGCCAGTCGTTGCGCCTGTGCTGGCACCGCTGCAGAGCGACAACGCCGCATTCACCAACACAAATCTGCTGCTGCTTCGCAACCCAGCCGTCGTCAACCTGCTGGACGGCTGCGCGCTGTCCCTGCCCTGCCACCCCGCCGGTGACTGGCCGGTGGGCCTGATGGTCTGGGGCGGACGGATGGCAGACGATACGGTGCTGGATATCGGTCTGGCGGCCGAGACCGCACTGCAGGTCCGTTGACCATGCGCGTTGCCGTCGTCGGCGCCGGCATCGTCGGCGTCACAAGCGCGTACGAGCTAGCCCGCGACGGCCATGCCGTCACCGTGTTCGAGCGCCGCCAGAGCGTGGCCGAGGAGACGAGCTTCGCGAATGCCGGCGTGGTGGCGCCTGGCTATGTGACACCCTGGGCCGCTCCTGGCATGCTCTGGAAGGTACTGGCGCAGATGCCATCGCGCCACGCCGCCGTCCGCATGGCCATGCCCGTCGCACCCTTGGGCTGGCTTTGGCGCTGGTGGCGTGCATGCTCGCCCGGCTTGTATGCGGGCAATCGTGCGGCGATGTGCAGACTGGCCTTGTACAGCCAGCAGCTTCTGCATGAGCGCACGGCGGAACTGCGCCTGGACTTCGAGCGTGGCAGTGGATACCTGGTGCTGCTGCGTGGCAACCGGGAGGTCGCAGGCGCGAGGGCCAGTCTGGTCTTGTTGGCCGACCTGGGGGTGAAGGCCTCGCTGGTCGACGCCGCCCAGGCACGAACGGTGGAGCCTGGCCTGGCCGAGCACACCGCATTGGCCGGTGCCATCCATCTGCCGGCGAGCGAGGTCGGCAACTGCCGGCAGTTCGCCCACCTGTTGCGACAAGAGGCACAACGGCTCGGGGTCGATTTCCGCTTCGGGCGACGGGTGTTGGCGGTCGAGCCCGGCACCACACCGCGGCTTCGCCATGTGCCAGTGCCGGTGGATGGTGTTGCCGCATTGGTGAGTCGCAGCTCTGGCGATACATCGACGCCACCGATGGACCCGACGCCATCTGAGGACGCATTCGAAGCGGTCGTCATGTGCACCGCCCTTGATGCGATAGAGCTGCTGCGGCCAATCGGCATTCAGGTGCCGCTTGCCGCCATTCACGGCTATTCGGTCACGCTGCCACTGAAAGGTGGGGATGCCATCCTGGATCAAGGCCCGCGCTCGGGCTTGATGGACGAGCGGTACAAAGTGGCCATCACACGCCTGGGCCAGCGGCTGCGCGTGGCCGGTGGTGCCGAGGTCGGCGGCAGGCTTCAATCGCAGTCCTCAAGGTCGATCGCGACGCTTTACAAGGTCTTGCAGGACTGGTTTCCAGGTGTCGTGCAGCAGCAGGCGGCCCAGGTCTGGAAAGGCGCCCGACCCATGCTGCCGGATGGCCCGCCCGTTGTTTGCCGTGCCGCCGACGGCCTGTGGCTCAACCTGGGCCACGGCTCCAGCGGCTGGGCCCTGTCCTGCGGGAGCGCGCGCCTGCTGGCCGACCTGGTGGCACGGCGAACTGGCGCGCTGGACGCTCGTCCGTTCGACCTGCAACGCTTCGCCCGCTGACAGCTTGGTTGCGCCCCAGTGCGCCGCACAATGAGGCTGAGCCCGCTGCGCCGACCGCGCCTGGGCAACGCCAATCATGACGACCTACTCCCTTCGCCGCGTTCTGCCCGCCACGGTGCCGCTGGCCCTGCACGATGCCGCGGCCAGCAAGACCATCGAGCGCATGGAGCAGAGCCAGCTTGCGCCATTCAGCCTGATGGCACGGGCGGGCGATGCTGTGGCCGGGCTCAGCCGGGCCGTGGCTCCGCATGCGCGCAAGGTGGTCGTGCTGGCCGGGCCGGGCAACAACGGCGGCGATGGCCTGGTCGCGGCGGCCGCGCTGGTCAGGTTTGGTATCAAACCCAGCGTGCACCTGATTGGCGATGCCGGCCGGCTGCCAACGGACGCGGCACAGGCACTGCAGCGCGCCCGCGACAGCGGCTGCGACATCTGCACCGAGCAGCCACGCCAGTTGGATGCCGATCTGATCGTCGATGCGCTGTTGGGCTTGGGCGCCAGCCGCGCGCCAGACGGGCCAGTGGCGGATGCCATGGCCTGGGCAGCTGGCCTGCGTGAGCGGCAATCGACCGTGATCCTGGCGGTCGATCTGCCAACCGGCTTGAACCCGGACACTGGACAACCATGGGGCGATATCGTGGTGCGCGCCGATCACACGCTGAGCCTGCTGACGCTCAAGCCGGGCTTGTTCACAGGACAGGGGCGCACGTTTTGCGGGCAAGTCTGGTGGGACGCCTTGGGCTGCGGGCCGCACGATCAACAGGCATCGGCATGGCTGACGGCAGGAGATGGCGGAGCCAGCGAATCGGCCCGCGATGGCCACCAGGGCCACAAGGGTCGCTACGGCGACGTCGTGGTGGTCGGTGGTGCCCAGGGCATGTCGGGTGCTGCGCTGCTGGCCGCTCGTGCCGCGTTGTCCAGTGGTGCCGGACGGGTGTACCTGGTGGCGCTGGACCCGGCCGCGACGGGCATAGACACAGCGCGCCCGGAGCTGATGCACCGCTCGCTCGACCTGCTGCGGCATCCGGCCGACTGGTCAGCGGCCACGGTGGTGGCCGGCTGTGGCGCGGGCCAGGGCATCGCGGCTCATCTGCCCGTGCTGTTGCACCAAGCACCACGGCTGGTCCTGGACGCCGACGCCCTCAACGCCATTGCGGCAGAGACGGCACTGCAGTCCACGCTTCGGTCTCGTCACGTGCGCGGACGCCCAACCATCCTGACACCACACCCCCTTGAGGCGGCACGCCTGCTGGCCACGACAACCGCCCTGGTTCAAGCGGACCGAGTGCAAGCGGCCACGGAGCTGGCGGAGATGATGCAATGTACGGTGTTGCTCAAGGGCTCCGGATCTGTGATCGCCTCAATGGACGCCCTGCCCTGGATCAACAGCACCGGCAACGGGCGCCTGGCGACCGCTGGAACTGGCGACGTGCTCGCCGGTTGGACC
>JBJXHB010000160.1:0-4290 GCA_046160725.1 Aquabacterium sp.
CGCTGCTGGTGGAGTACTGGGCCGAGCAGGCCATGCCCTGGCTGGTGGGCATGACCTACAAGGCGGTGCGCACCGACCGCTACAAGTACATCCGCTGGGTCAACCGTGGCCGCAATGGCGAGCTGGACGAGCTGTACGACCTGCAGGCCGACCCCTATGAGATGGACAACCGGGCCCGCAGCCGCACGCTGGCGCCGGTCAAGGCGCGCTTGCAGCGCGAGCTGCGCCGCCTGGCGGCCGACGCGCTGGGGCTGTAGCCCGGGCTGGCCTTGCGGAACGGGCCTGCGCGGGAAGGCGCTCGCCGGTTCTCAGTCCGCCTTGGCGCCCGAGGCCTTGACGATCGGAACCCAGCGCCCGAGGTCGTCGGCGATCAGCTTGCCGAAGGCGGCAGGTGGCCCGGCGGGCGCAAGGTCGAAGCCCATGGGCAGCAGCCTGTCGCGCGCCTCTGCGCCCGCAAAGATGCGATTGAAGGCCTGGTTCAGACGCTCGACCACGGCGTCCGGCGTGCCGGCCGGCGCGATGAAGCCGAACCAGGTGTTGACCTCGTAGCCCTTGATGCCCTGCTCGTCCAGTGTCGGCACGCCCGGCAGCAGCGGTGACCGGACCAGGCTGGTCACGCCCAGCGCGCGCAGCTTGCCGTCCTTGACCTGGCTGATGACCGTCGGCGTGTTGAAGAAGCCCACCGCCACCTCGCCCGACATCACCGCCAGGATGCCCTGCGGCGCGCCCTTGTAGGGCACGTGCAGCAGTTCGGTGCCGGTCTGGCGCGCGAACAGCACGCCCGACAGGTGGTGGCTGGTGCCGGCGCCACCGGACGAGAAGGTCACGTCGCCCGGCTTGGCCTTGGCCTGGGCGACGATGTCCGCCGGCGCCCGGGCCGGGCTGGTCGGCGGCACGATCATCACGTTGGAGACGCCGCCGATCAGCGACACCGGCTTGAAGTCCTTCAGCGAGTCGTAGCCCGGCTTGCTGTAGATCGCCTGGTTGAACACCAGCGTGCCCTGCGACGCGAAGGCAATGGTGTAGCCGTCCGGCGCCGAGCGCGCCAGCTCGCCCATGGCCACTGTTCCGCCGGCAGCCGGCTTGTTCTCGATCACCACCGGCTGGCCCAGCGCCTTGGCCAGCTCGTTGCCGGCGAAGCGGCTGACGATGTCGGCCGTGCTGCCTGCGCCCAGCGGCACCAGCAGCTTGATCGGACGGGCTGGATAGTCCTGCGCCCAGGCAGGAGCCACCAGCACCAGCCCGAGGGCGGCCAGGGCGGCCCGGCGCGGGTGGGCCCGGGCAGGTGCCGGCGTCGACGTCGCGTGCGAGGGTTCGGTCATGACATCTCCTGTGGGGGCGTGGCCTGTGGAAGGGTTTCGCGGCGCGAGGTGGTTCACCACCAGGCAGCCCAGACATGAGGATAGTGGATCGGCACACTATGCTTGCTGGCCATCACCGGTCAGCGCTCGCCGCCGCTCCATGGATAACCACAACTCTGCACCCGTCCCAGCCCCGACCGAACGCCTGCGCGCCCTGGCTCACGACGAGTGGGCCTGGCGCCTGCGCAACCTGCCACGTGTGGCCCTACAGGCCGGCGAGGTGGCACAGGGCCATGGCCTGGAGCGCATGGACCGCGCCAGCCGTGCCGACCGGCTGGCCCATGGCCGTGCGATGCGGGCGGCCCTGACGGCCCTGGACCCGGCCGGGCTGGATGCCGCCGCCCGCATCGACCATGCCGTGCTGCTGCACCAGGTCCAGATCCAGTGCGACGAGGCCGAGCTGGGCGGCGAGCTGATGCCCATCGATGCCGACCAGTCGTTCTACAGCTACCTGCCCGAGATGTGGCGCGACGAGGCGCTGGACAGCACGGAGGCCGTGCAGCGCTACATCGGCCGGTTGGCGGCCATCCCACAGTATTTCGACGACCACGTCGAGCTGCTGGACGAGGGCGTCGAACGGGGCCTGGTGCCCCCCGCTGTCGTGTTGCAGGGGCGCGATGCGCCGTTGGCGGCCGTCGTGGCGCTGGAGCATGGGGCGCAGACGCCATTCCACCAGCCGCTGGCCGATGTCTGGGCACGCTTTCCGGCGATGGAGCCACTGGCGCTGCAGGTGATCGAGCGCGAGGTGCTGCCGGCCTATCGGCGGCTGCTGGACCATGTGCGCCAGCGCTACTTGCCGCATGCGCGGGCCGGCACTGCGGCGCGCGAGCTGCCCGACGGCGAGGCGTTCTATGCGGCGAGGGTGCGCGGTTTCACCACCCTGTCGCTGTCGCCGCGCCAGGTTCACGAGCAGGGCCTGGCCGAGGTGCAGCGCATCGGCGACGACATGGCCCGGCTGCAGCGCGACTGCGGCCACCACGGCAGCCGCGCCGACTTCATCGCCGGCCTGCGCCGCGACCCGCAGCACTACCCGCGCAGCGCCGAGGAGCTGCTGGCCAGCGCCGCATGGATCTGCAAGCGTGTCGATGCAGCGCTGCCGCGCTACTTCGGCCGCCTGCCGCGCCAGCCCTTCGGCGTGCAGCCCGTGCCCGAGGCCATGGCGCCGTACTACACCAGCGGCCGCTATGTGCCGGCGCCCGTGGGTGGCACGCAGCCGGCGCAGTATTGGGTCAACACCCTCCGGCTGGCGTCGCGCGCGCTGTATGCGCTGCCCGCGCTGACGTTGCACGAGTCGGTGCCGGGCCACCACCTGCAGTTCGCGCTGACGGCCGAGGATGTCGACCTTGCACCTTACCGGCGCTGGGACGCCACGCTGTCGGCGCATACCGAGGGCTGGGCCCTGTACGCGGAATACCTGGGCACCGAGATGGGCATCTACCGCACATCGCTGGAAGCCTACGGCCGGGCCAGCTACGAGATGTGGCGGGCCTGCCGGCTGGTGGTCGACACCGGCCTGCACCAGTTCGGCTGGAACCGCGAGCAGGCCCAGGCCTACCTGCTGGACCACACCGCGCTGTCCGCGCATGAGGTGGCCACCGAGGTCGACCGCTACATCGGCTGGCCGGGCCAGGCCCTGTCCTACAAGATGGGCGAGCTGTCGCTGCGCGCGCTGCGGCGGCGGATGGAGGCGGCGGCTGCCGGCGCGGGCCGGCCCTTCGACCTGCGGCGTTTCCATGATCGGGTGCTGGCGCTGGGGCCGATGCCATTGCCGGCCCTTGAGCAGGCGTTCGACATGGTCGACACCTTGCCCGCCGTGTCGGCCTGATTCTGCGGCTGGCTCTGCGCGACACTGCCGCCATGGCCCAACCGTCGCACGCACCGCAACCCGTCCACCACCTGTTGCTGGCCGGTGCCAGCGGCCTGGTGGGCGGCGCCGCGCTGCGGTTGGCGCTGGCCGCGCCACAGACGCGCACGGTGCATGCCCTGGTGCGCCGGCCGCTGACGGGTGTCGCGGACGCCCGGCTTCAGATGCACCGTGTCGACTTCGCCGCGCTGCCCGCCACGGCCCTGGCTCCGGCGCCGGATGCGGCCCTGTGCGCGCTGGGCACCACGATCAGGCAGGCCGGCTCGCAGGCGGCGTTTCGGGCCGTCGACCATGACGCGGTGCTGGCCTTTGCCGCTGCGGCCCAGCAGGCGGGCGTGCAGCGTCTGGCGGTGGTGTCGGCGCTGGGCGCCGATGCGCGCTCGCCGGTCTTCTACAACCGCGTCAAGGGCGAGACCGAGGCAGCACTCCAGGCGATGGGCTTCCGCTGCCTGGTCATCGCGCGGCCGTCGCTGCTGGCCGGTGACCGCTCGGCGCTGGGCCAGCCCGAGCGGGCGGGTGAGCGCATCGGCCTGGCGATCAGCCGGCCGCTGGGCGCGTTGATCCCTGCGCGCTGGCGACCCGTGGAAGCCGCCGTGGTGGCCCGGGCCTTGCTGCGGGCATTGGCGGACGCAGCGCCCGGCGTGCAGGTCATGGAGTCGGACGAGTTGCAGCGGCGCGGCCGGGCCTGAGCCGGCGCCTTCAGGCACTGCTCATCTGCGCCGGTCCTGAGTCCCCGCTACGCTGGCCGCCGCTTGTAGAACCGCACCACCTGCTCTCGCAACGGCCGCGGCGGTGCGCCCTGGTCGCGCAGCAACTGGTCCAGCGCCGTGCCGGCCTCGTCGGCCTGTGCGGCCGCCAGGGCACGGGTGACGGCATCGGCGCGGCCGGCGGCCGGCCCGGTGGCGGCGGCCAGGTGCTCGACGATGTGCAGCAGGTTGGCCTTGCCGCGCTCGTTGGTGGCGCCATAGCCCTTGATCAGGCGGCCGCACAGCGCCACCTCGTGGCCCAGCGGCCAGTGGCGTTGCAGGCCCTGCACCACGCCGCCAAGCCAGCGCTCGATCATCT
>JBJXHB010000161.1:0-4211 GCA_046160725.1 Aquabacterium sp.
CTGGACACGGTCGTGCCGCAGGAGTTCACGCGCGACGCTCCAGATGGACGGATCGAGCTGCCGCCAGGGCTGGTCCAGGCCGGCGACAACCGTCGCCTGCGCGGCGAGGACCTGGCGCTGGGGGAGCCCGCCTTGCGCGGCGGCCGAATCCTGCGCCCGGCCGACATCGGCCTGCTGGCGTCACTCGGACGAGCCGAGGTGCCGGTCCGCCGCCGCCTGCGCGTGGCCTTCTTCTCGACTGGCGATGAGCTGCGGTCGATCGGCGAGCCGCTTGAAGCGGGCTGTGTCTACGACAGCAATCGTTACACCCTTCACGGCATGCTGACGCGCCTAGGCGTTGACCTCATCGACATGGGCGTCGTGCGCGACGATCCCGCGGCCTTGGAGGCGGCCTTTCGCAGCGCCGCCAACGCGGCGGACGCGGTCGTCACCTCCGGCGGCGTCAGCGTCGGCGAGGCGGACCACACCAAGCGGGTGATGGCGCAGGTCGGCGATGTGCTGTTCTGGCGTATCGCCATGCGGCCGGGGCGACCGATGGCGATCGGCCGTCTGGTCGATGCGGCCGGACAACCCGGCGCCCTGTTGTTTGGTCTGCCAGGCAACCCGGTGGCCGTGATGGTGACGTTCTACGCCTTGGTCCGCGACGCCCTGCTGGCCATGTCCGGCGCGGCCTCGGCGCCCATGCCCTGGCTGCGCGCGGCCTGCCTGACACCCCTGCGCAAGAAGCCAGGCCGCACGGAGTACCAGCGCGGCATCGTCGAGGCCGGCCGAGACGGCTGGCAGGTGCGCATCACCGGCTCGCAGGGCTCAGGCATCCTGCGCAGCATGAGCGAGGCCAATGGCCTGGTGATGCTGCATCACGACCAGGGCGACGTGCAGGCGGGCGACCTGGTGGACGTGATCCCGTTCGAGGGCCTGATCTGACGATACGCGACCGGCGCGTCAGTCCGCACCATGGGGTTGCGTGGCCTGCGGCGTCAGCGCCTCCGGCGTCGTGATCTCGCCCGGCGTGCCTCGGCGCGCGAACAACGTATAGACAGTCGGCACGACAAAGATGGTCAGCAGCGTGCCGATGCTCATGCCGCCGACGATCACCCAGCCGATCTGCTGACGGCTCTCGGCACCCGCCCCGGTGGAAATGGCCAGCGGCACGGCGCCCAGCACCATGGCGCCGGTGGTCATCATGATCGGACGCAGACGCAGGCTCGCCGCTTCGACCACGGCCGACATCACGTCCCGACCCTGTCGGCGAAGCTGATTGGAGAACTCCACGATCAGGATGCCATGCTTGGTGATCAGGCCGACCAGCGTGATCAGGCCGATCTGCGAGTACACGTTCAGCGTGCCGCCGGACAGGTGCATGGCCGCCAGCGCGCCCACCATGGACAACGGCACCGCCAACAGGATGACGAAGGGATCGACAAAGCTCTCGAACTGCGCCGCCAGGACCAGGAAGATGAACACCAGCGCCAGCACGAAGACCAGGCCCAGCGAGCCGGAGGACGATCGGAACTCGCGGCTCACGCCGTTCAGCTCCGACGCATAGCCCTGTGGCAGCACCTTGACGGCGGTCTCGTCCATGAACTTCAGGGCCTCGCCGAGCGAGTAGCCCGGCCCCAGGCTGGCCGTGATCGTCACCGAGCGGCGCTGGTTGAAGTGGTTCAGCTCGCGCGGGCTGACAGCCTCGCGCAACTTGACCAGCGCACTCAAGGGCACCATGGTGTCGTTGCGGCCACGTACGAAGATGGTCTCGATCTGGTCGGGCGTCATGCGGCCGCCGGCGGATGTCTGGACAATGACGTCGTACTGCTCGGCATCTCGCTTGTATCGTGTGACGACGCGACCGCCCAGCATGGTCTCGACCGTGCGGGCCACCGCCTCGACGGAAACGCCCATGTCGGCCGCGCGCTGGCGGTCGACGTCCATGAAGACTTCAGGCTTGTTCAGCTGCAGGTCGATGTCCGGCTGCACGATGCCGGCATTGCGTTGCATCTCGGCGACGAAGCGCTGCGCCACGCGCGACATGTTGTCGTAGCTGTCACCGCTGACGATCACGAAATTGATGGACCGCTCGCGGAACCCCTGGCCCAGGCTGGGCGGCGTGATCGGGAACACATTCACGCCCGGCAGGCTGGCCACCTTGGGCAGCAGGTCCCGGGCCAACTCGACCGTCGAGCGCGTCCGCTCCTCCCAGTCCACTGTCCGCATGACGGCCGATCCCGTCGATACCTGACCGCCACCCATGAACATGAATCGGCGGTCGAACTCGGGATACTGTGCGGTGATGGCCTCGATGGCATCCAGGTAGCGGGCCGTGAACTCCAGCGTAGAGCCGTCCGGCGCTCGAACCGGCATGAAGATCACGCCGCGGTCCTCCATCGGCGACAGCTCGCTCTTGGCGGTGGTGAAAAGCCACCAGCTCGTGGCACCCGATGCCAGCATCAACAGCACGACCGCCCAGCGGGCCCGCAACGTGAATCGCAGGATGGCGGTGTAGCCGGCCGTGATCCTGACCAGCAGCCACTCCATGCCGCGGTCGAATGCCCCGGGCTTTGCGTTGTGCCGCAGCAGCTTGCTGCACATCATCGGCGTCAGCGTTAGGGCAACAAAGCCGCTGACCAGCACCGCACCGGCCAGGGTCAGGGCGAACTCGCTGAACAGCCGCCCGGTCCGGCCCGGTGTAAAGGCCAGGGGCGTGAACACGGCGGTCAGCGTCAGGGTCATCGCGACCACCGCGAAGCTGATCTCGCGGACCCCCTTTATCGCGGCCTGGAACGGCGTCAGGCCGTCCTCGATGTGGCGGAAGATGTTCTCAAGGACGACGATCGCATCGTCCACCACCAGCCCGATTGCCAGCACAAGGGCCAACAACGTCAGGGTGTTGACGGTGAATCCGGCCACCGCGATCAGCGCGAATGAGCCCACCAGGCTGACCGGTATGGTGACCAAAGGGATGATCGACGCCCGCAGCGTGCGCAGAAAGACGAACACCACCAGCCCGACCAGCACCACCGCCTCGGCCACCGTGCGATAGACCGCCTTGATCGACCGGTCGATGAATACCGACAGGTCATTGGCCTGCACCACGGTGACGCTGGCTGGCAGGTCGCGCTGGATCAGGGGCATCACGGCGCGCACGCCGTCGGCCACCTCGATCGGGTTGGCCGTCGCGTTGCGAATGATGCCGGTCGAGATGCTGGGTATGCCGTTCAGCCGAACCCGACTGCGCTCACTGGCGGGCCCCTCCTCGACCCGCGCCACATCGCTCAGCCGCACCGTGTAGCCACCATTGGTGCGCAGCGCGATGTCGTTGAACTGGGCCACCGTGTTGAGGTCGGTCCGGGCCGTCACGCTGAACTCGCGCTGACGGCTCTCGATGCGCCCCGCCGGCACCTCCAGGTTCTGGCGCCGCAACGCGTCCTCGACATCCTGGACCGTCAGCCGGTAGGCAGCCAGGCGATCCGCATCGAGCCAGACGCGCATCGAATACTTGCGGTCCCCGCCGACCTGCACATCGGCCACGCCAGGCACCGTCTGCAGCCGCGGCTTGACCACACGGTTGATCAGGTCGGTCAGCTCCAGGACGCCCAGGGTCTCGCTGGTATACGCCAACCAGATCGTCGGCGTGGCATCGGCCTCGATCTTGGCAATGACCGGTTCGTCCACCGACGCCGGCAGGCGGCCGCGCACGCGCGCCACGCGGTCGCGCACCTCTGCCGCCGCGGTGTCCGGGTCCTTGCTGAGGCGAAAGCGCACCGTGATCTGGCTCTGTTCGGTGCGCGAGATCGAGGTCATGATGTCCACGCCGTCGATGCCGGCAATGGAGTCCTCCAGCGGCTTGGTGACCTGGGACTCGATGACCTCCGAGCTGGCTCCCAGCAACCGCGTGCTGACATTGACCAGAGGCTCGTCGATGCGCGGGTATTCGCGCAGGCTGAGCTGCTTGAACGACACCAGGCCGACCAGAATGACCAGCAAGGACATCACGCTGGCCAGCACTGGGCGGCGGATGGAGGTCTCGGACAGCTTCATGGCCTGCTCCTGGCTCAGTTGCGGGACGCTGCGCCCGGCGGCGGGCCGGCAGCCGGACCACCACCCTGCGCGCCCGCACCTCTGGCCGCGCTGCCGGCTCCTGGGCGCGAGTTCGGAGGTCATCGAGTCCCAGGTCACCAAGCCGCTGGAGGACTCCATTGCCGGCATCGACGGCGTGG
>JBJXHB010000162.1:0-4990 GCA_046160725.1 Aquabacterium sp.
GCCTGAAGTGGCGCCACCGCTGGCGCCGGCGACGCGCGGCCTGACGACCCATCCCCTGGCATAGGCTGGCTAACCCCAGGGTCGGCAAAGGGCCGTCAACGGCATCATGCGCCGCCGCGTTGTCGGCCTCGGCACCCTGTCCGACCCCGGTCAACGGTGCCGAAAAACCTACTCACTTCACTCCCTGGAGCCCGACCCTCATGTTCAAACGATTCCTCGCCCTGCTCACCGCCTTGCTGGCCGCCTCGGCCTTTGCCGCGGTGGATGTCAACAAGGCCAGCCAGGCCGAACTCGAAGGCGTCAAGGGCATCGGCCCTGCCATCGCCGGCAAGATCCTCGACGAGCGCAAGAAAGGTGCGTTCAAGAATTGGGACGACATGGTCGAGCGCGTCAAGGGCGTCGGCGATGGCAACGCCGCCAAGTTCTCAGAGGCGGGTCTGACGGTCAACGGCCAAGGCTTCAAGGGCGCTGTCGCCAAGCCTGCCACCGATGCCAAGAAGGCCGAAGCCAAGCCCGCAAAGGCTGAAGAGAAGAAGGCAGAAGCCAAGCCAGTTGCCAAGGCTGAGGCCAAGCCGGCCGTTGCCAAAGCTGAAGAGAAGAAGGCCGAGGCCAAGCCGATGGCCGACAAGAAGGATGCCAAGGCCGGCGCACCGGCAGCCTCTGCAGCCGCCAAGAAGTAAGCTGCGACATCGGTCGCTGCTGAAACCCCGCCTCGGCGGGGTTTCTCGTTTCTGGTGCCTGTGCCGGGACGCCGGGCACTGGCTGCTGGCCCTAGAACTGCGAGACGCTCTCGTGCCGCAGGTTCCAGCCGAAGAAATCGCGCACCTCGGCGGCGCGCGCCATGGTGTCGGCCTCGCCCAGGCTCATCAGCTCTCGGGTATAGCCCTGCTCGAACAGCAGGTAGCTGGCCAGCGCGGCACCACGCGCATCGCGGCCCTCGCCGGTGACGCCCATGCCGCGGAACATCGCCCGTACCGGCACCGGCAGACTGCCCTGGTGCTGGGCCGCGATGTCGTCCAGCCGCTGCGTCGGCGCGATGACCATCACCTCGATGTGGCGCAGCGGCGTGTGCTCCTGCACCGACGGCGGCAGCAGGGCCAGCGTGCGGTTGATGCGGTGCATGCGTTCGATGTCAACCGCCAGCGCGTCCAGGAAGATGCCGGACAAGGCATGGCCCGCGACCTGCGCCAGGCTGGGGTAGCCGGTGTTGGCAACGCGCCGACCGGTGGGCTCGTGCATGCGGCCGGCGCCGATCACCAGCACCCGTTGTGCGCCCAGGTGGATTGCGGGCGAGATTGGCGCAGTCTGGCGCATGGACCCATCGCCGAACCATTCCAGCTGGCCATCACGCGGCAGCTCGACCGCCGGAAACACGAACGGGATCGCCGACGAGGCCATCAGATGCTCATGCGTCAGCTCGCAGGCCACGGCCACCCGTTGCGACCGGGTCCAGGTCTCGATGGCATGGGCACTGTCGTAGAACGTGACATGCTCGCCGCTGGAGTAGCTGGAGGTCGACAAGGCCAAGGCCCGCAGCTGCCGGCTGCGCAGCAGGCGCGGCAGCCGCTCCAGCGGCACGGCGCGCTTCAGCAGGTCCAGCAGGGGCGCGTTGTTGAGCAGCGACCGGGGCCGGGCGCGCCGCCACTTGGCCAGCACCCAGCCGATGGACAGCATGGTCAGCCATTGCGCACCACTGCGGATCACGCCCAGTGAGTCGGCGCGGTAGACCTGCTCGGCGCTGAAGTGGGACCACACATCGACCAGGCCCTGGACCGACTGCTCGAAGTGGTCCGCGTTGCAGGCCAGCGCCGAGGCATTGATCGCGCCCGCCGACGTGCCGCAGATGACCGGGAACGGGTTCAGACGCTGCGAGGCATCGGTGCCGCGCCGGATGGCGGCAATGGCCTTCAGCACGCCAACCTGGTAGGCCGCACGGGCGCCGCCACCCGTCAACACCAAGCCGGTGATCAGGGGCTCTGTCATGGCGGCCGATTGTTGCCGCCGGCACTGCCACAACCGGACTGGGGGAAGCCCTCGGACGCCGGTGTGGCCGGCCTTGAAGCGCTGACGCCAAACGGCCGGAAAGCTGGATCAGTCGCTGTGCTTGCCCTTGCCCTTGCCGTGATCATGGCCATGGCCCTTGTCGTGGCCATGCCCACGTCCGGCCTTCTTCGGCATCACATGCTGGTGATACCAGTCATCCTTGACGAAGTAGACCGGCTGCCCACAGGCTTGGTAGCGGTGGCAATGCTTGCCCCAGTGTTTCTGATGCCCGGGCGGTACCCATAGATAGATCGGCTGAACCACGGCCGCCACCGGCCGCACCACAGGCCGGATCACGACGGGTTCGGCCACGATGACCGCCGGCTGCGGGAAGCGGCCGATGTCGATGCGCCCATAGACACCGGGCTGGCTGATCGACACGGATACGCCGACATCGGCCGCCTGCGATACCGCAAGGGCGCCCCATAGGGTCGCACCGACCAGGAACATGCTGGACCTACGCATCATCGACTCCGATCTCGTCTGTTGTTCAGAAGTGGCACAACGCGTCAGCAGCCGCCGGCGTTGTCCTGCGCGATGCAACAAGGTGCACGGCCGGTGACACCGCTGGTCGGAACATCATTCGTAGACGATCGCCGCGTCACCGGCCTCGGCCAGGGCCTTGAAGCGCGCCAGCGCCTCGTCACAGGGCCAGAAGCGGCCTGCATCGCCGAGGTCGAGCTCGGCCACCGCCTGCGGCCGGCGCAAGCGCAGGCGCACGCCCAGGCCCTGCAGCAGCTCGCCGGCATCGGTGGTCTGCCGGCGAGCCGGCCAGCTGCGGACCAGGTCGGCCAACGGCGGCAGGCCGTCGGCAACCGCCACCGACAGGTAGCGCCCGAAGCGGGCCCGCGCGCCGGCCAGGCTCCACATGGCCTGCACCTGGATGCGCAGACCGCCGCCGAAGCGGTCGGTCTGGGCCCGCACCTGCAGCACCACCAGCTCGTCCTCGCGCAGCAAGTCGCGGTGCGCCTCCAGGAGCTCCTCGCTGGCCACGGCCTCCACGGCCGTGATGCCGTCCTCCAGCCGGAAGATCGCCACCCGCCCACGCTGGCCGCTGGCCACCCGCAGCTCACCGACGATGCCCACGGCCAGCTGCAGGTCGCGGCTGTCCTGCAGCGCATCCAGCCCGCGCCGCGCAAAGCGGCGCACCTCCTGCTCATAGGCATCGAAGAGATGGCCGGACAGGCAGCAGCCCAGCGCTGCCTTTTCCTGCAGCAGCCGCTCGCGCACCGTCCAGGCCGCTACCTGCGGCAGCGCCGGCTCCTGTGTCGAGGCGCCATGGGCGCTGGCGTCGAAATCGAACAGCCCGCCCTGGTGGGCATGGGCCTGCTGGGCATCGGCCCAGTCGAAAGCCAGGCCGACGCAGGCCAGTGTGGCCGCACGGTCGGCATGCAGCGCATCAAAGGCGCCGGCCCGGATCATGGCCTCGACGGCGCGCTTGTTCATGCGGCCGCGGTCGACCCGGGCGCAGAAGTCGAACAGGCTTCGGAAGGGCCCGCCGGCGGTGCGCGCCGCCACCAGCGACTCGATGGCCCCGGCCCCGGTGCCCTTGATCGCACCCAGGCCCCAGCGCACTCGCTGCTGGCCAATGGGCTCGAACCGGTGCACGCCCTGATTGATGTCCGGCGCATCGAAGGCGATGCCGAAGCCGCGGCCATCCTCCAGAAGCAGCTTGAGCTTGTCGGTGTCGTCCATCTCCACCGTCATGTTGGCGGCGAAGAAGGCCGCCGGGTCGTGCACCTTGAGCCAGGCGGTGTGATAGGCCAGCAGGGAATAGGCGGCGGCGTGGCTCTTGTTGAAGCCGTAGCCCGCGAACTTCTCCATCAGGTCAAACACGTCGTCGGCCGTGCGCTCGTCGATGCCCTGCGCGCCGGCGCCCTCGCGGAAGATGTCGCGCTGCTTGGCCATCTCCTCGGGCTTCTTCTTGCCCATGGCCCGGCGCAGCAGGTCTGCCGCGCCCAGCGAGTAGCCGCCCATCACCTGGGCGGCCTGCATCACCTGCTCCTGGTACACGAAGATGCCGTAGGTCTCGCCCAGGATCGGGGCCAGCAGCGGATGCGGGTAGGCCACCGGCTCTCGGCCGTTCTTGCGTGCGCAGAAGGACGGGATGTTCTCCATCGGCCCCGGCCGGAACATCGCGTTCAGCGCGATCAGGTCCTCCAGGCGCGTCGGCTTGGCATCGCGCAACAGGCCCTGCATGCCGCGCGACTCGAACTGGAACACCGCCTCGGTACGGGCATCAGCGAACAGCTGGTATACCTTGGCATCGTCCAGCGGCACGGTCTCGAACGAGAAGTCCGCCTGCCTCGGATCACGGGCCCGGATGAAGCCGCGCGCCAGCTCCAGGATGGTCAGCGTGGCCAGGCCCAGAAAGTCGAACTTGACCAGCCCCACCGCCTCGACATCGTCCTTGTCGAACTGGCTGACGGCCGCGTCGCTGCCCGGCTGCTGGTACAGGGGGCAGAAGTCGGTGATGCGCCCGGGCGCGATCAGCACGCCGCCGGCATGCATGCCGACGTTGCGCACCAGGCCCTCGACCTGGGACGCCAGCGCCAGCAGCTCGGCCACCTCCTCCTCGGCCTTCTCGCGTTGCTCCAGCTCGGGCGCCTCGAGTCGGGCATAGATCAGGCCGGGCTCCGGCGGGTTGGGCGGCCGTGCGAGCGTCACCGACTTGCCCGGCGGCGCCGGCACCAGCTTGGCGATCGAGTCGACCTGACCGAAGGCCATGCCCAGCACACGTCCGATGTCGCGCAGCGCCGCCTTGGCGGCCATGGTGCCGAAGGTGACGATCTGGCTGACCGCATCGCGGCCGTACTTGGCCTTCACGTAATCGATCACGCGGTCGCGGTTGGCCTGGCAGAAGTCGATGTCGAAGTCCGGCATCGACACCCGGTCCGGGTTCAGGAAACGCTCGAACAGCAGGTTGTAGGCGAGCGGGTCAAGGTCG
>JBJXHB010000163.1:0-25958 GCA_046160725.1 Aquabacterium sp.
GACGGCACCACTGGGTGCCGTCGGCGGCCCGAGCAGGAGGCGGACCCGGCATCCAGTACCGTCCGCCGGCGGCAGCTCCAGTCGGCCGCCGTGGGCTCGCGCCACACGGTCCGCCAGCAGCAGACCCTGGCCGGGCAACGGCGACGCATCCTCCCCCCGAAGCAGCGACTGCAGCCAAACGCGCTGTGCATCGGTCATCCCACGGCCGTTGTCATCGACATGGACGCATTGCATCGCGGGGTCCTGCGGGGCTGTCGTGGAGACATGGACCCGGGTGGCGCCGTGACGTGCGGCGTTCTCCAGCAGGTTGATCAGGGCCGCGGCCAGTAGGTCGGCGTCGGCCCAGACCCGCGACCCGTCCGCCACGTCGATGGCGAGTTCGATCGGCGCCAGATGCCGGAGCATCGTGGGCAGATCCACCCAGGAGCACCGGGGGTCGTCACCGGCCCTGAACATCAGCAGCAGCGCCTCGACCACACGCTGCAGCTTGGCGGCAGCCGCCCCGATGCGCATCAGGCGCGGCTGCAGGGCGGCGGGCGCCTCTCGCTGGGCCACGGCAAGTTGCACCTGCAGGCCGGCCAGCGGCGTACGCAGGACGTGGGCCGCCTGCCCGGCGAAGGCGCGCTCGTTGGTGGCCCGCAGGTGCAGGCGCCGGGCCAGGCGGTCGATGGCGTGCATCACCGGAACCAGTTCGCGCCGCTGCGGGACCTGGAGGTCGCTGCCCTCCCGTGCCGGGTCGAAAGTCTCGAGCTGGCGTGACAGCTCCTCGATCGGATGCAGCTCGCGGCGAAGCCGCCAGCCGAGCCAGCCCGCGCACAGCATGCCCGCCACGACAGCTGCACCGGCGGCGGTGAGCGCCACCTCGAGCTCAGCCTCCAGACGCTCCTCCACCGCTTGCGCCACATACAGGGTGGCCGGACCGCAACGCGCACCATGGACATGCCAGGGGCCCTGTCGGAAGGCCCCCAGACGCGGCGCGTCCGCCCATGCCTGGTCGGGGGCGCCCGGCGAGCGCGCCAGGACCGTGCCATCGTCGCGCACCGCCTGCCAGGCGAACTCCAGCTCGCCGCTGGGCGCGCTGCGCCCGACCGACGCGGCCGCAGTGCCCGAGCCGACCGTGCAGAGCACGTCCGACGCCGCTTCCAGAGTCTGGTCCAGCAGCTCGCCGACTTCGTGGCGGACGCTGACCCAGACCGCCAGTGCCACCCCGAGCGCCGACACGGCAGCCAGCACCAGCAGCAGCCACGTCATGCGCGCCCGGATCGACGGCGGTGGTGAGATCACCGGGCTGGCGTTGCTCGTCGGCGCGACATCGGGCTGCATCTGGGCCTCAGCAGCCCAGGCGGTAACCAAGCCCACGCACGGTCTCGATCAGCTCGCGGCCCAGCTTGCGGCGCAGGCTGGACACATGCACCTCCAGGGCATTGCTGGTCACGTCGGCGTCGCTGGCGAACACCAGTCGGTCCAGCTCGGTCTTGGTGACGATGCGGCCCTGGCGCAATGCCAGCGCCTCCAGGACCGCCCACTCCCGGGCCGTGAGGTCGGCTCGGGCTCCATCGCGCCAGGCGGCACGGGCCGTCAGGTCCACCCGCACCGGGCCGATGTCGCGCGTCGACAAGCCGGTGTCGGCCTGCCGGCGCGTCTGGGCCCTCAGCCGGGCTGCCAGCTCATCGGGATGGAACGGCTTGACGAGGTAGTCGTCGGCCCCGCTGTCCAGGCCCAGCACCCGGTCCGACAGGCGGTCACGGGCTGTCAGCATCAGCGCCGGCGTCGTGTCGCCCTGCGCGCGGCGTGCGGCCAGCCAATCCCGGCCAGAGCCATCCGGCAACTGCCAGTCCACCAGCCAGGCATCGTAGGACTCGCCGCGCGCGGCGCTGGCCTGCGCCAACGATGCGAACCAGTCGACGACATGGCCATCCGCGCACAGGTAGTCGCGCAGGCCTTCGCCCAACAGCAGGTCGTCTTCCAGCAGCAGCAGGCGCATGGGATGTGGTTTCGAGGCCGGGCCCACAGTACCACCGCCGCTGTTGATCCTGGCCATGCCCGGGGCTGGGCCGGGCGCTTCAGCCAGGCTTCAGGTGCCCGCGGCGAAATGCCCGTCCCATGCACGACGCCACCGCCCATTCAACGACATCCGCCGACATCTTGCGGCCGCTCCGAGCCGGGCATCACCCGTGGTTCTCTCGTTGGTACCAATGGCGTCCGGAGCTCGGGACGGAGGTCGTCGCTGCGCTGATCGCGCTGTGGTGGTCGGTCAGCGTCAACCTGCGCTTCCTGAGGGCCATGGTGGTGCATGCCGATCTGGCACCGGTGGCCGAACTGGCACTGCTGGTCGTCCTCGTTCTCGCCATCTGGGCGATCCATCTGTTGCTGCTGCTGGTCATATGCGCTCGCCGTTGGCTGCGGCCGGTGGCTTCGCTGCTGATCGTGGCTGCGGTGCTGGTTGATGCGTTCGCACGGCGCGACGGCGTGGTGCTGGACCCGGCCATGATGCGGAACGTCCTGCACACCCACACCGCCGAGGCGGCGGAACTGCTCAGCCTGTCCTTGCTGGGTACCGTCTCGCTGCACGCCGCGCTGCCGCTGGTGGTGCTGTGGCGGGTCCGGCTGAAAGTCCGACGCTGGCCGGCGGCCCTGGCCGCCCGGTTGGGCTGGCTGCTGGCCGCCCTGTTGGTGCTGGTCGGCGCATTGCTGGTGGCTTATCAGCCCCTGGCCTCCACCATGCGCCTGAACCGCGACCTGCGGTATCTGGTGACGCCCGCCAACCTGGTCTGGTCCGGTGCCGTCGCCCTGATGGGGCACGCCCGGGAGGCGACGCAGCTGCGCAAGGTCACCGGTGCCGACGCCGCCTTCACCCCGGCCGCGCAGGCCCGCACGCGACCATTGCTGGTGGTGCTGGTTGTCGGCGAGACCGCGCGGGCCGCCAACTGGGGCCTGAACGGCTACACGCGCCAGACCACACCTCAGTTGGCGGCACGGTCGGTTTTCAACTTCCCGGACACGACGTCCTGCGGTACGCACACCGAGGCATCGCTGCCGTGCATGTTCGCCCCGGTCGGCCGGCGCGACTATGACGAGGCCCGCATCCGCGGCAGCGAATCCCTGCTGCACATGCTGGCCCGCGCCGGGGTCAGCGTGCAGTGGCGGGACAACCAGTCCGGCTGCAAGGGGGTGTGCGACGGACTGCCGCAGACGCAGGCGCATGAACTGCCCACAGCGGACTGCCCGGCGGGACGCTGTCTCGATGAGACATTGCTGCTCGGCCTGGACCCGCTGCTGCGCGACATGGCCGGCGGGCACGGCACGCATCTGCTGGTGCTGCACCAGATCGGCAACCATGGCCCGGCCTATCACCGGCGCTATCCGGCCGCCTTCGAGCAGCACCGGCCGGCCTGCCGGCATGACGACCTGCACCGCTGCAGTCGGGCCGAGATCGTCAATGCCTACGACAACGCGCTGCTCTACACCGATCATGTCCTGTCGCGTTTGATCGACGGCCTGCAGGCCCGGGCGGCGGCGGTCGACAGCGTCATGATCTACGTCTCGGATCATGGCGAATCACTGGGTGAGGCGGGCCTGTACCTGCACGGCCTTCCCTGGGCGATCGCGCCGGACCTGCAGAAGAAGGTGCCGATGGTGATGTGGGGCAGCGGCCCCTCCTTCGCCGGTCTGGACATCGACCGGGCCTGCCTGGCGGCGAGGGCATCCCGACCCACGAGCCACGATCATCTGTTCCACACCATCGCCGGCCTGCTCGGTGTCCATTCGCAGGAGGTCGATCCGCGTCTGGACCTGGCAGCGCCGTGCCGCCCGGCTGGCGCGGAACTGCACTGAGATGCGCGCACCCGGAGATCAGTACCGCGGGCCGTCGGACCGGGTGGTGCTCGGCCTTGCTGCGGCGGGTCTCCTGGCCTGGGACCTGGCGGGAGGCGACGCCCTGGTCGCCGGGTGGTTCGGCAGCAGCGCCGGCTTTCCCCTGCGCGACCACTGGCTGCTGGCCCGCGTGCTCCACGACGGTGGGCGCTGGCTGTCCGCGGCTGTGCTGGCGCTGGCCGTGTGGGATGCCAGCCGCTCCCCTGGACGCGGCCCCGACGCCCGCCAACGGTTGCGCTGGCTTTTCGCCGTTCTGGCCTGCCTGGTCCTGGTGCCGGCCCTCAAGCGCCTCAGTCCCACCAGTTGTCCCTACGAACTGCAGGCCTTCGGCGGCACGTCGCAGTGGCTGTCCCACTGGCAGTTCTGGCGGCCGGATGGCGGGCAGGGACATTGCTTCCCGAGCGGGCACGCGGTCGCCGGATTCGCGTTCCTGCCCATTGCACGGGGTTGGCGGCAGCATGACCGTCTGCGATCGGCCGCATGGCTGACCACGGCGCTGGTGCTGGGGACGGCTTTCGGGGCCGCCCAGGTCGCCCGCGGCGCGCACTTCGCCAGCCATGTCGGCTGGTCGGCATGGCTGTGCGCGGTGCTCGCCCAATTCGCCGCAGCACGGCCACCCGCGCCGCATCGGACCGCTGGACCGAGGGTCTGGCTGGCCCCACCCGCATCTGGTGGATGAAGCGCCGGCGGTCAGGCGCCGCTGCGCTGCCGCGGCCTCGCCGTCACGCGCCGCGCTGGCGCACCGCCTCGTACAGGCACACCGCGGCCGCGACCGACACGTTCAGGCTTTCCACGGCCCCGCGCATGGGAATCCGGACCAGCGCATCGCACTGGGTGCGGGTCAGGTGGCGCATGCCCCGGCCTTCGGCTCCCAGCACCATGGCCAACGGGCCGCGCAGGTCCGCATCGTGCAGCGTCTGGTCCGCCCCCTCATGGGTGCCAACCACACGCACGCCGGCGGCCTTCAGCTCGGTCAAGGTGCGTGACAGGTTGGTCACCATCAGGTAGGGCACGGTCTCGGCCGCGCCGCTGGCCACCTTGGCCACGGTGGCGTTGATGGCCACCGCATGGTCGCGCGGGGCGATCACGGCGGCCACGCCGGCACCATCGGCAACCCGCAGGCAGGCGCCCAGGTTGTGGGGGTCGGTCACGCCGTCCAGCACCAGGAACAAGGGGTTCTCGCCGGCCACGTCCAGCACCTCGGCCACCGTCAGCAGCTTGGGCTGGGCCTCGACCCGCGCCGCCAGGCCCTGGTGCCGCGGCGTGCCGGCCATGCCGGAAAGCCGCTCGTCGTCGCTGTCGATGATGCGCACGCCGGCCTCGCGCGCGCGCTCGACGAACTGGCGCATCCGCGCATCGCGCCGCTGCGGGTCGACATGCAACTCGAGGATCGACGCCGGCGCCACCTTCAACCGGGCGCCGATGGCGTGAAAGCCGAACAGGACCTGCCGGTTGGTGCTCATCGCAGTCGGGCCGGTGCCAAGGCCAGGCCGTCGACCTGAAGGTCAGTCCGCATAGACGCCCGCCGCGCGAATGACCGGACCGTAGCGGTCGATCTCCGCCTTGAGCCAGGACTGCAGGCCTTCAGGCGTCTGCTTCGCATCCGGCACGATCTCAGCGCCCAACTCGGCCATGCGGGTGGCAAAGACCGGGTCCTTCAGGGCCGCCCGCAGTGCCGCGGCGAACTTCTCGCTGGCCTCCTTCGGTGTGCCCTTGGGCGCATACACACCATGCCAGACCACCACGCTGAAGCCACGCAGGCCCTGCTCGGCCAACGTGGGCGCGTCCGGGAGGGCCTTGATGCGCTGGGGTGCGGTGACACCGTAAAACTTGAGGGTCCCGCCCTTGATGTGCGGCACCGTCTGGGTGGTCTGGTCGCACAGCAGGTCGACCTGACCACCCAGCAGGGCAATCATCGCCGGACCGGTGCCGTTGAACGGCACCGTGGTCATGTCCACGCCAATCGCCTGGCGGAACAACATGCCGCACAGGTGCGACACCGCGCCCAGGCCCGCATGGGCCAGGTTGACCTTGTCGCCCTGTGCCTTCAGCCAGGTCATCAGCTCGGCCCAGTTGCTCGCCGGCAGGTCCTTGCGCGCCACCAGGGTCATCGGCACATCCACGACCTGGCTGACGTAGTCGAAGTCCGCCAAGGGGCTATAGGTCAACTTGCGGTACAGCGCCGGCGCGGTGGCCATGCCGTTGTGATGGATCAAGAAGGTGTAGCCATCCGGCGCGGCCCGGGCCACGGCACCGGCGGCCAGCGTCCCGCCGGCACCGGCCTTGTTCTCGACCAGCACGGTCTGGCCCAGGGACCGCGACATCGGCCCGGACAGCGCGCGGGCGACGATGTCGGTCGGTCCCCCGGCCGCGAACGGCACCACCAGCGTGATGGGCTTGGTGGGATAGCCCTGGGCCAGGGCGGCCGGCGCGGCCAGGGCCAGGCCCAGCAGTCCGATCCATCGACGGGTCAACAACATGGGCAGTCCTTCACATGCAATGGCTGATCGCGCCATTCTCGGCTGGCGCACGCATGCGCGCCCTCCGGGTCAGCCCCGGGGCGGTCAAGCGCGCAGACCCAGCGCCTTCAGCCCCATCAGCAGGCCGATGAACACTGGCTGATGCAGCATGTAGAAGGTGAGCGGCCAGCGCCCCAGTACGGCCAACGGCACCAGCATGGCCGGAACGCCGCCGGCGAGCAGGCCCGGGCGGCGCTGCTGCAGCCAGAGCCCGGCGGCCAGACCCCAGAACAGCACACCCAACCATGGCAGCAGCGGCACAAAGTCCTCTGTCACCGGCTTGCGGGTGACCAGGCCGACCCAGTTGGTCCAGCGGCTGTCGAAGACCGGATGCGTCCACAGCAGCGGCAGCAGCAGGGCGACCAGGCCCAGCGCCCAGAGCAGCATCGGCCGGGCGCCGATGGCGCGGGCCATGAGGAGCATCAAGGCAATGCCATGCAGCACGCCAAAGCTGATCCAGCTGCCCGGGAACATCCACGCCGACCCGACCGATACCGCCACGGCGCAGGCCGCGACCTGCGCCCAGCGGCGCCAGAAGCGGCTGGCGGCCTGCCCATGTGCCAGCGCCAGCGACTGCCCAATCCCGGCGCACAGCAGGAACAGGCTGACGATGGCGGTGCGCTGCAGGGTCCAGAAAGGGTCGACATAGAAATTCTGACGCGGCACCAGCCAGCCGAAGGTGTTGAGGTCGAAGGCGAAGTGGAAGGCGGCCATCCAGACCATGGCGGCGCCCCGCAGGGCGTCCAGGCGGTCGGATCGGTCGGACCGGCCGGTGGGCGGGATCGGCTGGCGCATCATCAGGGCTGCTTCTCGTAGACGTCGGTGAACTGCGTGCCGTCCCAGGCGTACAGCAGGTGCGCGGCATGCAGGCAGGCCTGCGCACCGCGGGGCCGGAACAGGCCGACACAGCGCCCGCCGTCCTGGCGCACGCTGCGGTACAGCACTCCGGCCGACTGCTGCTGCCGAAGCCGCTGGCCCAGGGCCCGCGCCGCGCCGTAGTCCCGAGGGTCGTGCACGGCCGCAAGGGCGGCGTCCGCCGCATCGGTGAGGTCGTGCAGGACGGCGTCGATGCGCACGTGATACAGGCGCATGGGCAGATGCTGTGGCGGCTGTGCCGTCGCGGCCAGGAACCGGGCATGGTGATAGCGCGTCTCGGCCACCGCCGTCGCCCGGTCACGGGCCGCATAGAACATGCCCCAGCGGCCGTCCGAGAAGCGGCTGCCGCTGGGGTTGACATGGGTAAAGGCCGCCATGATTGGTGTGCTTCCCGGGCCATACACCCTGTCCTCCGGCGGCACCCGCTGCAAGTCACCCAGTTCGTCGCGCAGCCGCGCATTGGTCATCGCCTCCAACGCATGCAGCGCGTCGAAGTCGGCGGCATCGGCGACGCGGTCCCACAGTCCGATGCTCGGATAGCGGGTCGGCACGATGCGGCAGGCCTGGGCCCAGCGCACACGACGCCGGAGCGGCAATGGCGGGTGTGCAGGTGTCGTCGACGACATCACGACCAGCCGCCGCCGCGCACGCCGTCCAGGTAGCGCCGGACCGCATGCAGGTCGCTGACATTGCCGGCCAGCATGTCCTGCAGCGCCGAGCGGCCGCCGAAAGGCGCCGCCTGGTTGGGCCGGCGAATCCAGTCATCGGCGGCCTGCGTATCGGGCAGCAGGATCTGCAAGGCCTTCCAGATGCCCAGGATGTTCGACAACCGTTCCAGCGTGTCGCGCGGCCAGGCCGCGCGCTCCGGATGCTTGCGCCACGCAAAGAACGTGCTGCGCGGTGGGTTGCCCAGCAGCACGCGCTGCTCGTCCACGCTCAGCCGCCAGGCGTCGGCGATGCGCGAGAAAGCGCGCAGTCCGGCGGACGCCAGTTGCGCAGATGTCGGTTCTTCGGCAGGGGATGGGGCAAGGACTGCGTTCATCTTGAAATCCAGTTCTGGACTTGTCTCATACTCTAGTCCAAATTTGGATCACTGGCGCCGCATTCCCCGGCAAGGGCCGGGCCTACCGCCGAAACAGCAGGCCGCTTCATCGTGTTTACTGGTGAACGCCAGTTTGACCACGGTCGCCACGCCGCCCATACTCGCCGACCTCACCTGACCGGAGCCCTGCCCCATGGGACTGCGACTGAAGTTCAACCTGGTGCTGCTGGCGGTTTTCGCCATCGGCATGGCGGTGGCGGGCTTCGTGTCCTACAGCCTGCTGCAGCACAACGCCAAGCAGGAGACCCTCCACAGCGCCGGCCTGATGATGGAGGCGGCGCTGTCGGTTCGTGGCTATACCGTCAAGCAGATCCGCCCACTGCTGGACGCCCAGATGGCTGAGCGCTTCCTGCCTCAGTCGGTGCCGGCCTATGCCGCCACCGAGGCCTTCCAGGCCCTGCATGCCCGCTATCCGGACTTCAGCTACAAGGAAGCGACGCTCAACCCCACCAACCCGCGCAACCGGGTGGTCGAGTGGGAAAGCGACATCGTCCAGCGCTTCCGGGCCGAGAAAGACCCGACCGAGATCAGCGGCGAGCGCCTGACGCCGTCCGGCCGCATGCTGTACCTGGCCCGGCCCATCACCATCAAGGACCGCGCCTGCCTGGCGTGCCACAGCGTGCCCGAGGCGGCGCCGCCGACCATGATCAAGATCTACGGGTCCAACAACGGCTTCGGCTGGCAGCACATGGAGACCGTCGGTGCCCAGGTGGTGTCGGTGCCGATGTCGGTACCGCTGGCCAATGCCAACCGTGCCTTCACCACCTTCATGCTGTCGCTGGGCGGCATCTTCGCGGCCACCTTCGTGGTGCTCAACCTGATGCTGTCCTGGTTGATCATCCGCCCCATCGCCAGCATGTCGGCGGCAGCGGACAAGGTGTCGGTCGGCGACTTCACAGTGCCGGAGTTCTCCGGCCGCGGCAAGGACGAGATCTCGGTGCTGTCGGGGTCGTTCAACCGTATGCGGCGCAGCCTGCAAAAGGCCATCAAGCTGATCGAGTCCTGACCAAAGGCACCGGCGACGCGCACCTGACATGAGCCATCCTCCACGCATCGGCAAGTACGCCATACGCCGCGAGATCGGTGCCGGCGCCATGGGTACGGTCTATGAGGGTTTCGACCCGGGCATCGAGCGCCGCGTCGCCATCAAGACCATCGGCACCGCGGTGCGATCGGAAATGTCGGACTCCGCGGTTGAACGTTTTCGCCGCGAGGCGCAGGCTGCAGGACGGTTGGCACATCCGGGCATCGTGCTGGTCTACGAATTCGGTGAGGACGCGGACCGGTCCTACATCGTCATGGAGTACCTGGAGGGCGTCACGCTGCGGCAACTGATGCGCAGCAAGGGCCGCCTCGACCTGATCGACGCCTATGCGCTGGCGCGGCAACTGCTCATCGCGCTGGACTACTCGCACAAGCTGGGCGTGGTGCACCGCGACCTCAAGCCGGCCAACCTGATGGTGGTCGACGGCCGGCGGTTGAAGATCATGGACTACGGCATCGCACGGGTGGGCGCGTCTTCTCTGACCCAGACCGGCTCGATGATGGGGACGCCGACCCATATGGCGCCTGAGCAGTTGATGGGCCGCGAGGTCGACGCGCGGGCCGACTTGTGGAGCGCCGGTGTCCTGCTGTACGAGATGCTGACCGGCGAGACCCCGTTTGGCGCCGATACGCCGGTGGCCGTGATGCACCATGTATTGCAGGCGGAGCCGGCCCTGCCGTCGGTCCGAACGCCGGCGCTGGGTGCCGCTTTCGATGCGGTGGTGGCCCGGGCCCTTGCCAAGGCGCCGGAAAACCGGTTCCAGACCGCCGCCGAGTTTGCTGCTGCGTTGCTGGCCGCCTTTCGCGGCCGCCCGGCAGCCGAGGCAGTGCGCCCGGTACCGGCCGAGGCCATCCACCAGACGCTCAGCCCCCAACAATCCGAGCGCTTTGCCCGTACCGGCACGGTGGGCGCACGGCTGGAGTTGCCGCCGCTGGTGCAGACGCTGTCGGCCCAGACCCTGAGCGACATCGAGTCCACGCTGACGCGGGCCATAGGCCCGATCGCACGCTCACTGGTGCAGCAGGCGGCGCAGCGCACCACCACGCTGGACACCTTCTATGCCATGCTGGCCGAGCACCTGCCGGAGGGCGACGAGCGCAGCGCCTTCCTCACCCGCATCAAGCGCCTGGACACCGGACGCTCGGTGCAGACCATGCCGCCGGCGTCCACTCTGGCCGGCAGCACCGTTCTGCCGGCGCGCCCCGCCCTGGCGCTGGACGCCGCCACGCTGGAACGCTGCGAGCGCCTGCTGGCGCGCCATGTCGGCCCGCTGGCGCGGGTGCTGGTCAAGCGCGCCGCCAACGACTCCGGCGACCTGCGCGAGCTGTATGACAAGCTGGCCGCGCAGATCGACGACGATGCGGAGCGCCAGGACTTCTTGGCGGCATTGCGCGGCTGAGCCGCCGCGCTTCAGACCCGCTCGAACACCGCGGCGATGCCCTGCCCGCCGCCGATGCACATCGTCACCAGCGCATAGCGGCCGCCGCTGCGGTGCAGTTCGTACACCGCCTTCATCGCGATGAAGGCGCCGGAGCAGCCGATCGGGTGACCGAGCGCGATCGCGCCGCCGTTCACGTTGGTGCGGGCCATGTCCAGCTCCAGGCCGCGGGCCACAGCGATGGCCTGTGCCGCGAAGGCCTCGTTGCTTTCGACGACGTCGATCTGGTCCAGGCGCAGGCCGGCCTTCTTCAGGGCCAGCTTCGACGCCGGGATCGGCCCCTCGCCCATCACGTCGTTCGGCACGCCGGCCACGGCATAGGACACCAGGCGGGCCATCGGCTTGTGGCCGTCAGCCGCAGCGCGGGCCGCGTCGGCCAGCACGAAGAAGGCCGCGCCGTCGTTGATGCCGGAGGCATTGCCGGCCGTGACCGAGCCGTCCTTCTTGAACGCGGGCTTCATCTTGCCGAGCGTCTCCAGCGTGGTGCCGGCCTTGACATGCTCGTCGACGTCGAAGGTCACCTCGCCCTTGCGGGTGGCCTTGACGATGGGCACGATCTGGCTCTTGAAGCGCCCATCGGCGATGGCGGCCGCGGCGCGGCGATGCGACTCCACCGCCAGGGCGTCCTGCTCCTCGCGCGTGATGCCCCACTTGGTGACCAGGTTCTCCGCGGTGATGCCCATGTGGCCGACGCCGAACGGGTCGGTCAGGGTGGCCACCATCGAGTCGATCATCTTGACGTCGCCCATGCGAGCGCCGTTGCGCAGCTGCGGGCTCAGGTAGGCACCGCGGCTCATCACCTCGACGCCACCGCCCACGCCGTAGTCGCAGTCGCCGAGCAGGATGTTCTGCGCCGTGGTGACGATGCCCTGCAGGCCCGACGAGCACAGGCGGTTGACCGCCATGGCCACCGAGTCCATCGGCAGTCCGGCCTGGATCGAGGCAACCCGGGCCACGTAGGCGAACCGGCTCTCGGTCGGGATGCAGTTGCCCACTGTCACATAGTTGATGGCCGCCGGGTCGACGCCGCTGCGCTGCACCGCGGCCTTCATCACCAAGCCGGCCAGGTCGGCCGGCTCCATGTCGGCCAACGCGCCGCCGAACGTACCGATCGCCGACCTCGCGGCACCCAACACCACCACATCACGATTTGCCATGGCTGACTCCTGGTTGCAGTTCGAAGAAGGAACGCGGCGCGGGCCGCACAGAAGCAGCCGATTGGACACCCGCTGGCTGGCAGCCGGCTGACGCCGGAGTCGGGTCGCGGCGGTCGATCGCGCCCGCCCGCGCCGTCACGGGACCGCCCGGCGGTACCCGTGGCCGCCATCACCAGCGCCTGTCAGGTGGACTCGAGCAGACCCCGGTTCAGGCGCTGCAGCCGGTGCTGTCGCGGACGGAACGCATCGATCATCGCGGCCATCAACGCTTCGGCCCGGTGGCCGTTGTCGGCCCCGTGGTTGCAGACAAACACGTCCAGCGTCACCTTTCCGTGCTCCGGCCAGGTGTGCACCGCCAGGTGCGACTCTGCCAAGAGCAGCACGCCGGTGACGCCACCGGCGCTGCCGTCCGGCGCATCCGGAAACCGGTGCCAGCGTTCGCCGACCACGATCAACGCCTGCTGAAGCGTCGCCTGGCGGCAGACCCGCGCCAGAGCATCGACCTCGGTCATCAGGTCGTCCACCGGCGCGCAGCCGTACAGGTCGCCGGTCAAATGCAGGCCGAGCGTGCTGTCTTTCATGCCCGGCTCAGCAGGCAGACCGCACGGGCCTCGATGGCCTGGCCCTCGCCGACCGGCCCCATCTTCTCGGCGGTCTTGGCCTTCACGTTTACCTGCCCAGGCTCCAGCAGCAGGATGCCGGCGATGCGGGCCACCATGGCCGGAATGTGCGGCGCCATGCGGGGCGCCTGGGCGACGATGGTGGTGTCCAGGTTGACGATCTCCCAGCCTTGCGCACGGACCCGGCGCGCGCTTTCGGCCAGCAATCGGGCCGAGTCCGCACCCCGAAACTGCGGGTCGGTGTCCGGAAAGTGCTGCCCGATGTCGCCCAGGCCGGCGGCACCAAACAAGGCGTCGGTGATCGCGTGCAGCAAGGCATCGGCATCCGAATGGCCCGACAGGCCTTTGTCGTGCGGCACGTGGATGCCGCCCAGGATCAGGGGACGCCCCTCGACCAGTGCATGGATGTCCCAGCCCTCGCCAATGCGCATGGCCGGATGGGCAGATGGACTCATCAAAGGCACTCCTGGGTACGGTCGACGGCCTTATCGCGGGCCTGCAGCAAGGCCTCGGCCAGCATGAAGTCCTCGGGCCAGGTGACCTTCAGGTTGTCCGCCGCGCCCCGCACCAGCAGCGGCTGCAGCCCGATGGCCTCCAGCGCCGATGACTCATCCGTCACCGCGTCCCCGGCCTGGCCCAACGCATTACGCAGCATGCCGAGCCGGAACATCTGCGGCGTCTGGGCCAGCCACTTGTCCGTACGGACGAGCGTGGCCTGCGCGCGTGCGGGCTGACTGGCCGATGTCTTCAGCGTGTCAGCGACCGGCATGGCCAACAAGCCACCGACGGCGTCGTCGCGGCAGGCGTCAATCAGCCGGAGCACCGCCGCCGGCTGCAGCAGGCAGCGGGCGGCGTCGTGGACCAGGACCCAGTCCTGTTCGTCCGCACCGCACTCTGTCAACAACTCCAGGCCGGCCAGGACGCTGGCCGCACGCGTGGCGCCTCCGCGCCGCGCCGCCGTGGTACGGCCGGCCAGCGCCGGCCCGACCTCGGCCTCGAATCGGGCGTCCTGCGCCGCGAGTACGACGATGATCCGATCCAGCGCCGCCACCGCTGCCAGTGCCTCCAACGTATGGGCCACCACCGCCCGACCGGCCAGCGGCTGGTATTGCTTGGGTCCGGCGGTGCCGGCACGCTCGCCCACGCCGGCGCAGGGCACGACCGCATGGCAGCGAGGCACGGCTTGCGGGGTTGGTTTCATCAGGGGATTCTAGAATTCACGAGTTGCAACGCCCCTGCGCCACTGGCGCCGGGGCGATTCGCTTTTCTCGACCCGCATGACCGCGCCTGAACCGCCCCTCCTCTCCGTCGGCCGGCGACACACCGTGCCGCGGCCGCTGGCGTCGGCCGATGCGTTGCAGCTGGCACGCCTGGCTCAGCAGACCGTGGCCGACCGGCGCATGCTGGTGGTGTTCACGGCCGACCCGGCGGACTGCCAGCGCCTGGCCGACGAGTTGCCGTTTTTCGCGCCGGGCTTGACGCCCAGTGTCTTCCCGGACTGGGAGACCCTGCCCTATGACACCTTTTCGCCGCACCAGGACCTGATCAGCGAGCGCCTGGCCACGCTGTGGCGCATCCACGCCGGCGATGCCCAGGTGGTGCTGCTGCCGGCCGTCACGGCGCTGACGCGGCTGGCGCCGCCGTCCTTCCTGGCTGGCACCACCTTCGACTTCAAGGTCAAGTCGCGTCTGGACGAGGCCGCGTTCCGGGCCCAGCTGACCCTGGCCGGCTACCAGCATGTCAGCCAGGTGGTGGCGCCAGGCGAATATGCCGTCCGTGGCAGCCTGATCGACCTGTTTCCAATGGGCTCGCCGATGCCCTACCGGGTCGACCTGTTCGACGACGAGGTGGACTCCATCCGCACCTTCGACCCGGACAGCCAGCGCAGCCTGTATCCGGTGCCGCACGTGCGGCTGCTGCCGGGGCGTGAGTTTCCGATGGACGAGGCGTCGCGCCAGATCTTTCGGGCGCGCTGGCGCGAACTGCTGGAGGGCGACCCGACGCGGTCGCGGATCTACAAGGACATCGCCGATGGCATCGCCACGGCCGGCATCGAGTACTACCTGCCGCTGTTCTTCGAGCAGCCCGCCACGCTGTTCGACTACCTGCGGGATAGGGCCACGCTGGTGCTGCACGGCGACGTGGACCAGGCGCTGGAGCGCTTCTGGACCGACACCCGTGAGCGCCACCGGTTTGCGGCGGCCATGCCCGACCGGCCGGTGCTGCCGCCGCAGGCCATCTACCAGCGCGTGGACGAGTTCTTCAGTGCCCTCCAGGCCTACCCGGTTCTGGTCCAGCGTGGCGCCGAGCCGGTCAGCTGGGCCCGGCCGTTGCCGGACCTGGCGGTGGATCGCGGCGCCACCGAGCCCATGGCCGCCCTGGCCCGGCACCTGTCCCAGACGCCGCACCGTGTGCTGCTGCTGGCCGAAAGCGACGGCCGGCGCGAGAGCCTGCTGGAGCTGCTGCGCGAGCATCGCCTGCATCCGCCCGGCGCGGACTCGCTGGCGGACTTCATCGCCGGCGAGGAGCGCGTGGCCATCGCCGTCGCGCCGCTGGCTGAGGGTTTCGTCTGGCTGCCCGGTGACGGCACCGACGGTGCCATCCATCTGGTCACCGAGACCGAGCTGTTCGCCACCGCGCCGCAGGCCCGGCGCAAGCGGCGCCAGCAGGAGGCGACCAGCAGCGTCGAGGCGCTGATCCGCGACCTGTCGGAGCTCAAGGTCGGCGACCCGGTGGTGCATGTCCAGCATGGCATCGGGCGCTACCGCGGGCTGGTGCACATCGACCTCGGCGACGGCGCCAGCGAGTTCCTGCACCTGGCCTATGCCGACGATGCCACGCTGTACGTGCCGGTGGCCCAGTTGCACCTGATCGGCCGCTACACCGGCGTGGCGGCCGACGAGGCGCCGCTGCACCGCCTGGGATCGGGCCAATGGGAGAAGGCCCGCCGCAAGGCCGCCGAGCAGGTGCGCGACGTGGCCGCGGAGTTGCTGAACCTGTATGCCCGGCGCGCCGCCCGGGAGGGCTATGCGCACCGCTTCTCGGCCCATGACTACGAGGCCTTTGCGGCCAGCTTCGGCTTTGAGGAGACGGCCGACCAGCGGGCCGCCATCCATGCCGTGATCCAGGACATGGTCAGCCCCAAGCCGATGGACCGGCTGGTCTGCGGCGATGTCGGCTTCGGCAAGACCGAGGTCGCGCTGCGCGCCGCCTTCGTGGCCATGCACGGCGGCAAGCAGGTGGCCATCCTGGCGCCGACCACGCTGCTGGCCGAACAGCACTTTCAGACCATTGCCGACCGTTTTGGCAAGTGGCCGGTGAAGGTGGCGGAGTTGTCGCGCTTCCGCACGCCCAAGGAGGTACAGGCCGCGCTGGACGGGCTGGCCGACGGCAGCATCGACATCGTGGTCGGCACCCACAAGTTGCTGTCGCCCACCATCAAGTACAAGCGCCTGGGCCTGCTGGTGGTGGACGAGGAGCACCGCTTTGGCGTGCGCCACAAGGAGGCCATCAAGGCCCTGCGGGCCGAGGTCGACGTGCTCACACTGACGGCCACGCCGATCCCGCGCACGCTGGGCATGGCGCTGGAGGGCCTGCGCGACCTGTCGGTGATCGCCACTGCGCCGCAGCGGCGCCTGGCCATCAAGACCTTCGTGCGCAACGAGGGCAAGTCGGTGATCCGCGAGGCCGTGCTGCGCGAGCTCAAGCGCGGCGGCCAGGTCTACTTTTTGCACAACGAGGTGGAGACCATCCGGCATCGGGCCGAGCAGCTGGCCGAGCTGCTGCCCGAGGCACGCATCGCCATCGCCCATGGCCAGATGCCTGAGCGCGAGCTGGAGCGCGTGATGCGGGACTTCGTGGCCCAGCGCCACAACGTGTTGCTGTGCTCCACCATCATCGAGACCGGCATCGATGTCGCCAGTGCCAACACCATCGTCATCTGCCGTGCCGACAAGTTCGGCCTGGCCCAGTTGCACCAGCTGCGCGGCCGGGTCGGACGCAGCCACCACCAGGCCTATGCCTACCTGCTGGTGCCGGACGTGGAGAGCCTGCCCAAGCAGGCCCAGATGCGGCTGGATGCGATCCAGAGCATGGAGGAGCTGGGTTCCGGCTTCTACCTGGCCATGCATGACCTGGAGATCCGCGGCTGCGGCGAGGTGCTGGGCGACAAGCAAAGCGGCAACATGATGGAGGTGGGCTTCCAGCTCTACAACGACATGCTGGCCGAGGCGGTGCGGGCGCTCAAGAGCGGTCGCGAGCCCGACCTGCTCAGCCCGACCGGCGTGTTCGGCGGCACCACCGAGGTCAACCTGCACGTACCGGCCCTGCTGCCGGATGCCTATTGCGGCGACGTGCATGCGCGGCTGTCGCTGTACAAGCGGCTGGCCCAGGCCGACACCGCCGACCGCCTGGATGCGCTGCTGGAGGAGGTGACCGACCGCTTCGGCAAGCTGCCGGCGCAGGGCCAGGCCCTGTTCGACGGCCACCGGTTGCGCATACTGGCGCGCAGCTATGGCGTGCAGAAAATCGATGCCGGCCCGCATGGCATGAGCATTCTGTTCCGACCCAACCCACCGATCGATGCCATGCGCATCGTCGCCCTGGTGCAGCGCGAACGCCACATCAAGCTGGCCGGCAACGACAAGCTGCGTATCGCCCGCACCCTGCCCGATGCCCGCGACCGGGCCAACACCATCCGCGACGTGCTGCGCGCGCTGGGGCCGCCACTGGCGTCGGCGGCGCCAACGGCATAGACGCCGCCCAAGGACTCCACCATGACGCAGGCGACCGAACACGCCCCAGGTCTCTTCATCCGTGGCTTCAAGGCGCCTTTGCGGCTCGCCGACTACCGGCTGGTGGCCTTCGACATGGACTCCACGTTGATCAACATCGAGTGCATCGACGAGATCGCCGCCATGGCCGGCCGGCGCGAGCAGGTGGCCGAGATCACCGAGGCCGCGATGCGTGGTGAGATCGCCGACTACAAGGACAGCCTGCGCCGCCGCGTGGCCATGCTGGCCGGCGTGCCGCAGGACGCGCTGCAACGGGTCTATGACGAACGGCTGCGCCTGAACCCGGGCGTTGAGACCTTCGTCGCCGCCTGCCAGGCGGCCGGGCTGAAGACATTGCTGGTTTCAGGCGGCTTCACGTTCTTCAGCGACCGCGTCCGCCAACGCCTGCAACTGGACTTTGCACGGGCCAACACGCTGGGCATCTACAACGGTCGACTGACCGGCACGCTGTTCGACCGGCCCTGGGGCGACATCTGCGACGGCGCCGAGAAGCGGCGCGTGGTGCTGGAGGTGTGCGAACTGATGGGCATCCCCACCAGCCAGGCGGTGGCGGTTGGCGATGGCGCCAACGACCTGCCGATGATGTCGGTAGCGGGCCTGTCGATTGCCTTCCACGGAAAGCCGGCGGTGCGCGAGCAGGCCATGGTCTCGGTCGAGAGCGGCGGCATGGATCGGGTCCTGGAGGTCCTGGTGCCCTGAGGCACAGGGCCGCGCCGTTGGCCGCGCAGGCAATTACTGCGGCGGGTTGATCACCAGGTCCACCTGGTGCGCCAGGGCCCGCGCCAGGGGTGCGTAGCGCCATTGCTGTACCGCGGCGAGAACGGCCGACTCCATCGACCGGAAGGCATCGACGGTGCGGACGCCGACCTGCCCGACGCTGCCATCGGCCTGGATGGTGAACCCGACCTGGAACAGCGCCGGCCGTGTGAGTCGAGCCATCTGGCGCGCCGGGATGTCCGGCTCCACCATGTTGATCAGCCTGGGCGCTTCAGGCCTGGCGACGACCGCCGGCGTGGTAGCCACAGGCCCGATCGACGGGACGCCTCGAGCAACCGCAGGGGTCAACACCGGCCGATCCGCGGCGGGCGACGGTGGGGACGAGCCCAGCATCGTTGGCAACGCAGAGCCGGCTTCGGGCAGCCGCATCGACGCGACGGGCGTGGGCACCGGTGCTGCTGCCGGCAAGGTGGCCGGCGCCACGGCCGATGACGAGGGCGGACCCGCCGTCACCACCAGGGGCGCTGCAACTATTGGCACGGGCACCACCGCCGGTGGCGCCGCCGGCACCGGGTCGGACACGGCTGTCGCCGCTGTCGGCGTCGTCTCTGCGGGCGCCGGTGGCTCGCCTTGGGGTACCGCGGGCAGCGTCGCTGCAGCCGTTGCCGGCCGCCTTGGTGCGGCCAGCGTCGGAATGGTGACAACGCCCTCCGCCGCCGCTCTCGCGCCCGCTGGCCGGCGCGTGCGGGCTGCGTCCAGGATCACCTGCATCGGACGATCTGCGTCCCGACGGGCACGGCTCATGGCCTCGGGCTGGGATGCTGCGGCAGCGGGCTTGGCGGCGTCGGCGGTGGCGGGCGCCCTCGCCGCCTGAGACCAGGAGACACCGGGCATCAACAGGCCGGACAGGGCAAATGCAATCGAAGGCAGGTTCGGCATCACACGGCCCTTTCAGCCATGTTCTGCGAGCCGGCCCGCATCCCTGAAGGCGTCCGTGCTCGAAGCGGGCGGATTCTAGGAACCGGCTTCGAAGCCGCACCCCCGCGAATGCGGGGCCGGGGCAACCCGTATGGCGGTCGAAATCGGTTGGCAGCGCTGAGCGGCGGCTACCCAAGACTTTTCCGCGCTTTCGGAGCCCGCGGCGAAGGCTGATCAACGAGTCAATTGCTCCCACAGCCGATCCAGCCGCTTGACGCTGACGGGCTGCGGCGTGCGCAGTTCCTGTGCGAAGAGACTGATGCGCAGCTCCTCGATCTGCCAGCGGAACTCATCGACACGCGGATCGGCCCGGCCGCGCAGCTCCGACAGTCGGCGCAGCCAGCGTTGCTCCAGCGGCCGCAGCTCGGCCAGCCGCTGCGCATCGCGCGCCGCATCAGCGCGCTGCTTGTCCAGCCGCATGACGATGCCCTTCAAGTAACGCGGCAAGTGCGACAGCTGCGCGGCCGGTGTGGACATCAGAAACGTCCTCGGCACCAGCCGGGCCAGCTGGGCGGCCACATCCTCGGCCACCTCCTTGGGCGCGCGGCTGTCCTTCAGCTTGCGCGCTGCCGCCGCATGATCGGCCAGGATCATGGCCGCCAGACGTGCCACCTCCTGCGCAATCAGGTTCAGCCTGCTGCGCCCCTCGCCCAGGCGGGTGTCGAAGCCCGCGGCGGTGGTGGGCAAGGGCTCGGCCAGGAAGGCCCGGTCCAGGGCGACGTCGATGATCTGGTTGCGCAAATCCTCGGCGCTGCCCAGCGCCATGAACCAGCCCGCCATCCGGGCCAGGTCGGGTATGTTCTTCTCCAGGTACTTCAGCGGCTCGCGCAGGGCCAGCGCCACCAGCCGGCGCAGGCCGACACGGTGACGCGCCGCCGCGACATCGGGCTCGTCGAAGACCTCGATCTCGACATGGCTGCCATGGTCGACCAGCGCGGGGAAGCCCACCATGACCTGCCCGCCCTTGCGGACCTCCATCAGCTCTGGCAGCTCGCCGAACGACCAACGCGTGTGGCGCTCACCCGCGGCGGGTGGTTCCGCCAGGGTGACGGCGGCGGATGCCGCCGACGGGCTTGGCCCCGCCGCTTGCGACACCGTATCGGCCCGACCCACGCTCGCCGCGTCGGCGGCCGGCGCGGGACTGCTGACCAGGCTGAGCTGGGCCAGCGCCTGGAAAGCGCTGCGGGCCTGATGACCCCACTGTGCCTTCAGCGCCGCCAGGTTGCGGCCCATGGCCATCTGGCGGCCATGCTCGTCCGCCAACAGCAGGTTCAGGAACAGGTGGCCCGGGACCATCTCCAGCTTGAAGTCGGCGCGCTGCACCGGCAACTGGGCATGCCGGCGCACACGGTCCTGCAGGTTGTCCAGCAGCGAGCCCTCGCCGAACGGCACCTCGTCGGCAAAGGCCTGGGCAAACTCGGCCAGCGGCATGCAACGCGCACGGGGCTTGCCGGGAAGGCTCTTCAGCAGCGCCTGCACCTTGGCCGCCACCAGGCCCGGCACCAGCCATTCGCATCGCGCCTCGCTGACCTGGTTCAGCGCATAGATCGGCACCGTCACCGTCACACCGTCGCGCGGGTCACCGGGCTCATGCAGGTAGCTCGCCGCGCAGTCCACGCCGCCCAGCCGCACCAGCTTGGGATACGCCGCCGTGGTGACGCCGGCCGCCTCGTGCCGCATCAGCTCTTCGCGGGTCAGCATCAGCAAGTGCGGCTGACGCCTCATCTCCTGCCGATACCAGCGCTCCAGCGTCACCGCACCGACCACATCGGCCGGCAGCAGCCGGTCATAGAAGCCGTGGATCAGCTCGTCGTCGACCAGCACGTCCTGGCGCCTGGCCTTGTGCTCCAGGTCCTGCACCTGGCGCAGCAGCTTGCGGTTGTGGTCAAAGAAGGCCAGCCGGCAGTCCCAGTCGCCCTCGACCAGCGCCTGGCGGATGAAGATCTCGCGCGCTGCCGCTGGGTCGACCTGCGCAAACGACACCCGCCGATTGCTGTAGACGACCAACCCGTAGAGGGTGGCCCGCTCCAATGCCACGACCTCGGCTGCCTTGCGCTCCCAATGCGGCTCCAGCAGCTGCCGCTTCAGCAGGTGACCGGCCACCTGCTCGATCCAGCGCGGGTCGATCAGGGCCAGCCCCCGACCGTACAGCCGGGTGGTCTCCACCAGCTCGGCCGCCATCAGCCAGCGCGGCGGCTTCTTGCTCAGGTGGGCACCGGGGTGCGGCCAGAAGTGGATGCCCCGTGCGCCCAGCCAGTGGTCCTCGTCATCGGACTTGCAGCCCAGGTTGCCCAGCAGGCCGGCCATCATCGACAGGTGCAGTTGCTCGTAAGTGGCCGGCGTGCCGTTCAGGCGCCAGCCCTGCTCGGCCACCAGGGTATGCAACTGGGCATGGATGTCGCGCCATTCCCGCACCCGGCGCGGGTTGACGAACTGCTCGCGCAGCCGCTGCTCCTGCTGGCGGTTGCTCAACTTGTGCTGGTCGATCTGCTGGCCGGCATGGCCATGGACACCGCGGCCGGCCTCGATCCATTGCCACAGCTTCAGATAGCCGCTGAACTCGCTGCGCTCGTCGTCGAACAGCTTGTGCTTCTGGTCGGCCGCCTGCTGCAGGTCCAGCGGGCGGTCGCGCACGTCCTGCACCGACAGCGCCGACGCCACGATCAAGGCCTCGGTCAGCGCCTCGCGTTGGCGTGCCTCCAGGATCATGCGGCCCAGGCGCGGGTCCAGTGGCAGACGGGCCAGCTCGAGCCCGGTGGCGGTCAGCTCATGAGCGTCATCGATGGCGCCGAGTTCATCCAGCAGCGCATATCCGTCCGCCACCGCCCGCGGTCGCGGCGGCTCGAGGAATGGGAATTCCTCCACCGACGGCAAATGCAGGCTCTTCATGCGCAGGATCACACCGGCCAGCGACGAGCGCAGGATCTCCGGGTCGGTGAATGCGGGCCGCTGCGGGAAGTCGGCCTGGCCGTAAAGTCGGATGCAGATGCCGTCGGCGACGCGGCCGCAGCGCCCTGCTCGCTGCTGCGCTGCGGCCTGGCTGATCGGCTCGACCAGCAATTGCTCGACCTTGCTGCGCCAGCTGTATCGCTTGACGCGCGCCAGCCCGGAGTCGATGACGAAGCGGATGCCGGGTACCGTCAGCGAGGTCTCGGCGACGTTTGTGGCCAACACGATGCGCCGCCCGTGGCTGGGTGAGAAGACGCGGTCCTGCTCGGCCTGGGACAGGCGTGCAAACAACGGCAGCACCTCGGGCGACGGGCCGCCACGGTGCTGCCGCGCGAGATGCCGCGTCAGGTGGGCCGCCGCGTCTCGGATTTCGCGCTCACCCGGCAGGAAGACCAGGATGTCACCGGTGCCATCGCGCCAGAGCTCGTCAACCGCGTCGGCAATGGCCTCGTCGAGTCCGTACTCGCGCGATTCCTCGAACGGCCGCCAGCGCTGCTGCACCGGATACAACCGCCCGGACACCTGGATCACCGGCGCCGACCCGGCCCTGGACGCGAAGTGCGCCGCGAAGCGGTCGGCGTCGATGGTGGCCGAGGTGATGATCAGCTTCAGGTCCGGTCGCCGCGGCAACAGGTTGCGCAGGTAACCGAGCAGGAAGTCGATGTTGAGGCTGCGCTCGTGTGCCTCATCGATGATCAGCGTGCGGTAGCGCCGCAGCAGCGGGTCGCCTTGCGTCTCGGCCAGCAGGATGCCGTCGGTCATCAGCTTGATCACCGCGCCGGGCGACAGCCTGTCCTGGAAGCGCACCTTGAAGCCCACGACCTCGCCCAGCGGCGTCTGCATCTCGTCCGCGATGCGGCGCGCCACGCTGGTGGCGGCAATGCGCCTAGGCTGGGTATGGCCGATCAGGCCGCGCGGGCGCCCAGGCGGTGCCGCTGCATCCTCGGCGCGAGCCAACTCCAGCGCGATCTTGGGCAGCTGGGTGGTCTTGCCCGACCCGGTCTCGCCGCAGACGATGACCACCGGGTGGTCACGCAGGGCGCGCGCAATCTCCTCGCGCCGGGCCGATACCGGCAGCGCTTCGGGATACTCGATGACAGGGGCGCCGGACACGGGACGCGCATGTTATGCGGCCAGGTCCGCACCCCGATGGTTGCCACCGCCGCCGACGTGGCGCCCGACGCGGCTTGGGTCAGCTGGCGGCGTAGGTCATCATGTTCAGCACCGCGCCCTGAGGGTCCTGGATCACGGCAAAGCGCCCTACGCCGGGGATGTCCATCGGGCCGGCACACAGGGTGCCGCCCAAAGCGACCGCCAGCTTGGCCGAGGCGTCGACATCATCGACCGTGACATAGCTGCCCCAGGCCGGCGGCATGGGTGGCCCGTCGGCCGGCGTGGCCATGATGCCGGCGATCGAGGTGTCGCCGACCTTGACCACGTGGTAGTCGCCTTGGGGCATCGGCATGGTCTCGATCTTCCAGCCGAACAGGCCCTTGTAGAACTCGCATGCCTTGCCAGCGTCGCTGGTCATCAGCTCCGACCAGCTGATCGCACCGTGGGTCTTCATCACGTCCATTTCTTGTCTCCTGTGCCCTATGGGCCGTTGTGAACTGCGAATCGTGGCCTCGAAATTCCAGGTTCGTCAAGTGCCAATGACAGCTCGCGGGCCCGCCAATCGGCGGCATCGTCGTCGACGGCCAGCCCGGGGTGGCCCATACCGGCCGCAGCCCGCTCGCCACCCCTGCTGCACAATCCCGTACCTGATGAGCCTCGTGTTTCCGCATACCTTCGTGCCGTGGTTCCGGGCGGTGGCGCCCTACATCCACGCCTATCACGGCACCACTTTTGTCGTCGGCATGGCCGGCGAGCTGATACAGGCCGGCAAGCTCAATGCCTTCGTGCAGGACCTGGCCATCCTGCATGCCATGGGCATCAAGCTGGTGCTGGTGCATGGCTTCCGACCCCAGGTCAATGAGCAACTGGCCGCCAAGGGCCAGGCCTCCCGGTATCACCGCGGCGTGCGCATCACCGACCCGATCGCGCTGGACTGCGCCCAGGAAGCCGCGGGACAGCTGCGCTTCGAGATCGAGGCCGCGTTCTCTCAAGGACTGCCCAACACGCCGATGGCCAATGCCACGGTGCGTGTGGTGTCGGGCAATTTCCTGACCGCCCGCCCGGTGGGCATCGTCGACGGTATCGACTACATGCTCAGTGGCGTCGTTCGCCGGGTCGATGCAGCCGCCATTCGGCGCGCCATCGACACCGGCGCCCTGGTCCTGTTGAGTCCTTTCGGCTTTTCGCCGACCGGTGAGGCCTTCAATCTGACGATGGAGGAAGTGGCCACGGCCACGGCCACAGCGCTGCAGGCCGACAAGCTGCTGTTTCTCACCGAGGTTCCCGGCATCCTCGAGAACGGACATGCGAAGGACAGCCCGGTCGATACCGAACTGGCGTTGGCGGACGCCAAGCGCCTGCTCGCGACATGGCCCGCGCCGACGCAACCGACCGACCCTGCGTTCTATCTGCAGCATTGCGTCAGGGCCTGCGAGGGCGGCGTCGAACGTTCGCATATCTTGCCCTTCGCCGTCGACGGCGCCATCCTGCTCGAGGTGTTTACCCACGACGGCATCGGCACCATGGTGGTCGACGAGAAACTGGAAACCCTGCGCGAGGCCACCTCGGACGATGTCGGCGGCATCCTGCAGTTGATCGAGCCCTTTGAGCGCGACGGCACGCTGGTGCGGCGCGAACGCAGCGAAATCGAGCGCGATATTGCCAACTACACCGTGATCGAACACGACGGCGTGATATTCGGCTGCGCGGCGCTGTACCCCTATCCCGAGTCGCGAACCGCCGAGATGGCCGCGCTGACGGTCAGCCCACTGTCGCAGGGACAGGGTGACGGCGAGCGCCTGCTCAAGCGCATTGAGCAGCGTGCGCGGGCCATGGGCCTGGACAGCGTCTTCGTGCTGACCACGCGAACCATGCACTGGTTCATCAAGCGTGGCTTCGTCCAGGCCGACCCGGATCGGCTGCCCGAAGCGCGCAAGCGCAAATACAACTGGGACCGGCGCTCGCAGGTGCTGGTCAAGAAGCTCTCCTGACAAACCCGACGAGGAATTCCATGGCTCGAACCGTTCAATGCGTGCACCTCAAGAAGGAGGCCCCCGGCCTTGATTTCCAACCCTATCCCGGCGAACTGGGAAAGCGGATTCTGGAAGGGGTATCCAAGGAGGCCTGGTCCCTGTGGTTGCGCCACCAAACCATGCTGGTCAATGAAAACCGCCTGAATCTGGCCGACCTGCGAGCGCGCCAGTACCTGGCGCGCCAGATGGAGCAGTTCTTCTTCGGCGATGCGGTGGACCAACCCGCGGGCTACGTTCCGCCGCCTGCCGTCTGAAAAGTCGGTTTTGGGTGGTTTCGACGGGATATTCCGATTTCCAGGATTCGGGATTTCTCTTTCCACATCGACATATCATCCGCCGCCCGAAGTCCGGGTGATACCGAGGACGTAGCCCATGGCAACCTTGTCGAAATTGATGGCGCAGCGCGCCGCCCTGGAAAAGAAGATATCGGAGTTTCAGCGCGCCAACCGTGCTGAAGGCGTGGCCAAGGTGCGCGCCCTGATGGGCGAGTATGGTTTGACGGCAGCCGACCTCGCGACACGCGCGGCGGCGCCTGCACCGGCCTCCAAGAAGGCCACCGGCAAGCGTGGTCCTACGGCCGGCCGCAAGGTGGCCGCGAAGTACCGTGACAAGGCCACGGGCAACACCTGGTCCGGGCGCGGCCTGCAGCCGAAGTGGCTGAAGCAGGCGCTCGCCGGTGGCAAGAAGATCGACGACTTCCGGATTTGATGGCGGGATGAGGCCCAACGGGTGCGGCAATGCTGAG
>JBJXHB010000164.1:0-5577 GCA_046160725.1 Aquabacterium sp.
CATCAGCAGCGTCCAGGTGAACTGCAGCGCATGGCCGCCGCCCCACCAGACGATCTCATACCAGGCCTTGGGCGGCAGCTCCCGCGGCACCACCGCCAGCGACCAGCCGAAGGCCAGCAGCGCCACCGCGGCAGCCACCACGCTCGCATGCAGGCCGAAGCGCAGTGCCGCGGCGCCATCTGGCGCCGGCCCCACCGGCCGCGGCCAGGCCAGGCTGGCCAGCACCAGCGCCAGCGCACCGGCACCGAACACCGCCAGCGCGGCGAGGAACAGCGGGCTGTCCAGCACCGGGATGTAGTTGGCCATCACCGGCGTGCCAGGGTCGACGAAGGCCGCGAGCGCCATGCCCACCGCCCCCAGGCTGCACAGGCCCAGCGGCAGCCCTGCCAGCCAGGGCGCCAGCGGCACCGCGCGCGCGCGCTGATGCACGCTCCACAACATGCCGGCCATGGCCGTGAACCACACCAGGACCGACAGGTCCACGTGCACCACCAGCGCCACGCGGAAGAAGTCGCCCGCCGGCAGCCAGCGGTTGATGCCCGGCGTGCGCGCCAGCACCAGCAGCACCGAGAACAGCCCGGAGCCGACCAGCGCGGCCAGGGCCAGCCACAGCCAGGCCCGCGCGCGCCGGCGCTGGTCGGCGTCCAGCGCGCCCAGCACGTAGGGTCGTGGCGTGGCGGCGGTGAGCGGGACGGCGGCGCCGGGCGATGCACCGCGCGGGGCGGTGGGCGAGGCGGACGGCGCGGTTGTCATTGCAGCGTGATCCCGCCCAGCGATGGGTCGAAGTCGATGACCAGCACCTGCCCGGGCGCGAGCCGCAGCGTGGCCTCGCGCCGGTGGACCGGCGCGCCGGGGCGCTGGTCGTCCGACAGGCGCACCGCGATGCGCCGCTCGCCGGCCGGCACCACCAGGCGTTCGTACAGCGCCGACGCGCCGTCGCGCGACAGCCCAGCCGGTGCAGCGCTGCGGGTCAGCGCGCGCCGACCGTCGATGTCCAGCTCCACGGTGACGGGCGAGCGCTCGCGCGGGCAGACCTCCGGCGCGCGCATGGTCGGCGGCAGGCGGGCCAGCTCCTCGGCACTGCGCTGTCGGCAGTCGCCGACCGGCTTGCCCACGCGCACGAAGCTCACCTTGATCAAGGCCTGGCCCTCGGCCAGCGGCCGATAGGGCGGCCACTGCGAGAACACGCCGATGCCCAGCGCGAACAGGCCGTACAGCAGCAGCTGGCCAGCCCAGGCCATTGGGCCGCGGGCGGCGGTGGGGCGGGCGATGGCCTCGGGGCTCATGGTGGCGGTGATGGGAAAGGCGCCACGGCGGCGGGCGGGGCCGCGGGCGCGGCGGCGATGGGGTAGTTGTCGGCTGCGTCGTCCAGCGCGTTCAGCCGCTGTCGCAGTTGCCGGACGGCCTGCGCCAGCGCAGCCTCGTCGCCGGCACCGGCGCTGGCCATGGCCCAGCGGTCGGCCGGCACACCGTCGCGCAGGTGCGGCTCACGCTGGCCGAGCAGGCGCTGGGCGGCCCAGCGCTCGCCCTGGCGGAAGGCGCAGCCGCCCTCGCGGCAGGCCGCCACCAGCACGCCAGCGGCGCCGTCACGCAGCGCGTACTCGACGAACGACGGCGGCAGCTGGCCGGTGCAGATCAGCCCGATGGTCAGCACGTCCGGCGCCGCCACCGTGGCCAGCCGAGCGCCCTGCCCGCAACCGAAGACCACGATCGGTGCCGGTGCGGTGCAGGCCGCCAGCGCCGCCCGCAGCTCGGCGCGCAGCACGCTGACCGGCCGCTGCGGCATGTCGATGCCGGTGACCAGCTGCGCCGCGCCGCGAAACGGCGTCGACGACGGGCAGGCGCCGGCGCAGATGCCGCAGCCGGCGCACATGGTGCTGTCCACCACCGCCAGGTGGCGGCCGATGCGCTGGTTGGGATGCGGCACCATGGTCACGGCCGCATACGGGCAGTCGTCCTCGCAGCGGCGGCAGCCGTTGCAGTTGGCGGCATCTACCACCGCCACCGGCGCCGCCGGCTGCGCCCGCCGCCACAGCGGCAGTCCGAACAGCAGCGCGGCCACGGCGGCCACCAGCACCCACAAGCCCGGCAGCGTCAGGGCCTCGCCCAGCGGGTGCAGGAACAGCAGGAACCAGTCCAGGCGCAGCTCCGCCGGCACGCGGGCCAACGCCGCCGGGGCATGGCTGCGCACCGGTGCCAGCACGGCCACCAGCGCCAGCATCGCCAGCAGGGCCAGCACCAGGGCGCGCGTCGGCCACAGCACCGGCCGACCCAGGCGCTGGACATGGAACCACAGGCCGAAGGCCATCAACAGCGACACGCCGACATGCACGAACAGGAACAGCGAGAACAGCCGGTCCCCGACCGATGCCACGCCGAGAAAGTTGCGCGCCATCGGCGCACCCAGCAGCGGCAAGGCGTCCAGCCATTCGGCCGTGGCCAACGCCGAATACTGGCCGAGCTGGTCCCAGTTCAGCCAGAAGCCACCGATCCCGGCCGCGAAGACGAAACCCACCAACGGCACGCCGGTCAGCCAGGCGAAGCGGTGCACGCGGACATAGTGACCGTGCAGCCACTCGCGCAACAGGTGCAGCACCAGTGCCACCACCAGCAGGTCGGCCGCATGCCGGTGCAGGCCGCGCAGCAGATCGCCCAGGCCCAGCGGCACCACGGCCAGCCGCTCGATCGACGCCCAGGCGCCGTCGGCCGAGGTGTCCAGCAGCACGTACAGCAGTGCGCCGCTGGCGGCCAGCAGCGCGAAAGCGAAGGCGGCCACCGCCCCCAGCTGGCGCAGCGGGTTGGCCGCAGGGCCGCACACGCGGTCCAGGCCGCGCTCGGCCGCCAGCCATAGGGTCAAGCCGCGCTGCCGGAAGCCTGCGCCAGCGGTGTGGGCCGCGTGGCCCGACGGGCCCTGCGCTGCGATTGCCATTCGAGAACCAGGTAGATGCCGGCAGAGAGGAAGAACAGCAGCCCGCCGATGACCGAGCAGATCAGCTTGTAGTCATAGCGGTACTCGCCGGTCTCGGGGTCGTAGACGGTGCACAGGATGCGCACCCGCTCGACGAAGGTGGCCAGCGTGGACGTGGCACCGGGCGGCGCATCCAGGATCAGCTGGCGCAGCGGCGCGCCGAGCTGGTCGGCGCGCAGACGGTCGCCATAGACCTGGGCATGGATGCGGCCGTTGGCGTCCACCACCGTCACGCCCAGCACATGGTCGAAGCCGGCCGGCGTGGCCACATAGCGGAAGCCGAAGGCGTCCGTCAGCGCCGCCACGGTCTCGCGCGCAGGGCTCAGGAACTCCCAGTTGCGGTGGGCAATGCGGTGCTGCGCCGCAAAGGACCGCATCGCATCCGGCGAGTCGAAGGGCTGGTTGAATCCGATGCTGACGACGTTGAACTGGTGCTCGCCCAGCAGCCGGTCCAGGCCCTTGACGGCCTCATACAGCATGCGCGTCTGCGCCGGGCAGACCTGGAAGCAGCCGGTGTAGATGAAGCTCACCAGCAACGGCTTGCCGCGATAGTCCGCCAGCGTCACCGGGCGGCCATGGCGGTCGCGCAGCGGCAAGGCCGACGGCACCACCTGGCCAATCACCGCCTCGCTGGCGCTCAGCGCCTCACGTTCGTCCAGCTTCGGCAGGGTGCCGGGCTCGCGCACGGCGGCCTCGCCGGCAAAGCCGTCGGCGGCCGCGGCCAGCAGCAGCACCGGCAGCAGGGCGGGCAGCAGCAGCCGGCGCAGGCCGCGCCAGAGGCGCTCGCCCGGTCTGGTGTCAGCGCAGCGCGGCATCGACCACCACCCCGGCCAGCAGCACACTGAGCTGCACCATGGAGGCGAAGAACGCCGACAACGCCGTGCCGCGCGTGGGCTGGCGCGCCAGGGCATGGGTCTTGCGCAGGAAATGCGCGCCGCCGGCCAGCGCCGCGAGCGCGTAGACCCAGCCGCAGCCGGAGGCCAGCGGCAGCGCCGTCGCGGCCACCAGCACGATGGCATTGGCATGCACGATGCGCGCCGCGCGCGGCGTGCCCACCACCACCGGCAGCATCGGCACACCGGCGGCCTCGTACTCGCGGGCGTTGGCGATGGCCAGCGACCAGAAGTGCGGCGGCGTCCACAGGAACAGCACCAGCGCCAGTGCCCAGGCCTGCGCGCCGATGTGCGGCTGCACCGCGGCCGCCCCGGCCAGCACGGCAAAGCTGCCGGCCAGGCCACCGACCACGATGTTCCAGGCCGTGCGACGTTTCAGGCCCAGGGTGTAGACCAGGGCATAGGTCAGCGCGCCGGCCAGCGTGTAGCCCGCGGCCTGCGGGTTGACGACCAGCGCCGCGACGCCGGTGGCCAGCGCCAGCAGGGCGATGATGGCCGCCAGCCAGGCGCCGTTGCGTGGCAGGGCACCGCTGGCGAAGGGCCGGTTGCGGGTGCGCGGCATCAGGCGGTCGCTGGCGGCTTCCGCATACTGGTTGAAGGCGCCGGCCGCGGCCGATGCCAGCAGCACCGACAGCGCCAGCGTCAGCGCCGGCCAGAAGCCGACGCCGGCACCGCCCGGCTCGATGGCCATGCCGGCCAGCGCGGTCACCATGATCAGCACCGCGATGCGCAGCTTGAAGACGCCCACCACCAGGCGCCAGCGCGCCTGGGGTCGCGCCGCCGCGCCGAGCACGGGGGCGATGGACGCGCCGTCGGGTGTCACGACAGGCCCCACAGCGTCGACAGGTACTTCCAGTTGATGAAGTAGTACAGGACAAAGGCCATCAGGAACACCATGGCCAGTACGAAGGTGCCCGGCGCCGCGAAGCCGGCCGACCCGGCGGTCTGCGCCACCACCGTCGGTGCCGCGCGCGGCACCGGTGTGAAGGCGGCGCTCTCGACGCCGTTGTCCAGGCGCTTGCCCCACAGCAGCGAGCCGACCGTGATGTAGACATAGATCGCACCGGAGACGATGGCCACCATGCCGAACAGGCCGACCATGCCCATCATCAGGTAGGCCGCGCCGGGCCACTCATAGGCCATCGCGGCCCCCTGGAAGGCCATGTCCCAGTGCCGGCGCGACACGCCCAGCGTGCCGGCACCCATCATCACCAGCGCGAAGGCATACATCGAGAAGCCGAACAGATAGGGCTGCCACCGCGCCAGGCCCGGGTTGATCATCTCGCGCTTGAACAGCACCGGGATCAGGTAGTAGGTCAGCGCCATGAAGGTCAGCGTGGTGCCGATCACCACCGTGGCATGGAAGTGCCCGGGCACGTAGATCGTGTTGTGGATGATCATGTTGAGCTGCTCGGTGCCCATCATCACGCCCGAGATGCCGCCCAGGAAGCCGAAGCCGATCAGCGAGATGAACACGCCGCTGAAGGTCGGGTTGCCCCAGGGCGCCTTGCGCAGCCACTCGTACAGGCCGCGGGTGTAGCCCTTCTGCCGCTGCGCCACCTCCATCGCGCCGGGGATGGTCAGGCCGTGCAGCATCGACGCCAGCACCGCGAAGTACATGAAGTAGCTGGTGTTGACGACCTTCCAGGCCGTGCTCACGCCGGGATCGGCGAGCAGGTGGTGGGCGCTGGCGAGCTGCAGGAACAGGATGTAGAG
>JBJXHB010000165.1:0-14445 GCA_046160725.1 Aquabacterium sp.
CCACGCCCCGCGCCGCGCCCAAGGCCGATACCCGCAGCCCGGCGGCCGAGAGCGCGACCCTGCGTGTGTCGGTGGAAAAGGTCGACCAGCTCATCAACCTGGTCGGCGAGCTGGTCATCACCCAGGCCATGCTGGCGCAGACCAGCAAGGGCCTGGACAGCAGCCTGTTCCAGAGCATGGTCAGCGGCCTGACGGACCTGGAGCGCAACACCCGGGATCTGCAGGAGGCGGTGATGTCGATCCGCATGATCCCGATGTCCATGGTGTTCAACCGCTTCCCGCGCATGCTGCGCGACCTGGCCGGCAAGCTGGGCAAGAAGCTGGAGCTGGTCACGCAGGGCGAAGCCACCGAGCTGGACAAGGGCATGGTTGAGAAGATCACCGACCCGCTGACGCACCTGGTGCGCAACAGCGTCGACCACGGCATCGAGCTGCCGGCCGACCGTCTGGCCAAGGGCAAGCCGGAGCACGGCACGATCACGTTGGTGGCCAGCCACCAGGGCGGCTCGATCCTGATCGAGGTGCGCGACGACGGGCGCGGGCTGAACCGCCGCAAGCTGCTGTCCAAGGCCCGCGAGCGCGGCCTGGACGCGCCGGACACGCTGAGCGACGCCGAGGTCTGGGGCCTGATCTTCGCGCCCGGCTTCTCCACGGCAGACGAGGTGACGGACGTGTCCGGCCGCGGCGTCGGCATGGATGTGGTCAAGCGCAACATCACGTCGCTGGGCGGCACGGTGGAGATCGACTCCGCCGAGGGCTACGGCATGAGCGTCAAGGTCCGCCTGCCGCTGACCATGGCCATCATGGACGGCATGAGCATCGGCGTCGGCGAAGAGGGCTACATCCTGCCGCTGTCGTCGGTGGTGGAGTCGTTCCAGGTCAAGCCCGGGATGATCAAGACCATCGGCGCCACGGGCCGCGTGGTCGAGGTGCGCGACGAGTACATGCCGGTGGTCGAGCTGGAGAGGCTGTTCGACATACCGCGCGCCAGCGACGAGCCGGCGGCCATCATGGTCGTGATCGAGGCCGAGGGCCAGCGCGTGGCGCTGCTGGTCGACGAGCTGCTGGGCCAGCAGCAGGTGGTGGTCAAGAACCTGGAGGCCAACTACCGCAAGGTCGACGGCGTCTCGGGCGCCACCATCCTGGGCGATGGCCGCGTCGCGCTGATCCTGGACGTGGGCGCGCTGGTGCGGCGCTCGCGGCACTGATCCTGCAGTCCCCGGGGTTGTCGTGGCAGCGCGCCCGTACCGCCCGGTCCATCTGAAACCAGCACCCAGGCCGTATCGGGTCGACGACGAGGTAAGACGTCATGAACGGTCTAGTGCAGTTGCTGCGGCGGATGTCGGTGCGCACCCGCATGTTCGGCGCGATCGAGATGGTGCTGTCGTTGCTGGCGATGGTGGGGGCCACCGGCGTGGTCGGCGGGCGGCATGTCAGTCACCTGAACGACCTCTTCATGGTGCATTCCATCAAGGAGCTGCACAACGTGGGCACGATCCGTGCGGCCATGGCCGCCGTGCTGCGCCATGAAAAGGACATGGTGATCCAGTACGAGGACGGTGTTGCCGTGCTGCGGCACCGGGAAGCCTGGGCCGGGCAGCTCAAGCAGGCCAAGGCGCAGCTGGCCCAGCTGCTGGAAGGCGAGGAGGACGAGGACAACGCGGCTGCCCGAGAGGCCGTCAAGCGCCTGGACGCCCATGCCGCGCAGACCGAGCGCGTGCTGCAGCAGTTCCTGAACGGCGCCTACGACAACGCCCGCACGGCCGACAAGATGCTGGGCAAGGCCAAGGAGGTCTTCGCCCAGGCCGCGCTGAACGCGGCGGTGGAGGCGGCGCGGGCGGGCGAGCAGGGCCGGGGCTTCGCGGTGGTGGCGTCGGAGGTGCGGTTCCGGCTCGATGCGCATGCCTGAGCGGCGGCCGTTGCGGATCTGCCGGTCGACCGGCGCTCTATTCGGCCCATCGCCCAGCCGGCTGCCGACACATCCTCGCAGGCACGGCTCAACCCCGGTTGAAGTCGGCCGAAAACCAACCCAGCCGGCCCGTCGGGCTGCTGCAAACCCTGCTGAAAGGACCGCACCATGACACACCTGCTCAAGATCGCCTCCATCGCCGCCGCACTGGTGCTGGCCGGCGCCGCCGTTGCCAAGGAAGGCAACGCCACCAAGGAGGAGGCGACCGCCATGGTCAAGAAGGGCGTCGGCTTCGCGAAGGCCAATGGCCGCGACAAGGCCTATGCCGAGATCACCAACAAGGCCGGCCCGTTCATCGACCGCGACCTGTACCTGGTGGTCTACGGCCTGGACGGCACGGTGCGCGCCCACGGCGCCAACGAGAAGATGGTCGGCAAGAACCTGATCGACCTGAAGGACGTGGACGGCAAGGCCTTCGTCAAGGAGCGCGTCGACCTGGCCCAGAGCAAGGGCACGTTCTGGCAGGACTACAAGTTCACCAACCCGGTGACCAAGAAGATCGAGCCCAAGCAGATGTACTGCGAGAAGCTCGAGGACAGCGTGGTCTGCGGCGGCATCTACAAGTAAACAGGGCCGCCCCGGGGCGCCGGCGGTGCCGCCGGCCGGCCACGGCTCGTCAAGGGAGAACTCTCATGCGATTGCGCGCCAAGCTGCTGCTGGCACCATCGATCACCGGCGTCATGCTGCTGGCCGCGGTCGGCGGCGGTGTCTCGTTGATCACGCATCTCGAGGCGCAGTATCTCGAGATACAGACCCGGGCGCAGAGCCAGACCGATGCCTTGGGCCGCGCGCAGCTGGCGCTGTCCGAGCAGCATGCGACGCTGTACCGGACCGTGACCATCATCGCCTCGCTCGACGACAAGGCCGTCAAGGCCCGGCGTGACCAGCAGGCCCAGGCCATGGCCACTGTTGTCGAGGAGGTCGTGCGCACGGCCGGCGCCGCCGATGGCGCGGCCGCCGCCGCGGCCCGGGTGCGCGACGCGCTGCCGCGCTACCGAAAGGCGGCCGAGGCGGCCCTGGACATGGCCACGATCGACCCCAACACCGGCATCGCAGCCCTGCAGACCGCGGACGGCGAGTTCAAGAACCTGATGACGCTGGTCGGCCATACCGCCACGGCGGTGCGGGCGCAGTCCACGGCGACCTGGCAGGCCCTGGACAGCCGGACCAACCGCCAGGCGGCGGCGCTCGGCATCGTCGGCCTGCTGGGCGCCATCGGTGCTGCGCTGTTTGCCTGGGTGACCCAGCGGCGCGTGGTGCAGGACGTGCAGGCCTGCGTGGATGCCGCCGGGCAGGTCGCCGCCGGGCGCCTGGACATCGCGCCGCAGGGCCATCGCCGCGACGAGATCGGCGAGCTGAAGACGGCGCTGGGTGCCATGGTGCACAAGCTGCGCGGCATCGTCGGCCAGGTGCGCGGCAGCGCGGAGTCGATCTCGGTGGCGTCGGCGGAGGTGGCGTCGGGCAACACGGACCTGAGCCAGCGCACGGAGAGCGCGGCGAGCAACCTGCAGCAGACGGCGGCGTCGGTGGAGCAGCTGTCGGGGACGGTGCGGGCGAGCGCGGACTCGGCGGCACAGGCGAACCAGCTGGCGCTGTCGGCGCAGTCCTCGGCGAGCAAGGGCGGCGCGGTGATGCAGCAGGTGGTGGTGAACATGGACGACATTGCGGCGAGCAGCCGCAAGATCGCCGACATCATCGGTGTGATCGACTCGATCGCGTTCCAGACCAACATCCTGGCGCTGAACGCGGCGGTGGAGGCGGCGCGGGCGGGCGAGCAGGGCCGGGGCTTTGCGGTGGTGGCGTCGGAGGTGCGGTCGCTGGCGCAGCGCAGCGCGGACGCGGCCAAGGAGATCAAGACGCTGATCGGCGAGAGCGTGGACAAGGTGGCGGCGGGCACGCAGCTGGTGCAGGACGCGGGCGCGACGATGGCCGACATCGTGGGCGGGGTGCAGCGTGTGGCGGACATCATCGGCGAGATCACGGCGGCGGCGCAGGAGCAGTCGGCGGGGATCGGGCAGGTGAACACGTCGGTGGCGCAGCTGGACCAGATGACGCAGCAGAACGCGGCGCTGGTGGAGCAGAGCGCGGCCGCCGCCGAGAGCCTGCGCGAGCAGGCGCGCAACCTGAACAGCCTGGTCGCGACCTTCAACCTGGGCAATGAGCCGGCGGCGGCCACGCCGCAGGCCGTGGCGCAGGCCCTGGTCCAGCGCGCCGCGCAACCGGTCGCGCCAGCGCGCCACACCCCGGCGGCCGCCGCTCCGGCACCGACCCATGCGCCGGCGCCGGCAGCGGCCGGCAAGGACGACGACTGGGAAACCGTCGGAGCCCGGGCCTGGCCCGACCGCCCCTCGAACCAAGGCATTGAACACCATGGACCTGATTCGCGAAGGCCACCACATCGCCGCGCAGGACGCCGCGCGGCGCGGTGCCGTTGCCGCCAGTGGCGAGTACCTGACCTTCCGCCTCGGCGACGAGGAATACGGCATCGACATCCTGCGCGTGCAGGAGATCCGCTCCTACGAGACGCCGACCCGCATCGCCAATGCGCCGGCCTTCCTCAAGGGCGTGGTCAACCTGCGCGGCACCATCGTGCCGATCATCGACCTGCGGGTGAAGCTCGCGTGCGACAGCAGCGACTACAACGCCTTCACCGTCGTCATCGTGCTGAACGTGCGCAACCGCGTGGTCGGTGCGGTGGTGGACTCGGTGTCGGACGTGCTGGAGCTGACGCGCGAGCAGATCAAGCCGGCGCCGGAGTTCAACAGCGCCATCGAGGGCCGCTACATCACCGGCATCGGCGCCGTGAAGGCCGGCGACGCCGAGCGCATGCTGATCCTGATGGACATCGAGGCACTGATGAGTGGCGCCGACATGGGCCTGATGGACGGCGCCGCCGGCTGACGGCCGGCGCGACCCCATCATCCTGCGGCGATCCGCACCCGGACCTGGACCGACCTCCCCATGACGTTCTCCCTGCGCATCACGACCCGGCTCTGGATGCCGGCCTGTGCCACGGCCATCACGGTGCTGCTGCTGGGCATCGGCGTGCTGAGCGCCTCCAACGAGCTGGGCGGCCGCTTCAAGAAGGAGGCCGACCTCCAGGAGGTGCGGCTGGTGATGTCGCTGCAGGCCCAGGGGCAGGCCCAGGCGCTGGCCGCGCAGCGCCAGGCGATGCTGGAGGACACCACGGGTGGGCTGGCCTCCCTGGGGCAGCGCGACGTCGAGGAGGTGCGCCGGCAACTGCTGGATCTTCAGCGCCGCCAGGCGGACGCGGCCACGACCGACGAGGAGCGCGGCGCGCTGGCCCGGCAGGCGGCCACGCAGCAGTCCTGGGACACGGCCTTCGCGGCGGCGGTCCAGGGCGTCAAGGGCGACGAGGAGTCGCGCCAGCGCCTGAACAAGGCGGCCCGGCTGGCGCAGGACCACCATCTGCGTGCGCGCACCGACCATGCCGCGCTGAGCCTGCGCCACGGCGCCGCGCAGCGCGATACGGTGCTGGCCACGCGGCGGCAGGTGGCCGTGGCGGCCCTGGCCGTGATGTCGATGTTCACCATCGGCCTGGCCCTGGGCACGGCGGCCATGGTCCGCTCGGTAGTGCGGCCGCTGCGCGAGCTGGCCGACGTGGCCGAGCGCATCGGCGCCGGCGACCTGGCCAGCCCGATACCGCAGGACCGGCACGACGAGTTCGGCGACGTGCTGGCCGCCCTGCAGCGCATGCGCGAGTCGTTGCGGACGATCGTCAGCCAGGTCAGCGACGCGGCGCAGTCGATCCAGAACGCCAGCGCCGAGGTCACGGCCGGCAGCGTGGATCTGTCGCACCGCACCATCCAGGCCTCGACCAGCCTGCAGGAGACCAGCACGTCGATGGCCCGCCTGACCGAGGCCGTCGGCGCCAGCGCGGACAGTGCGTCCCAGGCCACCGAGCTGGCCGGCGGCGCCGCCGTGGTGGCATCGCGCGGCGGCGAGGTGGTGGACCAGGTGGTGACCACCATGCGCGAGATCAATGCGTCGTCGCACCGCATCGCCGACATCGTCGGCGTGATCGACTCGATCGCCTTCCAGACCAACATCCTGGCACTGAACGCGGCGGTGGAGGCGGCCCGCGCCGGCGAGCAGGGCCGCGGCTTTGCCGTGGTGGCGGGCGAGGTGCGGTCGCTGGCCCAGCGCTCGGCCCATGCCGCGCGTGAAATCAAGGGCCTGATCCAGGCCAACGTCGGGCGGGTCGACGCCGGCTCGCGCCTGGTGGCCGAGGCCGGCACCACCATGGGCGACATCGTCAGCAGCGTGCAGCGGGTGAGCGACACCATCGGCGCCGTCGCGGCGGCCGCGCACGAGCAGAACAGCGGCATCGGGCGCATCAATGACTCGGTCAACCAGCTCGACCAGATGACGGTGCAGAACGCGACCCTGGTGGAGGAGTCCGCCGCCGCCGCGGAGAGCCTGAAGCAGCAGTCGCAGATCCTGACCCAGCTCATGGGCCGCTTCACGCTCGGGCGGTCGGAACCGCAGGACAACGCCGTACGGCGCAATGACTTTGCCAGCCCACCGCCGCGCGACCCGGCCGAGGTGGCGCCGCTGCCCGCCCCCCAGGCCGTGGCGGCCGCGGCGCTGTCCAGCGCGGCAGCCGCGCCCGCTGTGCCGGCGACGGTCAAACCGGCCGCGGCGCCGGCGGCCAGCGGCAGTGGCGTGGAGATCTGGGACTGAGGCGTCCGGCCGCCGGCCCGGGGCTCATGCGCCGGGCGGCTGGCCCTGGTCGTCGGGCAGCGGGGCGCCGCAGTCCCGACAGAAGCGCGACGCCGCCAGGTGGCCCTCGCTCTGGCAGGCCTGGCAGGTCCGCGTGGGCGCTGCCGGCGCCGGCTCACGACCACGCTGGGCCGCGAACTCCGCGCTGACGATGCCGGTGGGCACGGCCAGCGTGCCCCAGCCCAGCAGCATCATCAGGCTGGCAATCAGCCGGCCCAGGTCGGTCTTGGGCGTGATGTCGCCGAAACCCACGGTGGTCAGCGTGGTGATGGCCCAGTACACCGCCACCGGCACCGAGGTGAAGCCGTTGGCCGGACCCTCCACGACGTACATCACCGTCCCCAGCACCAGCACCACCACCAGCACGAAGCTCAGGAACACCGCGATCTTGCGGCGCGTGGCCCACAGCGCCTGTCCCAGCAGCCCGAACTCGGCCACATAGGCGCCGAGCTTGAAGATGCGGAACACCCGCAGCAGCCGCAGCACCCGCACGTCGATCAGGGCGTGTACCTCGGGGTACAGCATGGCCAGCCAGGTCGGTGCGACGGCCAGCAGGTCGATCACGCCGAGCAGGCTGCGGGCGTAGCGCCCGGGATGGCGCACACAGGCCAGGCGCAGCAGGTACTCGGCGCTGAAGACCAGCGTGAACAGCCACTCGGCGACCGACAGCGCCGGCCCCCAACGCTGGTTGACGGCCTGCACGCTGTCCAGCATCACCACCGCCACGCTGGCCAGGATCAGCACGACCAGGGCGATGTCAAAGGTCCGGCCGGCCCGGGTGTCGGCCTCGAAGATGATGGTGTAGGCACGCAGCCGCCAGCCTTGCAGCGGCTTGCCGTGGTCGGGTTCGGTCGTGGCGTCGGACATGGGCGGGTACGCGGCGGACGGCGGCGGTGGTGGGGGTGGCCTCTATCATCCCCGACCCTGTCGCCGCCTTCGGTGCCGCCCCACAAGTGTGACGCCGTCCCGATCATGTCCATCAAGACCTGCCTGACTGCCCTCCTGGCCGCCGCACTGACCACCATGAGCCTGCCTACCCCCGCCGACGATGCAGACCCCCACCGCTGGCTGGAGGAGGTGCAGGGCGACAAAGCCCTGGCCTGGGTGCGCGAGCGCAATGCCGCGGCGCGCCAGGTGCTGGAGACGCGCAGCGACTTCATCCCCATGCGCGAGCGCATCCGCGCAGTGCTCGACTCGCGCGACCGCATCCCGCAGGTCAGCCGGCGCGGCGACCAGCTGTACAACCTGTGGCAGGACGCCGCCAACCCGCGCGGCCTGTGGCGCCGCACCACGCTGGCCGAGTACCGCAAGCCGCAGCCGGCCTGGGAGACGGTGCTCGACCTGGACGCCCTGGGCAAGGCCGAGGGCGTCAACTGGGTCTGGAAGGGCGCGGCCTGCCTGGCGCCGCAGTACCGGCTGTGCATGCTGCAGCTGTCCAAGGGCGGTGCCGACGCGGTGGTGATGCGCGAGTTCGACACCGTGGCCAAGCGCTTCGTCGAGGGCGGCTTTCACCTGCCGGAGGCCAAGAGCGGCTTCGACTGGCTGGATGCCGACACCGCGCTGGTGGGCACCGACTTCGGCCCCGGAAGCCTGACCACCTCGGGCTATCCGCGTGTGGTCAAGCGCTGGAAGCGCGGCACGCCGCTGAGCGCGGCCGTGACCGTGTTCGAAGGCCGCGCCGGTGACGTCTATGCCTATCCGGTGGTGGACCAGACACCGGGCCACGAGCGCCTGTACTACGGCCGCGCGCCGGACTTCTACGGCAGCGAGCTGTTCCTGCCCGGCCCCGCCGGCGCGCTGACACCGATCGACAAGCCGGTGGACGCCAACCTCACGTTCTGGAAGCGCCATGTGCTGATCGAGCTGCGCAGCGCCTGGACCACCGGCGGACGCAGCTGGCCGGCGGGCTCGCTGCTGGTGGCCGACGCCGACGCCTACCTCAAGGGCGAGCGCCGGCTGGAGGCGCTGTTCACGCCGACGCCGACACGCTCGCTCGCCGGCTTCGACACCAACGCCACGACGGTGCTGCTGTCCATCCTGGAGGACGTGGCCGGCCGCGTCGAGGAGCGGCGGCTGGACGGCGGGCGCTGGGTGTCGCGCCAGGTGGCGGCGCCGTTCCCCGGCACGCTGGGCATCAAGTCGCTGCACGACCCGCTGCTGGGCGAGCGCGAGCCGCTGGCCGAGGCCTACCTGCTGACCTACACCGACTTCCTGACCCCGGACTCGATGGCCCTGGGGCGCGCCGGCACCGACCAGCGTGAGCCGCTGAAGGCCCGGCCGTCGTTCTTCGACGCCGCGGGCATGAAGGTGGAGCAGCACTTCGCGCGCAGCGCCGACGGCACCCGGGTGCCGTACTTCGTGGTCTGGCCGCGCGGCGCCACAGCCGACGGCCGCAACCCGACGCTGCTGTACGGCTACGGCGGCTTCGAGCAGGCGCAGCAGCCGTGGTACTCCGGCGGCTTCGGCAACGCCTGGTACAGCCGCGGCGGCGTGCTGGTGGTGGCCAACATCCGTGGTGGCGGCGAATACGGTCCGTCATGGCACCAGGCGGCCATCAAGGCGAACAAGCAGAAGAGCTACGACGACTTCATCGCCGTGGCCGACGACCTGGTGGCCCGCAAGATCACCGCGCCGCACCACCTGGGCATCATGGGCGGCAGCAACGGCGGGCTGCTGGTGGGCGCGGTGATGCTGCAGCGCCCGGAGCTGTTCAATGCCGTGGTCTGCCAGGTGCCGCTGCTGGACATGCGGCGCTACCACCAGCTGCTGGCCGGTGCGTCCTGGATGGCCGAATACGGCGACCCGGACAAGCCCGAAGAATGGGCCTACATCGCCAAGTACAGCCCCTACCAGAACGTCAAGAAGGGCACTAGGCTGCCGCGCGTGCTGTTCACCACCTCGACCCGCGACGACCGGGTGCACCCGGGCCATGCCCGAAAGATGGTGGCCCGCATGCAGGAGCAGGGCCATGACGTGCTGTATTGGGAAAACATCGAGGGCGGCCACGGCGGCGCCGCCGACAACGCCCAGCGCGCCGACATGATGGCGCTGGAGTTCAGTTTTCTCTGGATGCAGTTGGGGCGGTAGGCGGCGCGGGCCGCCGCCGCGCTCAGCCCTTCAACTGCGCGCCAGCCGCGATCTGCTCGACCTTGCCGATGTGCCGGGGGAAGAAGCCCAGCCGGGGTGCAGTGAAGGTCATCGCGTGAAGCTCGTTGTTGCGAACCGCGATCCAGCCGCTGCCAGTGACCGTCACTTCGTCGACCTTGCGGATCAAGGTGAAGTCGATGCGAAAGCCGGCAGCGCCCAGGAATGGCGTCGGCTGCAGCCGGTCGAGCTTGAAGGTGGATCCGTCGCGCGCGAACAGGCCTTCAAACAGGGCCGCCAGTTCGTGCGGCTGCATCGAGGCCTTAAAGGTCAGTGGCCGCTTGTCCTTGGGTACCTCGGCCAACACTTGACCGTCCTTGACGCCTACCCACCATTGCAGCGCATCGATCGTGATGCCGTCCTGCGTCCAGTAAATGTTGTTCTGACCCGGCAGGTTGATCTGGTTCCAGGCCGCATCGAGCTTCATGGAGATCCGCTCGCCGACCGTCACGTCGCCGGTGGATATCTTGGTGACACTGGCGCAGGCTGCCAGCAAGGCGGCACAAGCCAGGGCGGCTATACGGCTGCGGATCATCAGGTTGATTCCTTTACAAATGACTGGATAAGCGCGGCGTCGGGGGCGTCGGGCGCTTCTCGAAGATAGCGCTCGAAAGCTTGGACAGCTTCAGCCTTGCGGCCAGCCTGGCGTTCGATCAGACCGATCGCGCGATAGGTCTGGGCCGGCGCTGACTTCAGCTGAAGTGCGCTCTGGAAATCGGCCAATGCGGCGGGTGTCTCTTCGACTTTGCCGCCCAGGCGGCGGGCCTCGCCGCGGGCATAGAGGAGGTCACCTCTTTCCGGGCGACGCTGATGCAGCCGGGTCATCAAGGTGATCGTTTCCTCGTACTGCGCACGCTTGAGCTCGTCGTCAATCAGCATCGGCAGGTGCGGATCCATCAGGCGTTGGAACGCCTCGTCATGAGTAACGCCGCCCTCCTGCCCGGCCAGTTCGGCGAGGAGTGCCTGGCGCTCGTCGGCACCCGGGTGGGTGGCGAACATCACGCTCTTTTTGGCCGGGTCACCGCCCGCGCCTGCGGTGAGTTCCTGGCGCAGTTGGGACCAGACCTTGGCCGCCTCGCGTGCATCCCAGCCGCCACGGCGTATCAGGGCGATGCCGATGCGATCTGCGTCGCGCTCCTGATCGCGCGAGAAAGCCGGCGCGCCGGCCGCCAGGGCCAGCTGCCCAATCAGGCCGACGCCACCCAGAAAAGCGAAGATCGCCATGGCGGCAGTACGGCTGCGCAGGTCCTGAAGTTGCAGAAGAGAGTGACGTTCAAGGTAGTGCCCGATCTCGTGGCCGATGACGCTGGCCAACTGCGCCTCGTTGTCCACTCGCAGCAACAAACCGGACCAGATCTGCATCATCCCGTTGGGTGCCATGCTGGCATTGAAATAGGGAGTGCGGACGGGATAGACGCGAATGTCCGGGCAATGGTCGCCGCCAAGCTTGCAAGCCAGTCCGGTAAGGTAGGTGTTCAGCGCCGGATCGCGCATCAGGAAGGGGCTGCGGCGCAGCCGCGCCTCATGGCGGTCCATGATCGCCCACAGCCCGCCTTCGTCGCTGGCGATGTCAGGGCGACCCAATCGGGCCGGGGGCGTCCACGGCGCAGGAGTGGTCTGCGACCCTGCCAGTCCGTGCAGGCCGAGGCAACCACAGGCCAGAAGGTGCCGGCGCGAAACGCCAGCCGCGCGCCTCATGGCTTTTTGGGGGCTGGAAAGCCGGTCAACAGCGTCGCGACCGACTCCTTGGCGGGTTCGGCCTCGCGCAGGTCGCCGCTGAGGCGCTGCAACTGGTTGAACCACAGTACTTGACCGGTCTCCAAGTCCACCAACGTGGCATATCCGACCTGCTGGCCACCGGCAACGCCGACGCCCAATAGGGCCAAGCCGATCATCATCGCCTTGCGCTCGGCGCTGGCATAGGAATCACGTACCCAGGTAAACAGACCGTAGCGAGCGCCACTGGCATCGCGAAGCGGGCGCAGGACATCACCGAAGCTCCAGTCCAGCTTGTCCTCTTTGGTTGGCAGTTTGAACACGCCGCGGTGGTGGATCGAGATCGCCCGCGCCACTGCCGCATGCAGGTTGAGCAGTTCGGCTTGCTCCTCGGCTTTTGCCGCCGAAAGCTCGGTTGAACTCAAGCCAAGAGCCTGCTTACGCCCGGCCAATGCCTGCTGCATATGCTTCAGCGCTGACGCGGTCCAGTCGGCCCGGGGTTCCGTGACACCGCCGGCAGACAGCGAGAACAGCTCGACGTCCAGCGGGGCAATCAGTATCTTGGCGTCCGCTGGCAGGGCGCTGAAGCCCGGCGCGAGGTTGGTTGCCTGCGCAGCAGTCACCGCCGGAAGCATGGAAACCACCAGCCACAAGAACGTGGCACCCCATACGCGGGTTGCAGCCATCATTTGTCTTCTCCCTGAACTGAAGGACACACGCTAGCACCACTGCCCTACACCGAGCGACTGGCGGAATCCCTGAAACTGGTTGAGACGGTGGTTCGAAACCACCGCTGACGGTGAACGGCCTGACTGGAGTCATGGCGCCATCACCTCGACTCACAGCGTCGCTCGGCAGCACTGTTGGACAATGTCGGCCTCAACGGGATGCGACGCACATGAGTACTCAGGATCCGGTTGTCAACCATAGGCCCGCTCAGAGTCGCTTCGTGATCCCGCTCGGCGACACCGAAGCCGAGTTGTGCTACCGGCTCGGCAGCGGACCGGGCGGCACGGTCATGGCCATCACCCATACCGAAGTCCCGCCGGCCCAGGAAGGCCGCGGCCTGGCCGCGCAGCTCACGCAGGCAGCCGTCGACCATGCCCGTGCCTCCGGCTGGCGGATACGGCCGCTGTGCAGCTATGCGCAGGCCTGGCTGCAGCGACACCCGGATCAGCTGGACCTTGTGGAGACCCTCTGACCTTGGGCGCGTGACGGACCGCACGGGCGCGGCGACGGCAGCGCCCGTGCCCCTCATCAGGGTGTGCCGCCGTGCAGCGGCAGGCAGCCGAAACTTTCTACATTGCGCGGCGCGGCCACCGTCCGGCGCATCAAGATGAGGAGCACAACATGCAACTGGCTTTCAGCGACACCTTCGACATCTCGGTCTATGGCGGCAAGCTGTTCAGCGCGGCGCCGTTGAAGCTCGACTACAGCCTGGACATGCCCGACGTCGAGACGGCCACGCCCGAAGGCACGGAGGCGCAGAAGCTGGTCAAGGCGGCCTGGGAGGCCAAGATGGCGTCCTGGAAGAAGGACAAGGAGAAGGAATACAAGTCCATCCTCAAGGCCACCGAGGAGGCCCTGCTGTCCACCGCCAAGAAGAAGGCGCCGGAGTTCCTGAAGGCGACCAAGGGCGACAAGGCGCTGGCCGCGAACAAGCTGATGCAGTGGCTGAGCGAGGAGGCCAAGGGCGCCAACGTGATGATCAAGAACGCGTTGACGACCTTCGAGGGCGTGTGCCAGAAGTTCATGGTCGACCTGTGGAACAAGGTCGCGGCCACCATCGACAAGAAGTTCAAGAGCCAGATCCTCAAGACCCAGGTCAAGGCGGTGCTCAAGATCATCGGCCTGTCCATCGTCATCGTGGCGGCAGCGGCGCTGACGGTGGCCGGCGCCATCCTCGCGGCGCTGGCCGCGCCCACCGGCATCGGCATCGTGGCCGGCCTGGGCCTGGCCGCCGGCGGCGTCGCCACCATTGCGGGTGCCATTGCCCAGATCTACGGTGTGGTCGACAAGGTGTACCCCGACCACAAGAAGGCGGCCAAGACCCTGCGCGACAAGGTGTTGGCGCTGAGCGATGCGCTGACCTACGAGGAGACCAAGTCCGCCAAGCAGAGCCGCGGCGACAAACTCGGACCGAAGGAGCGCGTCAAGCTGCTGCTGGGCAACGTCAAGGGCAAGAAGAAGGACGTCGAGGACGCGCTGAAGCACCTGCAGATGTACACCGGCAAGATGCTGCTGGACATCGAGAAGGGCGGCAAGGCGGAGCAGCAGCTGTCGGCCAAGCTCGACGAGTTGGAGGAGGTGCTCAAGACCGCGACCGACCCCAAGCAGGTCGCCGAGGTGAAGCAGCAGCATGCCGAGGGCATCAAGAAGATCACGCAGCAGTTCAATGCGCGTGAGAACGCCCGGCTGTACCTGAAGCGCTACACCGCGATGAGCGAGGAGGCCTCGGCCCTGCTGCTCAAGCCCGAGCTGGTGTCGGCCGCGTCGCTGGGCAAGCTGGCATCCAAGCTGAGCGAGCTGATGGCCTCGCCCGAGATGGACACCCTGATCACGATCGGCAAGGGCACGGCCGAGTTCATGAAGGGTTTCCTGAAGTTCGCGGCCAAGTAGGACCACGATGACACGCGATCCTGATGCACAGGCGGTGCTGGACTTCTGGTTCGGCACCGTAGGCGATGCCGGCTACGGCCGGCCGCGGGCGGAGTGGTTCCGCAAGGACGCGGCGTTCGACGCCGCCATCGCAGCGCGCTTCGGCGCACTGATCGAGCGCGGCCTGGCCGGTGGCCTGGCGGCCTGGGGCGACGGCGACGATGCGCCGCTGGCGCTGGCCGAGATCCTGGTGCTGGACCAGTTCACGCGCAACA
>JBJXHB010000166.1:0-3003 GCA_046160725.1 Aquabacterium sp.
CCAGGGTGAAGTAGGTGGCGGTGCCGGGCGCATCGGCGGCCACGGTCTTGCCCTTCAGGTCCTTGATGCTGGCAATGTTGGACTTGACCACCATGCCGTCGGCGCCGAAGCTCTTGTCGAGCTGGAAGATCTGCGTGGTGGCCACGCCGTTGGCGTTCCAGGCGATCCAGGTCTCCACCGTGGTGGCCGCGCACTGGATGTCGCCGCTGGCGATGGCCAGGTGGCGGTCCTTCTGCGGGATCTTCTTGATCGACACGTCCAGGCCGTTCTTCTTGAAGATGCCGGCCTCCTTGGCCAGGGTCAGCGGGGCAAAGCCCGTCCAGCCGCTGATGCCGATGCCGACCTTGGTGTCCTGCGCCTGGGCGGCGGCAGCGACGGACAGGGCCGCAGCAGCGGCCAGCAGGGTCTTGAGAGGGGTCATGAAAGCTCCTGGTTGGGACGGGGGGTTGGGATTGAAGGTCGCAGGGGTGGGCCGGCGGCCCAGGCGCGGCACGCGCAGGGCGCACCGACCGGGGCCGGCATGTTGCGCGATCAGGCGGGCGTCCACAGTGCGGGCAAGCCCTCGACCGCCTTGAAGACGCGGCTCAGCGCGCCGGACCGCACCAGAGTGGCGGCGCGCTCGATCTCGGGTGCCAGATAGCGGTCCTGGGCAATGCGGGCCACCTGCACGCGCAGCTGGGCATGGGCCTGCTCCAGCGGGGCGCTGCTGGCCAGCGGCCGCAGGAAGTCGATGCCCTCGGCCGCGGCCAGGTACTCGATGGCCAGGATGTGGGCCACGTTGTCGATCATCGGCTGCAGGCGCCGCGCCGCGAAGGTGGCCATCGACACATGGTCTTCCTGGTTGGCGCTGGTGGGCAGGCTGTCCACGCTGGCCGGGTGGGCCAGGCTCTTGTTCTCGCGGGCCAGCGCGGCGGCAGTGACATGGGCGATCATGAAGCCGCTGTTCAGCCCGGCGTCGGCCGTCAGGAAGGGCGGCAGGCGCGACACGTTGCTGTCGATCAGCATGGCGATGCGCCGCTCGGCAATGGCGCCGACCTCGGCGATGGCCACCGCCATCGCGTCGGCCGCCAGGGCCACCGGCTCGGCATGGAAGTTGCCGCCGCTGATCATCTCGCCGGTGTCGACCATGATCAGCGGGTTGTCGGTGACGGCGTTGGCCTCGCGCAGCAGCACCAGGGCGGCGTGGCGCAGCTGGTCCAGGCAGGCGCCCACCACCTGCGGTTGGCAGCGCAGGCAGTACGGGTCCTGCACGCGGTCGTCGCCTTCCGAGTGCGAGGCGCGGATCGCGCTGCCGGCCAGCAGCGCGCGGTAGTACTGGGCCACGTCGATCTGCCCCGGCTGGCCACGCAGCGCATGGATGCGCGGGTCGAAAGGGCCGTCGCTGCCGCGCGCCGCGTCCACCGTCAGCGCGCCGATCACCAGGGCCGACTCCAGCACCGGCTCGAAGGCGAACAGCGCATGCAACGCCAGCGCGGTGGACACCTGGGTGCCGTTGATCAGCGCCAGGCCCTCCTTGGCCTGCAGCGCCAGCGGCGCAATGCCGTGCGCGGCCAGCACCGGCGCGGCCGGCTGGCGCGCGCCGTCGATCATGAACTCGCCCTCGCCCAGCAGGGCCAGCGTCAGGTGGGACAGCGGCGCCAGGTCGCCGGACGCGCCGACCGAGCCCTTGGCCGGTATGCAGGGCACCAGGCCGGCGTTCAGCACCGCCAGCAGCGACTCGACCACCGCCACCCGCACGCCCGAGGCGCCGCGCGACAGCGAGGCGGCCTTGAGCGCCAGCACCAACCGCACCACGGGCGCCGACAGCGGCTCGCCCACACCCACGCTGTGGGAGCGGATCAGGTTGACCTGCAGCGTGGCCAGGTCGGCCGTGCCGATGCGGGTGGACGCCAGCTTGCCGAAGCCGGTGTTGACGCCATACACCGGCGCGTCGCCGGCCGCCGCGCGTTACACGACGGCGGCGCTGCGCTCGATCACGGCGCGCGCGGCGTCGTCGACCTGCAGCGCCGCGCCGCCGGCATGGATGGCCTGGAGCTGCTCCAGGGACAGGTGGCCGGGTTGGATCAGCATGCGCGGGCTCAACCCAGCATCGGCAGGTTCAGGCCCTGCTCGCGGGCACAGGCACGGGCCTCTTCGTAGCCCGCGTCGGCATGCCGCATCACGCCGGTGGCCGGGTCGTTCCACAGCACGCGCTCGATGCGCCGGGCCGCGGCGTCGGTGCCGTCGCAGACGATGACCACGCCGCTGTGCTGCGAGTAGCCCATGCCGACACCGCCGCCATGGTGCAGGCTGACCCAGGTGGCGCCGCCGGCGGTGTTGAGCAGGGCGTTCAGCAGCGGCCAGTCGCTGACGGCGTCGCTGCCGTCCTTCATGCTCTCGGTCTCGCGGTTCGGGCTGGCGACGCTGCCGCTGTCCAGGTGGTCGCGGCCGATGACGATCGGTGCCTTCAGCTCGCCGCTCTTGACCATCTCGTTGAAGGCCAGGCCGGCGCGGTGGCGCTCGCCCAGGCCGATCCAGCAGATGCGCGCCGGCAGGCCCTGGAAGGCGATGCGCTCGCCGGCCATGTCCAGCCAGCGGTGCAGGTGGGCGTCCTCGGGGAACAGCTGCTTCATCTTGGCATCGGTCTTGCGGATGTCCTCTGGGTCGCCGGACAGCGCCACCCAGCGGAACGGCCCCTTGCCGCGGCAGAACAGCGGCCGGATGTAGGCCGGCACGAAGCCGGGGAAGTCGAAGGCGTTCTTCACGCCCTCGTCATAGGCCACCTGGCGGATGTTGTTGCCATAGTCCACCGTCGGGATGTCCATGGCCTGGAAGTCCAGCATCGCCTGCACGTGCACGGCACAACTGCGGGCGGCGGCCGCGCGCAGCGCCGCGTGCTGTGTACCGTCGGCCTGCGCCGCGCGCCAGCCTTCGACGCTCCAGCCCGAGGGCAGGTAGCCGTTGACCAGGTCGTGCGCGCTGGTCTGGTCGGTCACCAGGTCCGGTTTGACACCGCGCTTCACC
>JBJXHB010000167.1:0-40094 GCA_046160725.1 Aquabacterium sp.
GCGTAGGTGTAGTCGGCAAACAGCACCAGCGCAGCCAGACCGGCCGAGCCGATGGCGTAGCCCTTGGTGACGGCCTTGGTGGTGTTGCCCACCGCGTCCAGCGGGTCGGTGACGTCGCGCACGCTGCTGGGCAGCTCGGCCATTTCAGCAATGCCACCGGCGTTGTCGGTGATCGGGCCGTAGGCGTCCAGCGCCACCACGATGCCGGCCATGCTGAGCATGGAGGTGGCTGCGATCGCGATGCCGTACAAGCCGGCCAAAGCGTAGGCGGCGTAGATGGCAGCGCAGATGAAAAGCACCGGGTAGGCGGTGGAGCGCATGCTGACGCCCAGGCCGGCGATGATGTTGGTGCCGTGGCCGGTGGTCGAGGCCTGTGCGATGTGCTGCACCGGGCTGTACTGGGTGCCGGTGTAGAACTCGGTGATCCAGACCATGGCGGCCGTCAATATCAAGCCCACGGCGCAAGCGCCGAACAGGCCCATCGCGGTAGCGGTGCCACCGGGGTCAACTGCAGCGGCTGCGGGAACATGGCCACCGTGACGAAGTAAAACGCAATCAGCGACAGGACGCCGGCCACGATCAGGCCCTTGTACAGCGCCGGCATCACGTTCTTCATGCCCGGCGTGGCCTTGACGAAGTAGCAGCCGATGATCGACGCGATGATCGACACGCCGCCCAGCAGCATGGGGTAGACCACAGCCGCCACGGCCACGTTCTTGACCATCAGCGCGCCCAACGCCATTGCGGCGATCAGCGTGACGGCGTAGGTTTCAAACAGGTCGGCGGCCATGCCGGCACAGTCGCCGACGTTGTCGCCCACGTTGTCGGCAATCACCGCCGGGTTGCGCGGGTCGTCTTCAGGGATGCCGGCTTCGACCTTGCCCACCAGGTCGGCGCCGACGTCGGCGCCCTTGGTGAAGATGCCACCGCCCAGGCGGGCGAAGATGGAAATCAGCGACGAGCCAAAGGCCAGGCCCAGCAGCGGTTTGAGGGTTTCAGGCGCGACGTTGGTGCCGCCGGTGATGTACCAGAAGAAGCCGCCGACACCCAGTAGGCCCAGGCCCACAACCAGCATGCCGGTGATGGCGCCGCCCTTGAAGGCCACATCCAGCGCGGGGCCGATGCCCCGGGTGGCAGCCTGTGCGGTCCGAACGTTGGCCTTGACCGACACGTTCATGCCGATGAACCCACACGCCCCGGACAGCACTGCGCCGAACAAGAAGCCAAGGGCCGTGTTCATGCCCAGGAAGATGAAGATCAGCACGGTCAGCACAGCGCCGACGATGGCAATCGTCCGGTACTGCCGAGCCAGATAGGCCGCCGCGCCCTGCTGGATCGCATCTGCAATCTCCTGCATGCGGGCATTGCCGGCGTCCTGCGAGAGGATCCAACCTCGCTGGACGAAACCATAGATCACCGCGGCAACACCGCAGGCCAGCGCTATGTACAGCGCCATCATTGTCGACATGAGGTTCTCTCCTCGCTCCGGAAAACTGGGGGAATGCGTCCGCGTTCGTCAGGGACACGGCTGGCCGCCATGCAGGCGTGGATCGCGCGCGCATGCTACGGGATGATGCTGCGGTGCGGCACGGTGTTTTCCTGCGTGGAACACGGAACGCAGCGATGTCAGGCGAGGGCGGTGAGCCCTTCTAGAATCAGGGTTTACTCTGAACGGCGGTTCCATGAGTCTGCACAACGTGACCCCGGGCGCCAATGCGCCTGACGAGTTCAACGTGATCATCGAGATCCCGATGAACGCCGATCCGATCAAGTATGAGGTGGACGAGGAGTCGGGGGCGCTGTTTGTCGACCGGTTCATGGGCACGGCCATGCACTACCCCTGCAACTACGGCTACATACCGCAGACCCTGGCCGACGACGGCGACCCTGTCGATGTGCTGGTGATCACGCCGGTGCCATTGATTCCGGGCGTCGTGGTCACCTGCCGCCCCTTGGGTGTGCTTCGGATGACGGACGAGGCCGGGGGTGACAACAAGCTTCTCGCGGTACCGGTCGACAAGATTCTGTCGATCTACTCGCAGTGGAAGCAGGCCTCAGACCTGAACCCGGCCCGGCTGCGGACGATCCAGCACTTCTTCGAGCACTACAAGGATCTGGAGGACGGCAAGTGGGTCAAGGTCGAAGGCTGGGACGGCCCCGACGGCGCGCGTGCCGAGGTGGTCTCGGGCATCAAGGCATGGCAGGCGCGCCGGTCGGCTTGAACGGGTCGCGATCTGCCAGCTCGTCAACATAGGCCTCGAGGCCACGACCTTCGCGCCTGAGAAAGTCCGCCACGGCGTCTGCGAAGCGGTCGTCAGCAAGGCGGTGAAGCGATCCGGTCGACGTGGGCATCAGCCCCCGTGCCATCTTGTGTTCGCCCTGGGCGCCGCCCTCGAACCGGCGAAATTGGTTCGCAATGCACCATTGCAGCGGCTGGTAGTAGCAGGCCTCGAAGTGCAGGCACGGCACCGACTCGATGCAGCCCCAGTAGCGACCCCAGGCGGTTGCGGTGCCGGTATCGATGGCGACCAGTGACGCCGCCACCGGCTGCCCGGCCTGCAGCGCAAGGAACATCACCCAGTTCTGCGCCATCGTCGTTGCCATGCGGTCAAAGAACCCTCGGGTCAGATAGGGCGTGGAGTGATGCGCCGCATAGGTGTTGGCATAGCAGCGATGAAAGAAGTCCCAGTGCGCGGTCTCGATCTGGGCGCCGCACAGGATCTGAAAGCGGATGCTGGCATCTACCACCCTCCGACGTTCCTGCTGGATCTTCTTGCGCTTGTCGCGATGCATGGCCGCCAAAAAGTCCGGGAAGTCCGCGAATGGCTGCGGTTGGCGGTTCTGCCAATGAAACTGCACCGCCTGCCGGCGCATCCACAGTCCACCAGCCGCCGCGTCCAGATCCGCCTCGTCGTGGAACAGCAGATGTGCCGATGAGAGCTGGGCCTGGTCCATCAATGCGTCCAGTGCCTGGACCAGGACAGCGCGGGCATGCGTACTGCTGGCCAATAGCCGTGAACCCGGCACCGGGGTAAAGGGCACCGCGCACAGGAGCTTGGGGTAGTACTTGACTCCATGGCGCCGATAGGCATCGGCCCATGCCCAATCGAAGACGTACTCGCCGTATGAGTGCGCCTTTAGGTAGGCAGGGCAGGCCGCTACCAGCTTGCCATGCTGGTTCACCGTGATGAAGCGAGGCGCCCAGCCGGTCTCTTCAACCGCCGAGCCCGAGGCATGCAGGGCTGCCAGATACTCGTGGCGCATGAACGGTGTGGGATTCGCCTGCTGGCCCAGCAGCGCGTTCCAGGTTGCCGCGTCGAGTGACGAAGGGTCTTCGTGGACCCGGATACGATAGTTGTCGTCTTTTCCCGCTGCCACCGAATGTCGTCCTCTTCAAACGCGCGCGTCGCCCTGGCCCAGATTAACGCCACCGTCGGTGACCTGGCAGGCAACGCGCGCCGAATATGCGCTGACGCCCACGCGGCACATCGCCAAGGTGCCCGGCTGGTCCTGCTGCCGGAACTGTCGCTCTGCGGCTACCCGCCTGAGGACCTGCTGATGCGACCGGCCTTCATGCAGGCCTGTGCGGATGCGCTGAAGACGCTTGCGACGGACCTGGCCACCCTGGAGGGCCTGGTCGTCGTGGTGGGGCATCCACAAGTGGCGCATGAGGCCATCGATGTTAGGACCAAGTCCATTACGGTCCCGCGCTGCTTCAATGCGGCGTCCGTGCTGACAGGAGGGCAGGTGGTGGCCACCTACCTCAAGCGTGAGTTGCCGAACTACCAGGTCTTCGACGAACGCCGTTACTTCAGGTCCGGCCGCGAAGTCGGCTCGGCAGCGCTCGTGGTCGAGGCAGCGGGCCTTCGGTTTGGCATCTTGATCTGTGAAGACGCATGGTTCGACGAACCCGCCGATCTGGCCGTGCAGGCGGGCGCCGATGTCCTGTGCGTGTTGAACGCGTCGCCATTCCATCTCGGCAAGCAAGCCGAGCGCGAGCAGCATATGGCGGTCTGCGCCCGCCGGGTGGGCCGTCCGCTGCTCTATGCCCACCTCGTCGGTGGCCAGGATGAAGTGGTGTTCGACGGTGGATCGTTTGCGCTGGATGCCCGGGGCCAGGTGGGGGCGCGGGCGGCGTTTTTCGAAGAGGATCTGCTGCTGGTGGATCTGGGCACTCAGGGCGAGGCCACCGGGCGGGTCGTGTCAGTGCCGTCGTTGGAGCAGCAGGCCTGGTCGGCCCTGGTCTGTGGCGTTCGCGACTATGTTGGCAAGAACGGCTTCCCGGGCGTCATCATCGGCCTTTCGGGCGGCATCGACTCGGCTCTGGTGCTTGCCGTGGCTGTGGATGCATTGGGGGCGGATCGTGTTCGCACCGTGATGATGCCGTCGCCCTATACAGCCGACATCTCCTGGCTTGATGCGCGCGAGATGGCTTCGCGCCTGGGTGTGCGCCATGACGAGATCCGCATCGCGCCGATGTTCGACGCCTTTCGCGCAGCGCTGGCCGACGACTTCAACGGGTTGGCCGAGGATGCCACTGAGGAAAACATCCAGGCGCGCATTCGAGGCACGCTGCTGATGGCCCTGTCCAACAAGCACGGTGCCATCGTCTTGACCACCGGCAACAAGAGTGAGATGGCGACCGGCTATTGCACCCTGTACGGGGATATGGCGGGCGGGTTCGCTGTCATCAAGGATGTGGCCAAGACCTTTGTCTACCAGCTGGCGCTGTGGCGCAATGAGCAGGGATTCATTGGCGCCGATGGCCGTGTCGGGCCTGTCATACCCGAACGCATCATCACGCGGCCGCCGTCGGCCGAACTTCGGCCCGACCAGACCGACCAGGACAGCCTTCCACCCTACGACGTGCTGGACGGGATCCTTGCGCGGTACATGGAGCAGGATCAGGCCATCGATGAGATCGTGGCCGCAGGTTACCGGCGTGAGGACGTCGAGCAGGTCACCCGCCTGATCAAAGTTAACGAGTACAAGAGGCGCCAGGCACCCGTAGGCATTCGCATCACGCATCGCGCATTCGGGCGGGACTGGCGCTACCCGATTACGTCGAGGTTCCGTGCTTAAATTCGACGACACCGAGCTTGGAGCCACCCTATGAAGCAGATCACCGCCATCATCAAGCCGTTCAAGCTGGAGGAGGTTCGCGAGGCGCTGGCCGATGTCGGTGTCTCGGGCCTGACGGTCACCGAGGTCAAGGGTTTCGGGCGCCAGAAGGGGCATACCGAGCTCTACCGGGGGGCAGAGTACGTCGTGGACTTTCTGCCCAAGGTGAAGATCGAGGTCGTGGTGAAGGACATCGACGTCGACCGTTGCCTGGAGGCCATCGTGAAGGCGGCCAAGACGGGCAAGATCGGTGACGGCAAGATCTTTGTCACGGCGGTCGAGCAGGTGGTCCGGATCCGCACCGGCGAGACCGACGAAGCGGCGGTGTGACGGCGGCGACGGCCGTGGTCCGTCAGATGCGGCTGTAGTTGTCTGGTCCCGAAGATCGGTGCATCTGCGCGAGCAGGCGGTCGATCAGTTCTTCAGGCTCGGCATGGCTCTCCACCATAGCCAGCTGCTGATCATCCAGGAATCCTTGGTCACGGGCTGAGTTCAGGAACGCCACCAATGGCTGGTAGTAGCCGCCGGTGTCGAGCAAGCCCAGCGGTCGGCTGTGGTATCCCAGGTGTCGCCAGGTCCAGGCCTCGAAAAGTTCCTCAAACGTGCCGATGCCGCCCGGCAGAGCGACGAAGGCGTCGGCTCGCTCCGCCATCAGCCGCTTGCGCTGATGCATGTCGGGCACCACCTGGAGTTCGGTCAGTCCGGGGTGGCCGACCTCTCGCCGCATCAGAGACTCCGGAATGACGCCGATGACCGACGCGCCGTGGGCCAGCGCGGCGTCCGCGACCTGACCCATCAAGCCGACCCGGCCGCCGCCGTAGACCAAGTCACACCCCCGTTGCGCCAAGACCTGGCCGAAGCGGCGTGCGGCGTCGACAAAGGCGGGGCCGACGCCAGCGCGAGCCCCGCAATAGACACATAGGCGTGGCCTTGTCGTCATCCTGAATGTATGGCCATGGGCCTGTGCGCATCAACCTGAACCAACTCCGTGTGGCAAAGCACGTCATGTAAAAACTGGCGCCGAGGGTGAAGTCGCGCCAGTGTTGCATAGGTCGCCATGCAAATCGCAACCGTCGCTACCGCAAAGGCGGGCTGGTGTGGGCGTACCAGCCAGGCGGTCAGCAGGCCGGGTGCGACCCACAACCAGCTGGCAAGGTAGCGACAAAGAGCCCTGATCTGGGAGATCCGTCGGCCATGCTGGTCGACGACCTGAATGCCCCAGGCCTTCATGGCAACGGTCTGGCCGGATCGCGACCAGAACCAGGTGAAGTACATGCCGATGATCAGGAACAGGAACCCCTGCAGACCCATCTGACCCTGGAGCGCATGCCGTTGCTGCGTCAAGGTGCCATATAGGTAGGCGGCCATGAAGACGACGCCGAAGAGAACGACGCCCTCATAGGTCATGCTGGCCAGCCGCCGTGCCAGACCAGCCGGCTGTTGCGGCGTCTCAACGGCCGGCAGGCTCACGGTTGCGCGGCAGGGGCAGAAGCGGCAGCGGCTCTCATCGGCGCACCCTGCGGGCCTCGCTTGGGCAGCAGAGTCGAGCTGTCGACGGTCTGGGCTGTGGCCGCGATCCGGGGCGCATCCGGACCCCGCTGCGTCAGTGGTCTGCCTGGGTTGTTCATCAACGTCGTTGTCGCCCCAGGTTTGACTTGGACAATGGTTGGTGACACGGGCTTGACCGGGGCCGGGGGAGCTGCGACGGTCGTCGGCCGCGCCGCAACGGGTGGGCGAACGCCTGCAGCTGCCGATGCGGCACCGGACTGGGTCAGCGCCTCCCGTTCTCCAGAAGACAAAGCCTGATAGGCGCTCCACTGCGCCTGTCGCTCGGACGGCGCCAACTGCTGCGCCTGCTGGAAGGACAGCCGGGCCTGACCTCGCTCGATCGGTGTCAATGCGGACCAGTCACGCATCCGATCGCGCAGGCGTTGCTGCTCTTCGACGGTCATGGTCGGCATTCGAGCGGCGACGTCAAGCCACTTTCGGCGCTGAGCCACGTCAAGACCGGACCATTGAGCTTGCAAGGCCGAAAGCGCGGTCTTCTGGGTTGCACTCAGCCTGGACCAGTCTGTGGCATCAGGGCCAGCCGGCTTGAACTTTGGGCGAACCTGCGTCTGGGCTGGGGCCATATTGGTCCCCGGCAATGCCGCAGCGGTGCTGGCAATCGGTCCCGGCCTAGGGGCCTCGGGCAGGGGCTGCGCGCTTGCGGCGACACCTAGGAGCGCCAGGATCCATGCCGCCGGCTGGCACCATCTCGACAGGGGCGTCCGGCGTTCGTCAGCGGTCATCGGTCCGGCGCAAGAATGCGGTGAATCCAGGATCCCTGTAGGCATCAGGCGGCAGGTCGTCGGTCAGCAGTGCTGCGTCAATCTGCGCCGCAGTATCGATCTGCAGCAGGGCCTGATGACGCTGGATGAGCAACAGCCCAGCCACCAGAAAGGCAAGCGGGGCAATCGCCGCGAGCTTGAACCACCAGGCCGGTGGCCCACCGAGCACCGCGGTTCGGCCGGCGCCAGCGACGGCGGGCGACAAGGCAAGACGGCTCTCGAATCTCGCCGCCTCGACTGCGCGCACCCGGGCCACCCGCAAACGCTCGCAAACATCGGCAGGAAGATCGGCCGCCTTCTCGTCCAAGCATTTCGCCAAGCGATAACCAAAGCGCACTTCTGAGGCAGCGGTGGCAGACGCCCGTGGCTCGAGTCGATCGTGTTCACTCATGGTGCAAGTCCCTTGGCCGCCAAGGCTTTCGCAAGCGCATGAACCGCCCTCGAGCAGTGTGTCTTGACGCTGCCCTCGGAGCACCCCATAGCTGCTGCTGTTTCAGCGACATCCAGTTCCTCCCAGTAACGCAACAGGAAGGCTTCGCGTTGACGACCGGGCAGCTGAGCCACTTCGGCGTCTATCATCTTCAAGATCTGCATGCGCCCGACCGAGTCGGCGGCACTCTCGGCACCGAGGGCGCCATCTGCTGTCTCCAGCATCTCCAGGAGGTCGAAGTCCGCGCCGTCGTCACCGGCGCCTTCGAAATCGGACAGGTTCTGCAGAACGGCATTCTTGACCCGCTGCCGCCGGAACCAGTCCATCGTCGCGTTGGACAGGATGCGCTGGAAGAGCATCGGCCATTCGGTACTGGGTCGATCCGCATAGCGTTCAGCCAAGCGGATCATCGCATCCTGAACGATGTCGAGTGCTGAATCATCGTCCCGCACCGCATAGGCCGTGCGCTTGAACGCCCGCTTCTCGACGCTCTTGAGGAAGTCGGAAAGTTCTTTTTCGGAAGCCAAGGGTCAAGATGACGCAGGGTCGGATCGGGACCCCGAGCACGGGGCGCCGGATTATGTCATCGGGGTTCCGGATGGCCGGGGCGGCCGTGCCCCGATGCCATAATGCTGCTGCGCACAAAGCGCATGGGTCTACTTTCAGCAGCCCGACCATTAGGCTGCCTCGTGGTTGATCGCGCAGGCTCCGAATTCGCCTCACGAGGGCGGGAGGAGGGGCACCGATGGTTTTTCGTTAGAGAAATTCACAAAGGTTCGATATGGACATGTCTGCCGCGGAGCTCAAGCGTGCCGCAACGGCACAGCCGCCTTCTGCTTCTCCGCTTCCTGTGGAGCCCAACGGCTCTGAGATCCTGGTCCGCTGCTTGCAGGCCGAGAATGTGCAGTTCATGTGGGGCTACCCTGGTGGCGCCGTGCTGTACATCTACGATGCGCTGTACAAGCAGGACACCATTCAGCATGTATTGGTCCGCCATGAGCAGGCCGCGATCCACGCGGCCGACGGCTATGCCCGCGCGACCGGCGAGGTCGGCGTTGCGCTGGTGACCTCTGGCCCAGGGGTGACCAACGCCATCACCGGCATCGCAACAGCGTACATGGACTCGATCCCGATGGTGATCATCACCGGGCAGGTGCCGACGCCGGCCATCGGCCTGGATGCCTTTCAGGAATGTGACACCGTTGGCATCACCCGCCCGGTCGTGAAGCACAACTTCCTGGTCAAGGATGTCCGCGATCTGGCCATGACCATGAAGAAGGCCTTCCACATCGCACGCACCGGTCGACCCGGCCCGGTGGTCGTGGATGTCCCGAAGGACGTCTCCCTGCACCGGACACCGTTCGTGTACCCGGACCGCGTCGAGATGCGGTCGTACAACCCCGTACGCAAGGGCCACGGCGGCCAGATCCGCAAGGCAATGGCCTTGCTGCAAGGCGCAAAGCGTCCCTACATCTATACCGGCGGCGGCGTCGTGCTGGGCAATGCAGCGCCCGAGTTGCGTCAGCTGGTCGATACGCTTGGATTCCCCTGCACGAACACGTTGATGGGCCTGGGAGCCATCTCCGGGACCGACCCACGGTTCCTGGGCATGCTCGGCATGCACGGTACTTACGAGGCCAACATGACCATGCAGCACTGCGACGTGCTGCTGGCGGTTGGCGCGCGATTCGATGACCGCGTGATTGGCAACCCGAAGCACTTTGCGCAGAACGAACGCAAGATCATCCACATCGACATCGATCCTTCGTCGATCTCCAAGCGGGTCAAAGTCGACATCCCGATCGTGGGCGACGTGCGGGATGTCCTGCAGGAGATGCTGAACCAGCTGCGCGAGTCGCCGGCCCGGCCGGATCCGGGCGCGCTGGCAGCCTGGTGGAGCCAGATCAACGACTGGCGTCGGCGGGACTGTCTCGCGTTCAAGCGCAGTGACGATGTGATCAAGCCTCAGCAAGTGGTGGAGGCGCTGTGGACCATGACCCGCGGCACCGATTGCTATGTGACGTCGGATGTCGGTCAACATCAGATGTGGGCGGCACAGTACTACCACTTCGATGAGCCCAGGCGTTGGATCAACTCAGGTGGCCTCGGCACGATGGGCGTTGGCCTGCCGTATGCCATGGGCATCAAGCTGGCGCGCCCACAGGCCGATGTGTTCTGCATCACCGGCGAGGGCTCGATCCAGATGTGTATTCAGGAGCTGTCTACCTGCCAGCAGTACCGCACACCAGTCAAGGTAATCTCACTGAACAACCGCTACCTCGGTATGGTCCGGCAGTGGCAGGAACTGGACTACGGTGGCCGCTATTCGCACAGCTACATGGATGCGCTGCCGGACTTCGTCAAGCTGGCCGAGGCCTACGGGCATGTGGGCATCCGCATCGACAAGCCCAGCGAGGTCGAGCCGGCTCTGCGCGAGATGATCCGGCTGAAGGACCGTACCGTGTTTCTGGACGTTCGCACCGACCCGACCGAGAACGTCTGGCCAATGGTCCAGGCCGGCAAAGGCATCACCGAGATGCTGCTGGGGTCCGAGGACCTTTGACAGCGACTTGACGCGTTGGGTTGCGCCACCGTTACCGCGGTGGCCTGGCCGGCGCGAACGGTTGGCTGTCCAAGCTCGGACAATTTTCAACGAAGCATCCATACCTCGCAGCGCCAAGTCCGGCGGTTACCGCTGTCCGGATGATGAGCCTGTCGCAGGAGAGTCGAATGAAGCACATCATTGCCGTCCTGCTCGAGAACGAGCCTGGCGCCCTGTCACGCGTCGTGGCCCTGTTCTCCGCCCGTGGCTACAACATCGAGAGCCTGACAGTGGCGCCCACAGAGGATGCCTCGCTGTCGCGCATGACCATCGTCACGACTGGATCGGACGAGGTGATCGAGCAGATCACCAAGCACCTGAACCGGCTGATCGAGGTCGTCAAGGTTGTCGATTTGACAGAGGGCAGCTTCATAGAGCGCGAACTGATGCTCATCAAGCTCCGGGCCGTTGGCAAGGAGCGTGAGGAGATAAAGCGTATGGCCGACATCTTCCGTGGCCGCATCGTTGATGTGACCGAGAAGAGCTACACGATTGAGCTCACTGGCGACGCCGGCAAGCTCGACGCATTCATTCAGGCGGTCGATCGAGCTTCGATCCTGGAAACCGTGCGCACTGGAACCAGCGGTGTCGGCCGCGGAGAGCGGATCCTGCGCGTTTGAATCACCTGAACGGGCCGGCCAGCAGCGCCTGCTGTCGTTCGACCGATCTGAACCCACCACCAACCCGAACCCATCACCGGAGAAACCCATGAAGGTCTACTACGATAAGGACGCCGACCTGAGCCTGATCAAGGGCAAGAACGTGGCCATCATTGGCTACGGCTCTCAGGGGCATGCCCATGCTCAAAACCTCAACGACTCAGGTGTGCGAGTCACCGTCGGGCTGCGCAAAGGTGGCGCATCTTGGGCGAAGGCCGAGAAGGCCGGCCTCAAGGTCGCTGAAGTCGCTGCGGCCGCTCGAGACGCCGACGTGGTGATGATCCTGTTGCCGGACGAGCAGATTGCGACGGTCTATCAGCAGGACATTGCACCGAACATGAAGCGTGGTGCCTCATTGGCATTTGCGCACGGGTTCAACGTTCACTATGGTCAGGTGATGCCCCGCGATGACATCGATGTGTGGATGGTGGCGCCGAAGGCGCCCGGCCACACGGTGCGCAGCACCTTTAGCGCCGGTGGTGGCGTGCCCATGCTGATCGCAGTCCATGCCGACCAGTCGGGCAAGGCACGCGATCTGGCGCTCAGCTACGCTGCGGCCATTGGTGGCGGCAAGGCTGGCGTCATCGAGACCAACTTCCGCGAGGAAACGGAGACCGACCTGTTCGGCGAGCAGGCTGTCCTGTGCGGCGGCACCGTCGAACTCATCAAGGCGGGATTCGAGACCTTGGTCGAGGCGGGGTATGCGCCCGAGATGGCGTATTTCGAGTGCCTGCATGAGCTCAAGCTGATCGTGGACCTGATCTACGAAGGCGGCATCGCCAACATGAACTACTCGATCTCCAACAACGCCGAGTATGGCGAGTACGTGACCGGGCCGAGGATCGTGACGGACGAGACGCGGCAGGCCATGCGGCAGACCCTGCGCGATATCCAGACCGGTGAGTACGCCAAGAGCTTTATCCTGGAGAACCGTGCCGGGGCGCCGACGCTGCTCTCGCGCCGGCGACTGACCGCCCAGCATCCGATTGAACAGGTCGGCGAACAGCTGCGCGCGATGATGCCGTGGATCAAGGCGAACAAGCTGGTTGACCGCAGTCGAAACTGACGCGGCTATTTCGCCGGTTCCGCATCTGCCTGGGCCGCACACCGCGGCCCAGCCGGCTGGTGGGTGAAGGCGGGCAATACCTGCTCCTGGGGTATCCTGACACGCACGCCTACAGCCGCATGCCAATGACCGATCGATCGCCAGAAGACACCTCGAGCGAACCTCCCCGACCGCGTCGCAAGGGCATCTACATCTTGCCCAATGCGATCACGCTGGCGGCGCTGTTCTCGAGCTTCTATGCCATCGTGATGGCCATGGACGGCCGGTTTGACACGGCCTGTATTGCTATCTTTGCCGCTGCAGTTCTTGACAGCCTGGACGGACGCGTCGCGCGTATGACAGGCTCACAGAGTACGTTTGGCGAGCAGATGGACAGCCTGAGCGACATGGTGAGTTTTGGCGCTGCACCGGCGTTGATCATGTACGAATGGGCTCTGAAGGACATGGGTAAGCTGGGTTGGATCCCAGCGTTCGTCTACATCGCCGGTGCGGCGTTGCGCCTGGCGCGCTTCAACACCAACCTTGGTGTCGTCGACAAGCGCTACTTCCAGGGGCTGCCGAGCCCGGCCGCGGCGGCGCTGGTGATGGGCCTCATCTGGGTCATGGACGACACCGGATTCAAGAACGTGCTGGTCACGCCATGGCTGCTGTGGCTGTCATACGCCATGACGCTCTTTGCCGGGCTCTCCATGGTGACGAATGCGCCGTACTACAGCTTCAAGGTCGTGGGCGGCCGACGGACCGTCCCATTTGTGGTGATCGTGGCCATTGCCTTGGGCATCGCCGTTATCAGTCTTGACCCGCAGAAGGTCCTGTTCGCCCTGTTCTGTGTGTACGGCGTTTCCGGCTACCTCGTCTACATGTGGCGCAAGGCCAAGGGGCAGCCAACCAGCGTCATCGCGACGTCGACCGATGAGCCCGAAGAGGCGGGATTGCATCGTTGATGCGCCGGCTGATGCGCGCATGCTAGTATCTGATCGTATGAACGCGTCTCCTTTCAGCCTGCTGCTAGCCCTAGAGGTGCCCCCGGCGCGCTGATCGCTCACGTCCCTCACTTTCCTAGACGTCCGACGGCCCGCCAGCGCAACGCAGCGGGCCGTTTCCATTTCCAGGCTGCGTCGCCAACATCCACGACCAAGGATCCCTGCCATGACCGACCGCCTCATCATCTTTGATACGACCTTGCGCGACGGCGAGCAATCGCCTGGCGCGTCGATGACGCGCGACGAGAAGCTGCGCATCGCCCGCCAGTTGGAGCGACTGCGGGTGGATGTCATCGAGGCGGGCTTTGCTGCCTCCTCCAACGGTGACTTCGAGGCCGTCAAGGCCATTGCCGACCATGTCCGCGAGTCCACGATCTGCTCGCTGGCTCGCGCCAATGACCGCGATATCTCACGTGCCGCCGAGGCGTTGAAGGGCGCTCAGCGAGCCCGTATCCATACCTTCATCGCCACCAGTGCGTTGCACATGGAAAAGAAGCTGCGCATGACGCCCGAACAGGTGCATGAGCAGGCACTGCAAGCGGTCCGGTTCGCGCGAAACCTCTGCGAGGACGTTGAGTTCTCGCCGGAGGACGGCTATCGATCCGACCCGGATTTCCTCTGCCGCGTCCTGGAGTCGGCCATCGCCGAGGGTGCACGCACGATCAATATCCCAGACACCGTGGGGTATGCGGTGCCCGAGCTTTTCGGCCGGTTCATCCTCGACCTTCGGACCCGCATTCCGAACAGCGACAAGGCGGTCTGGTCGGTGCATTGCCACAACGACCTCGGCATGGCGGTTGCCAACTCGCTGGCCGGCGTCACGATTGGCGGCGCCAGGCAGGTCGAATGCACGATCAACGGTCTCGGCGAGCGTGCCGGGAACTGCTCGCTTGAGGAGGTGGTCATGGCCGTGCGCACGCGCCGCGACTACTTCGGTCTCGACGTCGGCATTGACACGGCGCAGATCGTGCCGGCATCGCGCATGGTCAGCCAAACCACCGGGTTCGTGGTCCAGCCGAACAAGGCTGTTGTGGGCGCGAATGCGTTTGCGCACGCGTCCGGCATTCATCAGGACGGCGTCCTCAAGGCGCGGGATACCTACGAGATCATGCGCGCGGAGGATGTCGGCTGGAGCGCCAATCGCATCGTGCTGGGGAAGCTCTCAGGACGGAACGCCTTCAAGCAGCGCCTGCTGGAACTCGGCATCGAGTTGGAGTCTGAGTCGGACATCAACGCCGCGTTTGCGCGCTTCAAGGATCTCGCTGACCGCAAGAGCGAGATCTTCGACGAGGACATCCTGGCCTTGGTCTCGGACGAGAGCGTCACCCGCGAGCGCGAGCACTATCGGCTGGTGTCGCTGGCCCAGAGCTCCGAGACTGGCGAGCGACCAAGGGCGGCGGTCGTCTTCCATATCGGTGAGCGGGAGGTCCGCGGTGAGTCGGAAGGCAATGGACCTGTCGACGCCAGCCTAAAGGCCATCGAGAGCCATGTGGCGAGTGGCGCCGAGCTCTTGCTCTACTCTGTGAACGCCATCACCTCCGGCAGCACCGAGTCGCAAGGCGAGGTAACCGTGCGGCTGCAATTGGGCGGGCGCGTTGTCAATGGGGTCGGCTCCGACCCCGACATCGTCGTTGCCTCGGCCAAGGCCTATCTCGCTGCACTCAACAAGTTGCACAGCAAACTCGACCGAGTTGCGGCCCAGGGATAGCCACGGTCTGCAAGACACATCCGCGCAGCTGGTGCCGAGCAGAAGAGCCGGGTTTTCCCGGTTCTGCTTTAGGAGGTGCGTGCAAGTTGTTGATCTTGTGCGCATTTTCCCTCTGAACTAAGATCCGGTCTTTGGTTGTCTTGGGTTCGGCAACCTTGATCTATCGGGATAGCGAGACCCATGAACAAGAATTGGTTGGGCCGGATCGTTGCCTTGGCTGTCCTTCTCACCAGCCCTGTCGCCTGGGGGGCCTCTGACTCCTCTACCGCGAAAATGAGAGGGGAGCTGGCAGCCAAGCCGGCAGCCAAGCCGGTGGCCAAGGCGGTGGCCAAGACGCCTCCAAAGGCAAGGCCGGTGGCGGCCAAGGCCGCTCGGGAGGCCCCTGCACGGCCGTCGCTGGGACAGCGTCAAGGCCTGAAAGGCACCGAGGACCCGCTCGAACTGAAATCCAGTGTGGCTCTGGTGGTCGACCAGGACACACATGAAGTGCTGCTGAGCAAGAACGCCCAGGCGGTGCTGCCGATTGCGTCCATCACCAAGCTGATGACGGCCCTGGTGGTCAGTGAGGCGGACCTGCCTTTGGACCAGACCTTGGTGATCAGCCAGGCAGATGTCGATACCGAAAAGGGCAGCCGGTCGCGCTTGAAGGTGGGTACCGAGCTGACTCGGCGCGAGATGCTTCATCTGGCTTTGATGTCGTCTGAAAACCGGGCCGCGCATGCGCTAGGTCGGTACTTCCCGGGTGGTTTGTCTGCTTTTGTGGAAGCAATGAACCGAAAGGCCGAGATGCTCGGCATGGGCGACACCCGCTTCATCGAACCCACCGGGCTGTCCAGCTCCAACCGATCCAGCGCCAATGACCTCACCTTGTTGGTACGGGAGGCCATGCAGCATGAGCATCTGCGCGACTGGTCCACCTCGGCCGAGGCACAGGTGGCCGTCGGCACAAGGGTGATGAGCTTCCGCAATACAAACGGTCTGATTCGAAATCCGACCTGGACCATTGGTCTACAGAAGACGGGCTACATCTCGGAGGCCGGTCGATGCGTGGTGATGCAGGCCCAGCTGGCGGGCCGCAACCTGATCATGGTCCTTCTGGATTCGGCCGGGCGGTACTCCCGAATTGGCGACGCCGAGCGTATCCGCCGTTGGTTGCAAGGGGTTGCGGCGCTGCCGGCCGCTATCGAATTGCCACGGAGCTGAGTTCGGACCAAGTCTTCAGCTGGTTGGCTGGGGCGCGGCGCGCATCAACCGTGGTGCCCAAGCGTCTGGCTGATGCGGGCAGCGGTGTCGCGGACGCGCTCGGCCCACGACTCCTCCAGCCGGTCCGCAGGTGCCGAGATCGACAGGCCGGCGACCAGGCGGTCCTGGTCGTCGTAAATGCCGGCGGCCATGCAGCGCACGCCGAGCTCAAGCTCCTCGTCGTCGCGGGCCAAGTGCGTGTGGCGAACCAGCCCAAGTTCACGCTCCAGACGGGTCAGGTCGGTGATGCTGTTGCGAGTGTGGCCGGCAAGCCCGGTCCGCGTTGCGTAGGCCCGCACCCGTTGCGGGTCGTCTGCCGCCAGGAACAACTTGCCCACTGATGTCAGATGCAGTGGCGCGCGCCCTCCGATGGCACGCACCACCTGCATGCCAGAGCGCTCGCTGTAGCTGCGCTCGATATAGACGATCTCGTCGCCTTGCCGGACCGAAAGGTTTACGGGTTGGTGAGTCAGTTTGTGCAGTTCCCGCATGGGCGCCAACGCTGCGTCGCGCACATCCAGTCGCGCCTTGACCAGATTGCCCAGCTCCAGCAGGCGCATCCCGAGCCGATAACTGCCTACTTCCGGTCGTTCGACATATCGGCCCAATGCAAGATCATTGAGGATCCGATGCGCGGTCGATGGATGAAGACCGGTTCGTTCGCTGATGTCTTTCAGCGCCACAGGATCAGGGTGTCCAGCCAGGACATCGAGCAACTTGAACATGCGCTCCAATACCTGGATGGCCGGTGCGTGTTCTTCTTTCTGACGTTGCATGAGCGTGCCCTCAAAGTCATGCGATTTTGCATTGTGATGAAGCACTTTGCATTCCGACATGCTTGGAGGTGGTTCCATCTGGCGGTCCTGTGTGCGTCAAGCTGGGCCGCCATGGCGCAGCCGGCAGCCCAATCGGTCTCGGCCGAGCAGCGAGCGAGCGCACCAAGGCCGGCGATGGCGACCGAGCCGACCAAGACACGCACACCCGCGGCCTGGATCAAGGTGCCGCGGATCAAGGGTCGTCTGATGCCCCGTGATATCGGCCTGGTGATCAACATGGCCGATCCCTACTCGGTGGAAGTGGGGCGCTACTACCAGCAGCGGCGTGGACTGAGTCCGACTCAGGTGCTGGAAGTCACATTGCCTGTTCAGGATCGAATGAAGGCGTCAGAGTTGCTGGCCCTACGTGCCAGGATCGATGGCCATTTCGGTCCAGAGATCCAGGCGTTGGCCCTGGCCTGGGTGAAGCCATGGTCCGTGGATTGCCACAGTGTCACGGGCGCGCTGGCATTGGGGCTGGACGACAACCTGTGCAAGCGCAGCTGCGAGCGGACACGGCCTTCGCCGCTGTTCAACAACGCCACATCACAGCCGTTCACGGACCATGGGGTCCGGCCGTCGATGCACCTGGCTGCGGGCTCGGTTGAGGAGGCTCGGCAGATGATTGATCGCGGCGTGGCCTCGGACGGAACACTCGGACTTCGCGGGGCTCCGTCGGCGACCGTGGCACTCTTGACGTCGGCTGATCGCCGACGAAACGTGAGAGCCACGACCTATCCTGCCTCAGGACCCATCGGACGCGCGGGACTGGAGATCGTGATCGCCGAGACGGACCAACTTCCGACATTGCCGCGGCTGGTGATGGTGCAAGGCTCCACGGCGAGTATGGAGCCATTGGGTGGTCTGCATTGGCTGCCGGGCGCTCTGGCCGACCATCTGACCTCTTACGGCGGCGTTCTCCATGACCGCCATTCCCAATCGACGGTGCTCGACTGGATCCGGTCTGGTGCCACAGCCAGCTACGGCAACGTCAGCGAGCCGTGCAACCACCTGCAGAAGTTCCCCCATCCGCAGCTGTTGTTGCTTCACTACGCCCAAGGTTCCACCGCCATTGAGGCCTATTGGAAAAGCGTCGCTTGGCCGCAGCAAGGCCTGTTTGCCGGCGAACCGTTGGCCGCACCGTTTGGGCGGAAGCCATGACTGCCGCCGCCGCGAGTTCGTTCAAACCAACGGCTGGCCTGTGCGGTTCAACCCGGGCCCCACGCACGTCGCCGCCGCCAGGCCAGACCTAACGGCGCCCTCCAGCGTCGCCGGATAGGGACCGTCCAGATGGTCACCGGCTGCCAGAACGTGGCCGGTGACGCGATTCCCCGGACGACATAGACCAGGGGTACACGCAAACGTGGCCCGTCGCTCGGCCGCCGCATGACTGACCGTGGATTGGCCAAAGTACCCAGGGAAAGCATTGCGGGCCTGGCTCAGCACTCGCTCGGCGGCATTGACCACGCCTTCGCGCAGTTCAACATCGGCCGCACTGGCGACAAACGCGAACAGCGGTGCCGAATGTCCGAGGACCATCAGGTCGAAGACAAACTGGGCTGGGCCATGCACGCCAGAACGCAGCGCCGTCATGGGCTGTGTCAAACGCAGCGCCGGTTCCGCGATATAGACCGTCAGGATGGCCTGATGCTCCAGCGTTGCGCACTGACGCGACCATTCTGGATTGATGTTCGCGGTCAGTCGGGCCATCGCGGTCGCGCCGGTGGCGAGCACGACCTGATCAAAGACATGCCCCTCGATGGTGGGCCGGCCGTCAACCGCCCTATCCAGACCTTGGACAAGCGTGCCTGTCCGGACATGCTGACCATTCGCGACCAGCCAGCGCATGGCTGGTTCAGGAAACAGCTCGGACAGGCCGGTCCGCGGCAGCAGCAGGTCAGACGAACCAGGCCCGCCGAACACCGCATCTCGCAACACGCGCAGGAAGACGCGGCCACTGGCACGGTCCGCCGGCGTGTTCAGGGCGGCCACACACAACGGCTCTAGCCAGTCTCGCAGAACCGCTTGTGGCGCGCCGCGCCCGAGATCTGCAACAGTTTGGGTCGGTTCACAGTCGAAGCCGGCCAACCGCCAACCCAAGGCCAACCGAAGCATGCCCAGGCGGTCCCGCGCGGACCAGCCGCTGGCGCCTATGACGCCGCGAAGGAAGGCCCAGGTGGGCGGACCAGGAGCCAGGGATAGACCTGTGCCGTCTGGGAAACGCCATGCCAGCGGCAGGCGGGCCAGCGCCACTGCGGGGTCCACGCCGACCATGCGCATCATGCTCAGGCATTCCCGATATGCGCCCACCAAGATGTGCTGGCCGTTGTCAAAGCACTGACCATCGGCCCGAACAAGGGTGCGCGCTCGGCCGCCCGGCGTACGAGCGGCTTCGAAGACGGTGACATGCCAGCCCTGGCGCGCCGCTTGCACCGCGCAGGCCAGCCCGGCCCAGCCGGCGCCGACCACCGCCAATTGCATGGCCGACCTCAATGGCCGCGCCAGCGTGTGCGCAGCGCGATCCAGAGCTTGCGCACCGGTGTCAGCGACGTGCGCTGGTGAAGCACCTGGAAGTGGTCCGCTTCGATCTCTCGCAGGAGCGTGCGGTAGATGTGCGCCATCATCAACCCGGGTATCTGCTCGGCTCGTCGGGCTGGCGGCAGAAGCGCAAACGCCTCGTCATAGACGCGCTGTGCCCGTTCGGTCTGGTAATGCATCAATGCCGTGAAACGATCGCTATAGCCCCAGGGCGCTTCACGCTTGAGCAGTTCATGTGCCTTGACGTCAAAAAGTTGCATCTCTGCCTGGGGGAGGTAGATGCGGCCAAGGCGGGCATCCTCGCCGACGTCGCGGATGATGTTGGTCAGCTGCAAGGCAAGACCAAGCCTGTGCGCATAGGCGACGGTCGCATCGTCCACATCTCCGAAGATGCGCGCTGCAACCTCGCCCACCATGCCGGCGACCAGGTGGCAGTAGCTCTGCAGCGCCGGGTAGTCCAGCCAGCGGTTCTGGCGCAGGTCCATCTCGCAGCCGTCGATGACAGCATGGAGGTGGCGGGCCTCAATGCCATAAGTGGTGACGCAGGGCATCAGGGCCCGCAGAACGGGATGAGTCGGCTTTCCGTCGAAGGCCTGCGCCACCTCCTGGCGCCACCATGCCAATTTGACCGCGGCAACACCGGGCTCCGAGACCTCATCCACGACGTCGTCCACCTCGCGGCAGAAAGCGTAGAACGCGGTGATGGCGGCCCGTCGAGGTGCCGGCAGGAAAAGGAAGGCGTAGTAGAACGACGACCCACTGCCCGCTGCCTTGGCTTGCACATAGGCCTGCGGCGTGGGCAACGGCGCCTGGGCTGTCATCGGCCACCTCTGACGATGTTCATGGCGCGTTGCCCATGCGCCACACCCGCCAGGCCAGCAACGGGAGGTCCCAGGCATGCAGGCGTGGCCGGCGGTCCAGCGTTCGATAGTCCATCTTCTCGATTCTCTCAAGCACGCGCATGGCGCCTTGGACGACGGCCCGCAATTCCCAGCCGGCGCGCCCGGGCAACTGCAGGGCAAGTGGCGCACCTTCACGCATCAAGGCGTTTGACCACTGGCACAAGTCTTTGACAAGTGCCTGCGTGGCAGGGCTGTCGCGCAAACTGCCAGGTGCGCACAGGTCAATGCCGTGCGACGCCGCGTCGGCCCATGGCAGGTAAATCCTTCCCCTGGGGAGGTCGACGCTGAGGTCCTGCCAGAAGTTGATCAACTGCAGTGCCGTGCAAATGGCGTCCGACCGAGCGACGCTGGCCTGGTCGCCAACGCGATACAGCTGAAGCAGCAGTCGGCCGACCGGGTTGGCTGAGCGCGAACAGTAGGCCAGCAACTCAGCCCGATCTCGGTAGATTGGCTGCGCGACGTCCTGCACAAAGGCATCAAGCAAGGCGTGCAGGTGGTGCTCTCCAAGTTGATGCAGCCGCACTTGGACCATGAGGTCCTCGAACAAGCCGGGCCATCGGTCATGGGCGGCATGGTGGGCGCGCTGGACGGCGCCTTCCAGGCCCTGGCGGAAAAACGCCAGATCGCGCAGGCGCTGCTCCGGTCCGAAATCGCCTTCGTCCGCCAGGTCGTCTGCCGTCCTGGCGAACCGGTAGATGGCGCGGACAGCAGGGCGCAGCTCCGGCGGGCATAGCCAGGAGGCGACAGGAAAGTTCTCGTAGTGATCGACGCTCACGGTGTGATTGTCGCGGCCGACCTGTTGCGTCGGTTCGGTGCGTTTTCTCGGGAAGTGATTTTCAAAGTCGGTGCGCCGGCGAAGGCCTGGGGGCAAGGCGTGCTCGCCTTGACAGGGGATAAGCCGGCTCCTATATTACTGACTGGTCAGTCATTAAGTGGTCAGGAAGGGCATGAAGCCAAGCGGTCAAGCAAGAGCGACGGTGTATGCCGTCGCCGCGGTTCTGGGTTGGACGATGGCGGCATGTACGCCAAAGCCCGTGGTCGACGAGCCGATCCGTTCGGTCCGAACACAGGTGGTCCAGGTGACCGACGTCGCGGCAGGGCAGCAGTTTGCGGCCGAGATCAAGGCCCGATCCGAGTCGCGTCTGTCGTTCCGGGTTCCGGGCAAGGTTATCGCCCGTCAGGTCGATGTCGGACAACCGGTGCGCAAGGGACAGGTGCTGGCGCAACTCGACGCACGCGACCTGCGCCTGGCGGAACAGGCCGCTCAGGCCGGGTTGAGTTCCGCGCGCGCCTCTTTGGAGCAGGCGGAGGCCGAGTTCAAGCGGTTCAAGGACCTCCGGGAGCAGGGATTCATCAGTGCCTGGGACCTGGATCGCCGCGAGGCCGCGCTCAAGGTGGCTCGCGCCCAGACCGCTCAGGTCATCGCGCAGGCTGACGTCCAAGGCAACCAGACCGGCTATGCCCAATTGGTCGCTGACGGAGCTGGCGTCGTGGTCGCTGTCGACGCCGAACCCGGCATGGTGGTGTCAGCGGGCATGCCCGTTATCCGGGTGGCCCATGACGGACCCAGGGATGCGGTCTTTGCGGTGCCCGAACACCAGGTTTCAGCCATCCGCGCGTTGACCGGGCGGGCCGGCGCGCTACAGCTGTCCGTCTGGGGTGATGCGACGACCCGTTGGCCCGCCACCGTCCGCGAAGTCGCGCCGGCCGCCGATGCATCGACCCGCACCTTCCTGGTCAAGGCCGACCTGGGCGCAGCACCAGTTCGCATTGGGCAAAGCGCCAGCATCGCACTGAAGGCGGTACCGAAGCCGGCGATCCGGTTGCCATTGGCCGCCATTTTCGAGCATCAGGGCAAGCCGGCGGTCTGGCTCTTCGATGGGGCAACCTCGACGGTCAGGACGGCATCGATCGAGGTCGCCGGCGCTGAGGCCAACGATGCCATTGTGGCCTCCGGTGTCCGGCAGGGCGATGTCGTCGTCACGGCTGGCGTCCATGTGCTGTCGCCGGGACAGAAGGTCCGCCGGCAGGCTGACGCGACGGGTGCGTCCACTGCGCCGGGCCGTACGGCGCCCGCGGCCGCCGCTGGGGCATCGCGATGAGCGCGTCGCAGGAGCCAGGCGCTGGTCGTCCCCAGGCGGACACGCAGCGACACCTCAACATTTCGCGCTGGGCGCTGGAGCATCCTGCACTCACGCGCTATCTGATGGTCGTGCTCATGGTGCTGGGCTTCGCGGCCTATTTCCAGCTCGGCCAGGACGAGGACCCGCCGTTCACGTTCCGGGCCATGGTGGTGCAGGCGTTCTGGCCGGGTGCGTCGGCCCAGCAGATGGCGGACCTGGTCACCGACCGGATCGAGAAGACCCTGCAGGAGGTTCCCTACGCCGATGTCCTGCGCAGCTATACCAAGCCTGGCGAGTCGCTGACCATCCTGCAGCTGAAGGACAGCTCGCCGCCCAAGGAGGTGACCAACGTCTGGTATCAGGCCCGCAAGAAGATCGGTGACATGCGCGGAACCTTGCCCCAGGGCGTGGTCGGCCCGTTCTTCAATGACGAGTTCGGCGACGTCTTCGGCACCATCTACGCCTTGTCTGCAGACGGCTTCAGTGATGAGGAGCTTCGTGTTTACGCCGACCGTGTGCGCTCGCAGCTTCTGCGCGTACCCGACGTGGCCAAGGTCGAGCTGTTCGGTGTGCAGCCCGAAAAGATCTTTGTCGAAGTGTCCCAGCGTCGACTGGCACAAATGGGACTGGACATGAACCAGGTGCTGGGGCAACTGGCGGCACAGAACGCGGTGGAGGGTGCCGGTGTGCTGGATGCGGGACAGCAGAACCTGCAGATCCGGGTCGCGGGCACCTTCGGCTCGGTTGACGACCTGCGCGCCTTGCCGATCCGTGCCATCAACCCAGCGACTGGCGTCGCCAGCTCGCTTCGCTTGAGCGACATCGCCGAGATCCGGCGCGCCAACATCGACCCGCCCGCGGTCAAGGTCCGGCACCAGGGGCGTCAGGTGATCGCGCTTGGCGTGTCCATGGCCAAGGGCGGCGACATCATCGAACTGGGACATGCACTCAAGACCGCTGCCAGCCAGTTGCGCGCGGAGTTGCCGGTCGGCATCGAGCTGAGCCAGATCCAGGACCAGCCGCAGGCGGTGTCCCGGTCTGTCAACGAGTTCGTCAAGGTACTGGTCGAGGCGGTGGCGGTGGTGCTCGCCGTCAGCTTCGTCAGCCTTGGGTTGCATACGCGACCGTTGCGTATCGATGTCTGGCCGGGCCTGGTGGTGGGCATCACCATCCCGCTGGTCCTGGCGGTGACGTTTGTCACCATGTACTACTGGGGCGTGGGCCTGCACAAGATCTCGTTGGGCTCATTGATCATTGCGCTGGGCCTACTGGTCGATGACGCCATCATTGCGGTGGAGATGATGGTCCGCAAGCTGGAAGAGGGCTACGACAAGGTGCGCGCCGCGACCTTCGCCTACGAAGCCACGGCGATGCCGATGCTCACCGGAACCCTGATCACCGCGGTCGGGTTCCTGCCGATCGGGCTTGCCCGGTCCACCGTCGGTGAGTACACGTTTGCGATCTTCGCCGTCACGACGGCTGCCTTGCTGATCTCATGGCTGGTTTCGGTCTACTTCGTGCCGTACCTCGGTGCCGCGCTGCTGCGCACGCGCAGCCATGCCGATGGAGGTGGCGCGCATGAGCTGTTCGATACCCCGTTCTACAAGCGCTTCCGGTCGCTGGTGGATGCATGCGTACGCCATCGCTGGGTGACGATTGGCCTGACCGTGCTGATTTTCGGCCTGGGGGTGGCCGGGATGGGTCGTGTTCAGCAGCAGTTCTTCCCGGACTCCAGCCGGCCCGAGGTGCTGGTTGATCTCTGGCTGCCCGAGGGGTCGACGCTGCGCGAGAGCGAAGCGCTGGCCAAACGCTTCGAGGCACGGCTGCGCATGGAGGATGGCGTCTCATCGGTCACGACCTGGGTCGGTTCCGGTGTCCCGCGGTTCTACCTTCCGCTGGATCAGATATTTCCCCAGAGCAACGTCTCGCAGTCGATCGTGCTGCCGGTCGACCTTCAGGCACGCGAGCGGCTTCGTCTGGCGCTGCCAGCCTTGTTGGCCAGCGAGTTCCCGGAGGTTCGCGGGCGGGTCAAGCTGTTGCCCAACGGCCCGCCAGTGCCATACCCAGTGCAGTTCCGGGTGATGGGTCCGGATCCGGTGGTGGTCCGCCATTGGGCAGACCGCGCAAAGGCCGAGCTCCGCGACCATCCATTGATGCGAGGCGTCAACGACAACTGGAACGAGTCGATCAAGGCGTTGCGACTGGACATCGACCAGGACAAGGCGCGGGCCCTGGGTGTCACCAGTCAGTCGATTGCCCAGGCTTCACGCGTCAACCTGAGTGGCGTCACCATCGGCCAGTATCGTGAGGGCGACAAGCTGGTTGACATCGTGTTGCGCCAGCCGCTGGAGGAGCGCAACACCATAAACGACCTGGCCGACGCCTACCTGCCGACGGCCAACGGGCGGTCCGTGCCCATGACCCAGGTAGCCCAGGCTCGTCTGACCTTCGAGCCGGGCGTGATGTGGCGCGAGGGCCGGAAGTTTGCGATCACGGTCCAGGGCGACGTGATCGACGGCGTACAGGGGCCGACGGTGACCCGGCAACTGGCGCCCAAGATGGATGCGCTGCGGTCTGCGATGCCACCGGGCTATGACATCGAGGTCGCCGGGGCCGTCGCAGAGAGCAGCAAGGGCACAGGGTCCATCGCCGCCGGAGTTCCTCTGATGGCCTTCATCATGCTGACGTTGCTGATGCTGCAATTGCAGAGCTTTCAGCGTGCGGTGCTGGTGCTGTTGACGGCGCCCATGGGTATCGCAGGCGTCGCGGCGGCGCTGCTGCTGTTCAACCGCCCTTTTGGCTTTGTCGCGCTGCTGGGCTTTATCGCGTTGGCCGGCATGATCATGCGCAATTCGGTGATCCTGATCGATCAGATCGAACAGGATCGGCGACGCGGCGTGGCGACCTGGGATGCCGTCGTTGAAGCCTCGGTCCGGCGCTTCCGGCCGATCGTGCTGACAGCGGCGGCGGCGGTGCTGGCGATGATTCCGCTGACCCGCAGCGTTTTCTGGGGTCCGATGGCCGTGGCGATCATGGGCGGGTTGATCGTGGCAACGGCGCTGACACTGTTGGCACTGCCGGCCATGTATGCCGCTTGGTTCAGGGTTCGGCGTGAGGTGCTGGCCGGCGGATAGAATCGCCGGCTTTCCCGGGGCTGCCCCGGCCGGTGCGCAGGCCCCGCCTGACCCGTTAGCGGCCGTCCCTGGTCCGCGCGGGTGGCGAAATTGGTAGACGCACCAGGTTTAGGTCCTGACGCCCCTCAAAGGCGTGCCGGTTCGAGTCCGGCCCCGCGCACCAGAACATCAGAATCAGCCATCGATCATGACCGTCACCGTTGAGACCCTGGACAAACTCGAGCGCCGCATCACGCTCACCATCGCCGCCACCGAGGTGGGCACCGAGATCGACGCGAGGCTGCGTAAGCTCGCTCGTACGGTCAAGGCCGATGGCTTCCGACCTGGTAAGGTGCCGATGTCGGTGGTGGCCCAGCGCTTTGGATATCAGGTCCAGTACGAGGTCGTGAACGACAAGCTGGGCGAAGTGTTCAGCCGTGCGGCCAACGAGGCCAAGCTTCGGGTTGCAGGCGTGCCCCGCATCGAGCAGAAGAATGAGGCCCCGGAAGGGCAGATGGCCTTCGACGCGACATTCGAGGTCTATCCAGAGGTCTCGATCGGCGACCTTGGCTCGGTCAAGGTTGAGAGGGTCGCCACCGAGGTCACCGAGGCCGCGATCGACCGCACCGTCGAAATCCTGCGCAAGCAACGCCGCACTTTTGCTCAACGCCCTGCGGCCGAAGGCGCCGTCGAGACGGATCGGGTCACCATTGACTTCGAAGGCAAGATCGACGGTGAGCCCTTCGATGGTGGCAAGGCCGAGGCGTTTGCGTTCATCATTGGCGAGGGGCAGATGCTGGAGTCCTTTGACAAGGCCGTCCGCGGCATGAAGGTCGGTGACTCAAAGACGTTCCCACTGACCTTTCCGGCGGACTATCGTGAGACCACACTGGCCGGGAAGGAAGCCGACTTCCTGGTCACGGTGAAGAAGGTCGAAGCGCAGCACCTGCCCAACGTGGACGAGGCCTTCATCAAGACCTTGGGCATACCGGAGCCGACCGTCGACGCGCTGCGCGCCGACGTCAAGAAGAACCTTGAACGCGAAGTGAAGTTCCGCGTGCTCGGCCGCAACAAGGGGGCAGTGATGGACGGCCTGCTGACGGTGTCCCAATTGGACGTCCCGAATGCACTGGTTCAGTCGGAAATCGAGCGCATGATTGGTGCGGCCCGTGAGGACCTCAAGCAGCGTGGTGTCAAGGACGCCGACAAGGCCGAGATTCCGGCGGACCTGTTCAAGACTCAGGCCGAGCGCAGGGTTCGATTGGGTCTGGTGGTGGCCGAGCTGGTCAAGACCAACCAATTGCAGGCCAAGCCCGAGCAGTTGCAAGCTCACATCGAGGAGCTGTCTCAGAGCTACGAGAAGCCGGCCGAGGTGATGCGCTGGTACCTCTCCGACCGCCAGCGCATGTCGGAGGTCGAGGCTGTCGTGATCGAGAACAACGTCACGCAGTTCGTCTTGGGCAAGGTGCAGGTCGAGGATCGCCTGGTGCCGTTCGACGAGTTGATGACGGCCTGATTTCCGGCGCCGCCCACCGGGCGCACGGTCCTGCCGCAGGGCGCACGACTGACCGGTCGGCGCCCTGTTTCTCTTGGCGCCGGCTGGCCTTCCGGTCACGACATAATCAACCGATCCCCTACATCAGCATTCAAGGAATCGCATGAGCGCGTTGCACACCGAGAGCCTCGGCATGGTGCCTATCGTCATCGAGCAGTCCGGGCGCGGCGAGCGCGCCTATGACATCTACAGCCGACTGCTGCGCGAGCGTGTCGTCTTTCTGGTGGGACCGATCAACGATCAGAATGCCAACCTCGTGGTGGCGCAACTGCTGTTCCTGGAAAGCGAGAACCCGGACAAGGACATCTGGCTGTACATCAACTCGCCTGGGGGCAGTGTGAGCTCCGGATTATCGATTTTTGACACCATGAACTTCATCAAGCCGGATGTGTCGACCTTGTGCATGGGCATGGCGGCCAGCATGGGCTCCTTCCTGTTGGCGGCCGGCGCCAAGGGCAAGCGGTTCGCGCTTCCGAACTCCCGCATCATGATTCACCAGCCGTCTGGTGGCGCTCAGGGACAGGCGACCGACATCGAGATCCAGGCGCGCGAGATCATCAAGACGCGCGAACAACTCAACCGCATCTATGCCGACCGTACCGGCCAGACCCTTGAAAAGATCACGGCCGATATGGAGCGCGACTACTTCATGTCACCCAATGAGGCACGCGACTACGGGCTGATCGATCAAGTCCTGGCGAAGCGGTCCTGATATAGACCGTCCCGCCCGCGTCGGTCCGCCGGCGCCAGGGCGTTGCACTATCATTCTCCGCACCCGTGCAACCAGCAGGCGCAGCACCCGCACATGGCCGACAAGAAGGGTAGTTCCAGCGAGAAGGTTCTGTACTGCAGCTTCTGCGGTAAGAGCCAGCATGAGGTCAAGAAGCTTATCGCCGGCCCATCGGTGTTCATCTGCGACGAGTGCATCGAGCTGTGCAATGACATCATCCGCGATGAGTCGCCGACCGACACTGCGGCTGGCAAGGCGGTCAAGAGCGACCTGCCGGTACCCGCGGAAATCAAGGCCAGTCTCGACCAGTATGTGATCGGTCAGGAGCCCGCCAAGCGGACGCTTGCCGTGGCGGTCTACAACCACTACAAGCGGCTGCGCTTTATGGGTGTTGCCGGGGCCAAGGAGGACGTCGAGCTCAGCAAGAGCAACATCCTGCTGATCGGCCCAACGGGCTCCGGCAAGACCTTGCTGGCGCAGACACTGGCGCGTCTTCTCAACGTTCCGTTCGTCATCGCAGATGCGACCACGCTGACCGAGGCCGGTTATGTGGGTGAGGACGTCGAGAACATCATTCAAAAGCTGCTTCAGAACTGCAACTATGACGTCGAGCGCGCTCAACGCGGCATCGTCTACATCGATGAGATCGACAAGATCAGCCGGAAGTCGGACAACCCGTCCATTACACGGGATGTGTCAGGTGAGGGTGTGCAGCAGGCCTTGCTGAAGCTGGTCGAAGGCACGATGGCCAGTGTGCCGCCCCAGGGCGGCCGGAAGCACCCCAACCAGGACTTCCTTCAGATCGACACGACCAACATCCTGTTCATCTGCGGTGGCGCATTTGATGGTCTCGAAAAGGTCATCCAGAACCGCACCGAAAAAGGCGGGATCGGGTTCAGCGCCACGGTCCAGAGCAAGACCGAGCAACGCGCGGCGGATCTGTTCCGCCGGGCAGAGCCAGAGGACCTGATCAAGTTCGGTCTGATCCCTGAGCTGGTCGGTCGCCTGCCTGTGGTCGCGACGCTGGGCGAGCTGACCGAAAGCGCCCTGGTGCAGATCCTGACCGAGCCCAAGAATGCGCTTTTGAAGCAGTACCAGAAGCTGTTTTCGATGGACGGCGTGGACCTGGAGATTCGTCCATCAGCGTTGGCGGCGATCGCTCGCCGGGCGCTGGCACGCAAGACCGGCGCGCGCGGCTTGCGCTCGATCGTCGAGCAGTTGCTGATCGACACCATGTTCGACCTCCCAACACTGGATGGCGTGACCAAAGTCGTGGTCGACGAGCACATCGTCGAGGAAGGCGGCAAGCCTTTGCTGATGTATCGCGAGCAGGTCAAGGCCAGCGCCTGAAGTACGGGCTGCCAACTGCCGATACCGCGATAGGCGCGACCCGCTGCGGGTCCATACTGCGCTGTCGCACTTGCAATCGAACGCCCGGGCCCCATGTCGGCCGGAGAAAGAGAGGTCTACATGTCCGGACATCCTGTGCTGCCGTCTGAACCCGTCACGTTGCCGCTGTTGCCCCTACGCGATGTGGTGGTATTTCCCCACATGGTGATCCCGCTGTTCGTCGGGCGGCCCAAATCCATCAAGGCCCTGGAAGCGGCCATGGAGGCTGGCCGGCAGATCATGCTGGTGGCCCAGAAGGCCGCCGGCAAGGACGAACCCAGGCCGGAGGACTTGTTTGAGACCGGTTGCGTCTCCAGCATTCTTCAGATGTTGAAGCTGCCGGACGGCACAGTGAAGGTGCTGGTCGAGGGCGTCCAGCGGGCCCACACCCGCGGCGTCGTGGACAACGACGGCTTCTTCAGCGCCGAGGTACTGCCGGTGGCCACCGAAGTCGAGGCATCGCCGGAGGTCGAGGCCCTGCGGCGCGCGGTGACCCAGCAGTTCGACCAGTACGTCAAGCTGAACAAGAAGATCCCGCCCGAGATCCTGACCTCGATCGCGGGCATCGACGACGCCGGGCGCCTGGCCGACACGATTGCGGCCCACCTACCGTTGAAACTGGAGGCCAAGCAGTCGGTGCTGGACCTGGTGCCGGTGACCAAGCGGATGGAGCGGCTCCTGGAACTGCTTGAGCACGAGGTCGACATCCTGCAGGTCGAGAAGCGCATCCGCGGCCGCGTGAAGCGGCAGATGGAGAAGAGCCAGCGCGAGTACTACCTCAACTAGCAGGTCAAGGCGATCCAGAAGGAACTCGGCGACGGTGAAGAGGGTGCCGACCTGGAGGAGCTTGAGAAGAAGATCAAGGGCGCGCGCATGAGCAAGGAGGCCTTGAAGAAGGCCGAGGGTGAGCTCAAGAAGCTCAAGCTCATGTCGCCAATGTCAGCCGAGGCGACGGTCGTCCGCAACTACATCGACGTCCTGGTCAATCTGCCTTGGGCCAAGAAGACCAAGATCAAGCATGACCTGGCCTTGGCCGAGGAGGTCCTGAACGAGGACCATTGGGGTCTGGAGAAGGTCAAGGAACGGATCCTCGAGTACCTCGCGGTTCAGCAGCGTGTGGACAAGCTGAAGGCGCCTATCCTGTGCCTCGTCGGCCCGCCGGGGGTGGGCAAGACCTCGCTTGGCCAGAGCGTGGCCCGTGCGACCGGACGCAAGTTCGTCCGCATGGCGCTGGGCGGTGTGCGCGACGAGGCGGAAATCCGCGGTCATCGCCGCACATACATTGGCTCCATGCCCGGCAAGGTGCTGCAAAGCCTGACCAAAGTCGGTACGCGCAATCCGCTGTTCCTTTTGGACGAGATCGACAAGCTGGGTATGGACTTCCGGGGCGACCCGTCATCTGCTTTGCTTGAGGTGCTCGACCCGGAACAAAACCACACCTTCAGCGATCACTATGTCGAGGTCGACTTCGATCTGTCCGACGTCATGTTCGTGGCGACGGCCAACTCGCTGGCGGGCATTCCGCCGGCCCTGCTGGACCGCATGGAGGTGATCCGGCTGTCCGGCTACACCGAAGACGAGAAACTCAGCATTGCCCAGCGCTATCTCGTGCCCAAACAGGCCGGGAACAACGGCGTCAAGAGCGATGAGATGGAGATCAGCGAGCCGGGAATCCGTGGCTTGGTGCGCTACTACACCCGTGAGGCCGGCGTTCGCTCGCTGGAGCGCGAGGTCTCCAAGATCTGTCGCAAGGTCGTCAAGGGCCACCAGTTGGGCACCTATACCGACAAGGTGGTGGTTGGCGAAGACAACCTCAACGACTTCCTGGGTGTTCGCAAGTTCGACTTCGGCCGTGCCGAGAAGACCAACCAGGTCGGCCAAGTGGTCGGCCTTGCCTGGACGGAGGTGGGCGGCGACCTGCTGACCATCGAGGCCGCGCTGATGCCGGGCAAGGGCAACATCATCCGTACCGGCTCTCTCGGCGACGTGATGAAGGAGTCGGTCGAGGCAGCGCGCTCTGTGGTGCGGTCCCGCGCACGACGTCTGGGCATTGGCGACGACCAGTTCGAGAAGCGCGACGTGCACATCCACGTGCCGGACGGCGCGACGCCCAAGGACGGGCCGAGTGCCGGCATTGCGATGACCACAGCGTTTGTTTCGACCCTGACCGGTATCCCAGTCAAGGCGACGGTCGCGATGACGGGAGAGATCACCCTGCGCGGCGAGGTGACGGCGATTGGTGGCCTCAAGGAGAAGCTGTTGGCGGCGCTTCGTGGTGGCATCAAGACCGTGTTGATACCGGAGGAGAACGTCAAAGATCTCCAGGAGATACCTGAGAACGTCAAGAACAACCTCGAGATCGTGCCGGTGCGCTGGATCGAGCGTGTCCTGGAGTTGGCACTGGAGCGTATGCCGCAGCCGCTGCCAGAGGATGAGCCGCCTGCTTCCACGGTCGCAGCCGCGAAACCGGAGACGGCGCCGGTCGTCGCGGCATCGGACACGTTGCCGCATTGATCAGTCGGGCGCCGCGCCTGCCAAGGGAGCGGATCCTGCTGCTACAATGTGCCTTTCGCCGATGTCTGAAGAGTGTCGCGCGATGCGGGAGTAGCTCAGTTGGTAGAGCGCAACCTTGCCAAGGTTGAGGTCGCGAGTTCGAGACTCGTCTCCCGCTCCAGATCATGAAGGGAAGCCCCGGCTTCCCTTCTTCGTTTCTGGCGCGCAGGCCGGCATGGCGATGCGCTGTGTGAGAATTCCGCCAGCGGCGCGATAGCAAAGCGGTTATGCAACGGATTGCAAATCCGTCTAGTCCGGTTCGACTCCGGATCGCGCCTCCAGAATCTCAAGGCCCTGCGTTGCCATCGCGGGGCCTTTTCGCTTCTGATCGCTTGCCCGGATGGCGGAATTGGCAGACGCAGCGGACTTAAAATCCGCCGCTCTCGACAGAGGGCGTACCGGTTCGAACCCGGTTCCGGGCACCAGCCTTTCATGACGCCCGCCGCCGCGCGGGGCAAGCGAGGTCCGCGATGGCGATGGCGATGATCGATTCGTCGGCGTTGAACGATGGCGTGCGGCGGCGTGAGGTGTTCGGATGGGCGATGTACGACTTCGCCAATTCCGGCTACACGACGGTCGTGCTCACGGCTGTATTCAACGCCTACTTCGTCGGCGTGGTGGCCGGCAACGCGCCCTGGGCGACTTTGGCCTGGACGGCAACCCTGGCACTGTCCAATGCGCTGGTCATCCTGACGGTGCCGGCATTGGGGGCCTATGCGGACCTGCATGCCGCCAAGAAGCGCCTGCTGCTCTGGTCCACCGCAGGTTGCTGCATCACGACCATCGCGCTGGCTTACGCCGGGCGAGGGGACATGGTCTGGGCGGTGGTCGCCATCGTTTTGTCGAATCTCTTTTACGCCTATGGTGAGAGTCTGACCGCCGCGTTCCTGCCGGAACTGGCACGCCCTCAGGCTCTCGGCAAGGTGTCCGGCTGGGGTTGGAGCTTCGGCTACTTTGGCGGCATGCTGACGCTGGGGTTGAGCCTGGCCTATGTGCTGTCGGCCCAGGCACGTGGCGCGTCGGCAGCGGAGTTTGTCCCGGTGACCATGTGGCTCACGGCCGTCATCTACGGGCTGGCCTCGCTGGTAACGTTTTGGCTGCTGCGCGAGCGGGCGGTGGCCCAACCCGCCGCCTCGTCGCAGGGTGTTGCGGCATCGTTGCGTCGGCTGCGCGAGACCTGGACCCATGCGCGCGACTTCACGGACTTCGGCTGGCTCCTGGCATGCGGCCTAGCCTACCAGGCTGGCATTTCGGTGGTCATTGCACTGGCTGCGATCTATGCAGAACAGGTGCTGGGCTTCCAGCAGGCCGAAACCATGATGCTGATCTTTCTGGTCAACATTGCCTCTGCAGTCGGAGCGTTTGCCTTCGGCTACTTCCAGGATCGCGTGGGCGCCAAGCGTGCCATGGCGGTGACGCTGGTCGGTTGGGTGTGCATGACCAGCCTAGCCTACCTGTCCACGACCAAGCCGTTGTTCTGGTGCGCGGCGGTCCTGGCTGGCCTTTGCATGGGGTCGAGCCAGTCCGTGGGCCGAGCCATGGCTGGGTTGCTGGCACCGCCGGACCGGCTTGCCGAGTTCTTCGGTCTGTGGATCTTCGCCACACGGTTGTCGGCCATCATCGGCCCGCTGACCTATGGCGTGGTGGCCTGGGCCAGTGGTGGCAACCATCGACTGGCCATCCTGTCGACAGGGCTGTTCTTTGTTGTTGGCCTGTTCCTGCTTGCCCGAATCGACCTGGTGCGGGGTCGCGCAGCGGCCGAGCAAGCAGCACGCAGCCGCTAGAATCGAACGATCGTGCTATTTCATCGCCTGGCCCTTTAAGCGGTCAGAGTCCTGGAAGGTGCCGATCCTAGAATGGTCCCAATTCCCACGCCCGAGAGGGCACCAGCTGGAGCTGCACCACATGAAGGTCCTGGTAGCCGTCAAGCGCGTCGTCGACTACAACGTGAAGGTTCGCGTGAAGTCCGACGGCAGCGGGGTCGACATTGCGAACGTCAAGATGAGCATGAACCCTTTCGATGAAATTGCGGTCGAGGAGGCCATGCGACTCAAGGAAAAGGGCGCCGCGACGGAGGTCATCGTCGTCTCGTGCGGCGTTGCCCAGTGCCAGGAGACCTTGCGCACGGCGATGGCTATCGGCGCCGATCGTGCCATCCTGGTCGAGACCGATGTTGAACTGCAGCCGCTTGCCGTGGCCAAGCTGTTGAAGGCCTTGGTCGACAAGGAGCAGCCAGGCCTCGTGATCCTTGGCAAGCAGGCGATCGATGACGACTGCAACCAGACCGGCCAGATGTTGGCTGCACTGGCCGACCTGCCCCAGGCCACTTTCGCCAGCAAGGTCGAGATCGTCGATGGCCGCGCCCGCGTGACGCGCGAGGTGGATGGTGGCCTGGAGACGATATCGGTGGGCCTTCCGGCTGTCATGACCACTGACCTTCGACTGAACGAGCCGCGCTATGTGACGCTGCCCAACATCATGAAGGCCAAGAAGAAGCAGCTGGAGGTTTTCAAGCCGGCTGATCTGGGCGTCGATGTCACGCCTCGGATCAAAACGCTCAAGGTGACCGAGCCGCCCAAGCGTGGCGCTGGTGTCAAGGTGCCGGATGTGGACACGCTGGTGGCCAAACTCAAGAACGAAGCGAAGGTGATCTGACATGGCTGTCCTTGTTGTTGCGGAACACGACCATCGGTCGATCAAGGGCGCCACGCTGAACACCGTCACAGCCGCATTGCAATGTGGCGGCGAGGTTCATGTTCTGGTGGCAGGCCACAACGCTGCGGATGCGGCGCAGGCGGCGTCGCGCATTGCCGGTGTCGCAAAGGTGCTGCATGCCGATGGCGTCAGCCTGGCCGACGGGCTGGCCGAGAACCTGGCCGCGCAGGTGCTGGCGGTGGCAGCGGGTTGCACGCATGTGCTGTTTCCGGCCACGGCGGGCGGCAAGAACGTCGCCCCGCGGGTCGCCGCAAAGCTCGACGCGGCGCAGCTCAGCGATGTCACGCGCGTGCTGTCGGCCGACACCTTCGAGCGCCCCATCTACGCAGGCAATGCGATCGCAACGGTGCAATGCGCAGATGCGACCAAGGTCCTGACGGTTCGCACCACCGGCTTCGATGCAGCCTCGGCCGAGGGCGGCCAGGCCGTCGTCGAGACGGTGCCTGCGGTGGCCGACTCCGGCAAGAGCGCATTCATTGGCCGCGAGGTGACCAAGAACGACCGGCCGGAGCTCACGGCGGCGCGCATCATCGTTTCCGGTGGCCGTGCGCTGGGCAGCAGCGAGAAATTCACCGAGGTCCTGACGCCGCTGGCCGACAAGCTGGGGGCGGCGCTGGGCGCTAGTCGGGCTGCGGTGGATGCGGGCTATGCGCCCAATGACTGGCAGGTGGGGCAGACGGGCAAGATCGTCGCCCCCAGCCTTTACGTGGCCTGCGGCATCAGCGGCGCCATCCAGCACCTGGCCGGCATGAAGGACAGCAAGGTCATCGTCGCGATCAACAAGGATGCAGAGGCACCGATCTTTAGCGTGGCCGACTTCGGCCTGGAGGCGGACCTGTTTGTCGCAGTGCCGGAGCTCGTTTCCAAGCTCTGAGGCCAGGTCAGTCGCATGGCCGGATTCGGGCGCCCCAATGGGCGCCCTTGCTTTGTACGAAAGCCCCTTCATGACCTACCGTGCTCCTGTCCACGACCTCCTGTTTGCAATGACCGAACTGGCCGGGCTCGATGCCGTAGCGCAGTTGCCGGGATATGAGGACGCCGGTGCCGACACCGCTAGTGCGGTGCTGGACGAGTGCGCCAAGCTGACCGAAGGCGTTCTGGCGCCTCTCAACGCCATTGGCGACCAGCAGCCATCGTCCTTTTCCGGTGGTGTGGTGACGACGACGCCGGGCTTCCGGGGCGCCTTCCGGCAGTTCGTTGATGGCGGCTGGCAGGGGCTTCAACATCCTGTGGCCTATGGCGGGCAGGGTCTGCCCAAGCTGATCCATGCCGCCTGCAGCGAGATGGTCCAGGCGGCGAACATGAGCTTTGCGTTGTGTCCGCTGCTGACGGACGGCGCCATCGAGGCCTTGCTGACCGCTGGATCCGATGCGCAGAAGCTGGCCTATATCCCGACGATGATCGACGGTCGCTCGACCGGGTCCATGAACCTGACGGAGCCCCAGGCGGGGTCGGATCTGTCGCTGGTGCGTACCAGGGCAGAGCCGCAGGCCGACGGCAGCTTCCGGTTGTTCGGCACCAAGATCTTCATCACCTACGGCGAGCACGACATGGCGGACAACATCGTCCACCTGGTTCTGGCGCGCGTGGTGGGTGCGCCGGAGGGCGTCAAGGGCATCTCGCTGTTCGTCTGCCCGAAGATGCTGGACGACGGCAGCCGCAATGACGTGCACTGCGTGAGCATCGAGCACAAGCTCGGCATCAAGGCCAGCCCAACGGCCGTGCTGCAGTTTGGCGACCACGGCGGCGCCAAGGCCTGGCTGATCGGCCAGGAGAACCGTGGCCTGGAGTACATGTTCGTAATGATGAATGCCGCGCGGTTCGCGGTCGGCGTCCAGGGCGTGGCAATCAGCGAGCGCGCCTACCAGAAGGCGGCGGCTTTCGCCCGTGACCGGGTGCAAAGCCGGCCGGTCGATGGCTCGCTCCCCAAGGCCGCGGCGATCATCCACCACCCGGACGTTCGCCGCATGCTCATGACCATGCGGGCGACGACCGAGGCCTGCCGCGCCATGGCCATGGTGGCGGCAGCGGCCTACGATGCCGCCCATGCCCACCCCGATGCCGTCGTACGCGCCGACAACCAAGCCTTCTACGAGTTCCTGGTGCCGTTGGTCAAGGGCTACTCAACCGAGATGAGCCTGGAGGTGGCCAGTCTGGGCATCCAGGTGCATGGCGGCATGGGGTTCATCGAAGAGACCGGAGCGGCACAGTACCTGCGCGATGCGCGGATCCTGACGATCTACGAGGGCACCACCGCGATCCAGGCCAACGACCTTGTCGGACGCAAGACCGCGCGCGATGGCGGCGCTATGGCGCGTGCCGTGGCGGCGCGCATCTCCAGCACGGTCGCCGAGCTGCGGGCACACAAGGGGGGGGATGCGGCGGTTGCCGTCGCAGCCCGGCTGGAGACAGCGACAGCCGCCTTTTTGGACGCCGCGGGGTTCATTGCCAAGGCGAGCCGGTCGGACCCCAATGCCGCCTACGCGGGCAGCGTTCCCTATCTGATGCTCGCCGGCACCGTGGTCTCAGGCTGGCAGATGGCACGGGCGTTGCTGCGTGCACAGGGGCACCTCGCGGCGGGCCGTGACACTGCGTTCATGCAGGCCAAACTGACCACCGTCCGGTTCCATGCCGACCACATCCTGACTCGATGCGGGGCCTGGCGTGATGCCATCGTCCATGGTGCCGCTGCAGTGACCGATATGCCGCTGGAGGCCTTCTGATGCCGTTGCCGCCGGTCCTGCAGGGGTGCGAACTGCCGATCATCGGCGCGCCGTTGTTCATCATCAGCAACCCCAAGCTGGTGCTGGCGCAGTGCACCAACGGTGTGATCGGTTCGATGCCGGCGCTGAACGCGCGCCCGGCTGAGCAACTCGACGACTGGTTGGCTGAGATCACCGACGGTCTCGCAGCCTGGAACCGAGCGCACCCCGACCGACCGGCTGCGCCCTACGCCATCAACCAGATCGTGCACAAGACCAACGACCGCCTGGATCATGACATGGCGGTTTGTGCCAAGTACAAGGTGCCTGTTGTCATTACCTCACTGGGCGCCCGCACCGAGGTCAACGACGCCGTCCACGGGTGGGGCGGCGTGGTGCTGCACGACATCATCAACAACACCTTTGCGCACAAGGCGGTGGAGAAGGGTGCCGATGGCCTGGTTGCTGTGGCGGCCGGCGCCGGCGGCCATGCCGGTACGAAGAGCCCGTTCGCCCTGGTCAATGAGATCCGGGAGTGGTTTGATGGTCCTCTGGCGCTGTCCGGCGCCATGGGCTGCGGCGACGCGGTGCTGGCGGCGCTGGCCTGTGGGGCCGATTTCGGCTACATCGGGTCGGCCTTCATCGCGACCGAAGAAGCGCGTGCCACCGACGCGCACAAGCAGTGCATTGTCGACAGCAGTAGCGATGACATCGTCTATTCAAACCTGTTCACTGGTGTGCATGGCAACTACCTGAAGCCGTCGATCCGCCAGGCTGGCCTGGACCCGGACAACCTGGATCAGAGCGACCCGACCAAGATGAATTTCGGCAGCAGCCGCAAGGCGTGGAAAGACATCTGGGGCTGCGGCCAGGGCATTGGTCCCGTCAAGCGAGTCGAGCCCGCAGCCCAACTGATTGCGCGCCTACGGCGGGAGTACGTGGCCGCTCGCCAGCGGTTGTCCTTGCCGGTCGACGCGCGCTTGCTGGCTGCCTAGTGCTGCCTACGCAACCTGAGTCCTCTACGCCATGCCAAACAAGACGAAGCTGCTGATCGTCCTGGCCGCGGCCGCCACGGCAGGCTGCGCCGCCGGCGTGGGGTTTTCGATACCGGTCGGCAGCATCGGCAGCATCGGTGTCGGCGTCGACAGCGAAGGCCGTGTGACCGGCGGCGTTGCTGTGGGTCGTGGCGGTGTCAGCGTGGGCGTCGGCGGCAGTACAACGCTGCCTCGGGCGCCAGCCGCCTCCGAGGCGTCGTCCGCAACGCTACCAGCATCGGCGGCGTCAGCCGCCCGACGTTGACGCGACGTCAACGGCTTGAGGATGCACAAAAGAAGAGGGCCCCGCGGGGCCCTCAGCATTTGCGCCATGCGGCGCTGGGTTACTTGACGGTCGTATAGCGTGCGGACGGGCGGTCATCGGCGCGATGCCGCGTCTCCACGCCCGGCTTCATGGCCCAGGGGCGCAGCTGATGGTGCAGCGGGATGTACAGATGCTCGTCGCGGGTGCGGACCAGGGCCTCGCGCAACATGGCATTGCGCTTGGTGACGTCGGTCTCGGTCTTCATCTTGTCGATCAACTCATCGACCTTGGCGTCGCTGATCTTGCCGAAGTTGAAATTGCCGTCCGCGCCCGTGGTCTTGGTGCGGACCAGGCTCTGCAGCGAGTACAGGCCGTCGAAGGTGGCCACACCCCAACCCAGCATATAGGCGCTGGTGTCGAAGTTCTGGACCTTCTGGATGAAGGTGGCCATCGGCTCGGCCGCCAGCCGGACCTTCATGCCCACGCGTGCCCACATCGAGATCAGTGCCTGGCAGATCTCCTCATCGTTCACGTAGCGGTTGTTCGGGCAGTTCAGCTGGAACTCGAAGCCGTTCGGGTAGCCCGCCTCGGCCAAAAGCCGGCGTGCGCGGTCCGGGTCCGGCTTGAACGCCTGGTCGATGTCGGCGGAATGGCCGTTGACGCCCGGCGCCACCATGATGGCAGCCGGCAGCGACAGGCCGCGCATGGTGCTGCGCTTGATGGCCTCGCGGTCGATGGCGATGTTCAAGGCCTCGCGCACGCGCTTGTCCTTGAAGGGGTTCTTGCCCTTGACATCCGAGTACTTCAGTTCGGTGCTGCCCTGGTCCAGCGTGATGAAGATGGTGCGAACCTCGTGGCCATCAACCACCTTGGTCTTCGGGTCATTGCGCAGGCGGGCGACGTCCTGGGTCGGCAGGTCGGTGACCATGTCCACGTCACCGGAAAGCAAGGCCGCGACCCGGGTGGAGTCGCTCTTGATCGGCGTGTAGACCACCTCGGTGACATTGCCCTGGTGCTTGTCCCACCAGTCCTTGTTGACAGTCATCGTCACCTTCTGGTCAGGCGTCCAGCCGGTGATGCGATAGGCGCCGGTGCCGTTGACATTGCGCGACGCGAAGTTCTCCTCCTTGGCCCTGTAGTCCTGGACGTTCGTCGTCTTGTTCTTCTCCGCCCACGACTTGCTCATGATGAAGAAGTCGCCGATGTTGCGCAGCAGGATCGGGCTTGGGCCGGAAAGGATGAAGTCGACTGTGTGGTCGTCAACTTTTCGGATCTCGCTGATGCCGGTCACATAGATGGCCATCGTGCCCTGGGGCTGCTTGATGCGGCCGAAGGAGAAGACCACGTCGTCAGCGGTGAAGGCGACCCGTCGTGGAATTTCACCCCTTTGCGCAGATCGAAGCGAACGTGCGTGGGTGTCAGATAGGTCCACTTGGTGGCCAGAGATGGCTCAGGCTCGTAGTTGACGTTGTAGCGCGTCAGGCCCTCATAGGCATGCTGCAGGATGGCGTTGGTGGTG